>NZ_BAAASJ010000124.1:14524-264206 GCF_039532825.1 Streptomyces vastus
TGGCATCGGCACCACCCTCGTCGAGGCCATCCGCCTTGGCCGCTACGCCCTGGGCACCGAGTACGAACCGCGCTGGGCCGACCTGGCCCGCGCCAACGTCCTCCACACCATCAAGGCCACCGAACGCGGCAGCGGACACGTAGCCTGCGGCGACGCCCGCCACCTCACCGACCTCATCGACGCCCGCCACCACGGCAAGATCGCCCTCGTCGTCACCTCACCGCCGTACGGCAACTCGGTACACGGACAGGTCCGCTCCACCCGCGAGACCGGCGAACGCGGCGTACTCAAGAAGGACTACCGCTACAGCCACGACCCCTCCAACCTCGCCCACGTCTCCACCGACCGGCTCCTGGACGCCTTCACCGAAATCCTCACCCAGTGCCGACAAGTGCTGCGCCCCGGCGGCACCGCTGTGGTCACCACCCGCCCCTGGCGCGAACGCGGCGAACTCATCGACCTGCCCTCCGCCGTCCTCGCCGCAGGCCAGGCCGCCGGACTCACCCCCGCCGAACGCTGCGTCGCCCTCCTCGCCGGCATCCGCGACAGCCGCCTCATCGCGCGCCCGTCGTTCTTCCAGATGAAAAACGTCCGCGACGCCCGCCGCCAGGGCATCCCGCTCGCCGTGGTCCAGCACGAGGACGTCCTGGTCTTCACCCGGCCCGGTCAGCAGTTCGCCCGGGCGGCCGACCCTGTGGAGACGACGAAGAGTGAACCGAAGTGCACGGCCGCAGCCGCGGGCAGGCAGGCGGCAACGGCAGCCTTCCGGTCCCGCACCTGCGCCCGGAAGGGCCGCTGTGGCGGCCACTGACCTTCCGATCGGCAGCCTGTTCTCCGGAGTCGGCGGCCTGGATCTCGGTGTCCAGGCCGCGCTCGGTGGCCACATCGCCTGGCACGCCGAAACCGACCCACGCCCCGCCCAGGTCCTCGCCCGCCACTGGCCCCATGTCTCCAACCTGGGCGATGTACGGGCCATCGACTGGCACAAGATCGAGCCCGTATGCGTCCTCACGGCTGGATTCCCCTGCCAAGACCTCTCGGTCGCCGGGCCCCGCACCGGACTGGCCCCCGGTACCCGCTCCGGCCTGTGGCACCACGTAGCCGACGCCATCGACGCCCTCAACCTCTGCCTGGTGGTGATCGAGAATGTCCGCGGCCTGCTCTCCACCCGAGCCGGAACCCACCCCCTTCGCCACGTGGAACCCTGCCCGCGGTGTCTGGGAGACCCACCCGGTCAACCCCGCATGCGGGCACTGGGCGTGCTACTCGCGGACCTGGCCGACCTCGGGTACGACGCGAGCTGGACGTGCGTACGCGCCTCTGACGTCGGCGCCCCGCACCGTCGAGAGCGCGTCATCCTCACTGCCCGGCCAGCAACATCCGCAGAACGAGCCGCTGTTGAAGACACCGACGGCGAACCTCGGAAGCAATGGCGGTTCCCAGCACCCGGACCGGCGCAAGGCCGGAGGGCACGGTCCCACTCTGGCCGACGAGATCGAACACCTCCTGCCCACCCCGAAAGCCAGCGACGGTGCCAAGGGCTCACCGAACCAGCGGCACGGCGACGGCACCCTCGCCCTTGCCTCCACCGCAGCAGCACTCACCGCGCAGAGCACTTCGACCGGGGCCGACGCGAGGCAGCCCTCCGACCTGCAGAAGGCCGCAGGCCACACCACGGCCCCGGCCGATGCGACCGAACATCTACTCCCCACCCCGACCTCCGCGGACGGGAACGGAGGCGCGGGCACGACCCCAAAACGCAAAGGCGGCATGAACCTGAGAACGGCCGTCACTCACCTGCCCACTGGTGGGCCGACTACCTACCCGTCATCCGCCGATGGGAACACGTGACCGAACGCGCCGCACTCATGCCCACTCAGCCCGGCACGCGCCGACTGTCCGCCGAATTCGTCGAGTGGATGATGGCGCTCCCCGGAGGCTGGGTCACCCAGACCGAGGGCTTGTCCCGTGCCGCGCAGCTACGCCTGCTCGGCAACAGCGTTGTTCCCCGACAAGCCGCGCATGCTGTGGACATCCTGCTCGGCCAGGACGTCCCGTCCCACGACTCACTGCCGCCGTGTGGGGCTCGAGCGGGAGGCCAGCGGTGAGCACCCGGCCACGGACCCGCGCTGATGCACAAGGTCGCGGCCTTGACGACGGGCCCGAGACGGAGCGTCCATGGTCGTCGGTCACCGGTACACGGCCGACTACCAGGGACGTTTCGTCGGAACAGTCCAGGCGGGAGCGGCCGTTGAAGGTGACCGTGCAATACGTCGCGATCGACGGCAGCGATGGCGAGGCACTCGAGCAGTGCCAGATCGCCGCGATCCGCCGGGCCCTTGCCTGGCTCGCCTCCCACCCCGGGAGCGAAGGCGACGTAGCTACGGAGTAACGGTGGCCTGACGGCAACCGGTGGCAGAAAGGTACGAGCTGGAATGTCCACGGACACATCACCGGTCCTCGCCTTCGGTCCGTCCTCTCCGGGAACACCGTGGTCACCGATAGAGCCCGGTCGGCAGCCGGCACCGCAGCCCACGGTGCCGGTTGCCTGGCTGGGCCGCACCTCCACCGAGGACGCCCAGGACCCGACGCTCTCCCTGCCCCGCCAGCTGCGCAACGCACGCGCTGCCCTGCCCCCCGGCTGGGTGATCGTCGCCCACTTCTATGACGTCGAGTCCGGTCGCAAGGACCTCGACGCGCGCGGACACAGCCGTGCTCACGAACGCTTCAACATTCCTATCCCGAGAGACGGCGGTATCGCTGATCTCCTGGAAGAAGCCAAGAGCCCCGACCGGCGCTTCGCAGCAGTGATCTGCGAGTCGATCGAACGAGTCGCGAGGCGCACCTACTTCGGCACGAAGATCGAGTACGAGCTTGAGCAGTCCGGCGTCGCGCTGTGCGCAGCGGACGAACCGATCCTCACCGACAGCCGCGCCAAACGCGCCACACCGACGCTGACCCGCCGCGTCAAACAGGCTGTCTCCGAGTGGTACGTCCTGCAGATGCTGGAGCTGTCCTGGGACGGCTTCATCCAGCACATCGAGCAGGGCTGGAACATCGGCAAGCCGCCCTACGGCTATCTCGCCGAGCGCGTCCCGCACCCGGTGCCCGCCAAGCGCGAGCAAGGGCTGACCAAGCACCGCCTGATCCCCGACCCGCTGCGTGGGCCCGTTGTCACCGAGATCTTCCGGATGCGAGTCCTGCGCAAACTCAGCTACGCGCGCATCGCCGCCGAGCTGAACACCGACCTGCCCAGGTACCCGCCACCCCAGCCCAACCGGGCCGACACTACCAAGCAACGCTGGACCGCCTCGGCGGTCCGCTCCATCCTGGAAAACCCCAAGTACACCGGCTACCAGGTCTGGAACCGCAAGGCCCGCAAGCGCGGCAACCGCGTCAACCCCCTCAGCGAATGGGTCTGGTCACCCAGACCCACCCACGAACCCCTCGTCACCCGCCAGCTCTTCGATGCTGCCTGGCCCGCCGCCTCCGCACACCCCGGCGTCAAGAAGGAGCGAGTGGCCCGCGCCGTTGCAGCATCCGCCGACCGCTCCTACGTCCTGCGCTCCTACCTCTTCTGCGCGCTTTGCGACCACCGGATATACGGCAAGGACAGCAAGGGACGCTCGTACTACGCCTGCCAGCCCAAGAAAGACCAGCACCAGGACGCGGACTGGTACGCCTCCCACCCCAAGGCGGTTTGGATCAGCGAGCGCGTCATGCTCGAAGCCATCCACACCTTCTTTGAGGATCGCATCTTTGGCCCTCAGCGTCGTGAACTCCTCGAAGCGGCGATCGCCACGACTGCGACAGCCACCGGCCCCGACCGATCATCCGACATCCAGCGTCTCCAAAACGAGGCGGACAGTCTCGCGCGCCGCAAGGAGCTCCTGCTCGACCAGCTGGCCTCCTCCGACGAAGACGGGGGAGACCCTGAAACGGCTGCGGAGTTCCGCAAGGGCATCCGGAAACGCTTCGACGCCCTTGAGTACAAGCGTCGCGCGGCCCTCGCTCAGCTGGAGACCTTTCGCGCAGAAGCAGCACCGGATGAGCCCGGCGATCCCGCGCTCCTCGAAGTGATCCCGCAACTTGGCTTCCGATTCGCCACTCTTCCGGATGCCCTCAAGCGCGAGATCTTCGACGCTTTCCGGCTCCGCGTCCGCTACGACGGACGCGACCGCGGCACCCAGCTGCAAGTCACGATCTTGGCTGCCGTCGCTCCTGATCTCGCCCAGATCGGGGAACGAGCCGCAGCGGTCGCCGGGGCTGTTAACCAGCCCATAAGAGAGCGCCCCCGGCAGGACTCGAACCTGCGGCCAAGCGCTTAGAAGGCGCCTGCTCTATCCACTGAGCTACGGGGGCCAGGTGTGATGGCCTGTGGCACTGATGCCCAGGTGTGGGCGGATCCGTGACCTTGCCGGGGACAAGGATAGGGCTCCCTTGCCCTGGTCCCCGGTGCTTCGCCTCCGTGGCTCGATGTGGAGGTTCGGTGAAGCGGTCCTGATAATCGCAGGCAGGTGCGAATCGTGCATCGCTTTTGGCGTCTCGCGCACCTGGTGTTGTGCACTCGTTATGCCTGCGCCCCAGTCATCCCTTCCGCCCCCTGTGTCCGATCGGCGCGCAGATGTAGTCATATGCTTCAGAAAGCCTCCAAAATTGGGCATTCTTCGCATGTGGTGACCTTGGACGTACGGCCTCAGCTGCTCGATGCACTTTCCGCCCTGCGCGACCGTGTCGCCGCCGCACGCTTCCCGCTGCCCCTGGCGGGGGCCCCACGCGCGCGTGCCAACCGCGACGAACTGCTCGCACAGCTCGACGACTATTTGGTGCCCCGGTTGAGGGAACCCGAAGCGCCATTGCTCGCCGTCGTGGGGGGCTCCACCGGCGCCGGAAAGTCGACACTCGTCAACTCCCTTGTGGGGCGTCGCGTCAGCGAGGCGGGAGTGCTGCGGCCCACGACGCGCACTCCGGTGCTGGTGTGCCACCCGGAGGACCACCACTGGTACAGCGGGATGCGCGTACTGCCCGACCTCACACGCGTATGGAGGCCACAACCGGACCCCAAGGGCGATGTGCTGCAGCCGGACGGTCCACGCGCGCGCGTGCTGCGTATCGAAACCGCAGACACCCTCCCGCGCGGGCTCGCACTCCTCGACGCGCCCGACGTCGACTCCTTGCTGGCCGACAACCGCGTCCTTGCCGCCGAGCTGATCTGCGCTGCTGACGTCTGGATCATGGTCACCACGGCCGCGCGGTACGCCGACGCCGTGCCCTGGCATCTGCTGCGTACCGCCAAGGAACATGACGCCACCCTCGTCACCGTCCTCGACCGCGTCCCGCACCAGGTGGTCTCCGAGGTGTCGCGGCAGTACGGCGCTCTGCTCACCAAGGCGGGACTCGGCGACGTGCCCCGCTTCACCGTGCCCGAGCTGCCCGAGTCCGCGTGGGGCGGTGGGCTGCTTCCCGCAACCGCCGTGGCGCCGCTGCGCACCTGGCTCACCCATCAGGTGCAGGATGCCGGGGCCCGGCAAGAGGTGATGGCGCGCACGGCGTACGGAGTGCTCGACTCGCTGAAGGCGCGGATGCCCGAACTGGCCAGTGCCTCGGCCGCGCAGTACGCCGCCGCGCTGCGGCTCACCGCGGCCGTCGACGGGGCGTACAACAGCGAGCACGCGCGCGTGCGGGCTCGTTTGCAGGCCGGAGCGGTGCTCGCCGGGGACGCGTTGAAGCGGTGGCGCAGCTACCCGCTGGACTGCACCGCCGGTGAACTGCTCGATGCGCTCGTCGAGAGCCTGGCCGCACTGCTGCTGTGCGCCGTCGCCGCCGCCGACGAACGCATCGACGAGGCCTGGCGCCGCGAACCCGCCGCGAAGGCTCCCGGCCTGACGAACCGTGATCCGGGTCCCGAAGACGCCGAGCACCGGATCGGGCTGGCCGTACGGCGCTGGCGGCGGGTCCTCGAGGAATACGCCGAGGACGAGGTACGCCACCTCGACAGGAGCATCGCGCCCGACGCCGAGATGGTGGCCGCGCTGGTCGCCACCTCGCTCCTGGGCGGTCGCCGGGCGCGATCCGCGGGTGAAAGCCTCGCGGAGCGGATCGGTGCCCACGGCGCTCTGCGGCTGCGCGACCGGGCCGGGCGACTCCTCACGGACTACCTGGACAAGACGCTGCATGCCGAACGAGAGCGGCGGCTCGCCCCGCTCGACGCCCTCGACGTACGCCCGGAACCCCAGGCCGAACTCATCGCCGCGCTGTCCGTACTGCAGAAGGAGAGGTGACCGAGGTGACCGCCGCCACGGATCACAGGGATCACTCCGACCACTCCGGAGACGACGAGGAACACGGGGACGAGGGGCACGGGAACGATGAGCACGCGCGCGTGGATGATGCCGAGGAAACGGCCCCCTCGGAGGCGGTGAATTACAGAGAGTCAGCGGATTCCACCGCCACCGACGCCGACACCGCCACCGACGCGGTCGCGGACACGGACGTGGACCAGGACTCCGAAGGCTTCTGGGACGACGGGCTGATCGCACGCCGCGTGTCCGCGACAGACGAGGCACAGGGGTACGGACAGGTCGTACGGGAGCCGGTCGGGGAACCGTGGTCGCCGCCTGTGCCTCCTCTCGCGTACGACAGGACGCTACGGTCGCGTCTCGACGCTCTGCGCGAACTGGTGGGCCTGTCCCGGACCCGGCTCGACAGCAGGACGCTCGCCGAGGCGGGACGGGTCCTCGACGCGGCTGCGGCACGGCGTCGGCTCTCCGGGCAGCACACCGTCGTCGCCATCGCCGGAGCCACCGGCAGCGGCAAATCGCAGCTCTTCAACGCGCTGGCCGGAGTGGCCATTTCGGAGACCGGAGTACGCAGGCCGACCACCGCCGCGCCCATCGCGTGCAGCTGGAGTGACGGCGCCGCGACGCTCATCGACCGGCTCGGTATTCCGGGGCGGCTGCGGCGGCGCCCGTTGCAAAGCCCGGAGGCCGAGGCGCAGCTGCGCGGGCTCGTCCTCGTCGACCTGCCCGACCACGACTCCGCGGCCGTCCAGCACCGCGAGCAGGTGGATCGCATCCTGGGGCTGGTCGACGCGGTCATCTGGGTCGTCGACCCGGAGAAGTACGCCGACGCCGTGCTGCACGAGCGCTATCTGCGGCCCATGGCGGGCCACGCGGAGGTCACCTTCGTAGTGCTCAATCAGATCGACCGGCTTCCCGGAGATGCCGCCGACCTCGTCCTCGACGACCTCAGGCGACTGCTCGACGAGGACGGGATCGCGCTCGGCGAATACGGCGAACCGGGCGCGAACGTGCTCGCGGTGTCCGCCCTCACCGGCAAGGGCATCGGCGAACTCCGCGAGGCGCTCGGCCACTTCGTGGCAGAACGGGGCGCCGCGGCACGCCGGATCTCCGCCGACCTGGACGCGGCGGCGGCGCGGCTGTGGCCCGTCTACGCGAACGGACGGTGGGCCGGGCTCAGCGAGGAGGCGCGCGACGAGTTCGCCGACCGGCTCGCGGACGCGGTGGGCGCCACGGCTGCCGGAGAGGCCGCCGAGCGCGCCTGGTGCCGCCACGCCAACCGCGCTTGCGGTACGCCCTGGCTGCGGCTGTGGCGCTGGTACCAGGACCTGCGTGAGCCGCCGACAGGGCGCCAGGCCGTGCGGATGTACGCCGAGGAGGAGGCCACTGCGCGGCAGCGCGTGGAGCAGGCGGTGCGTACGGTGGCCGAGCAGGCGTCCGGCGGACTGCCGGCGCCCTGGGCGCAGGCGGTGCGCGAGGCGGCCGTACGAGGATCGCAGGGGCTGCCCGAGGCGCTGGACGAGCTGGCAGCAGGGGCCGGGACTCCGGCCGGGCGACCGCCGCGGCCCGGCTGGTGGCCTCTGGCTGTGCTGGCGCAGGCCTCCATGACCATCCTCCAAGTCATCGGCGGACTATGGCTGTTGGGGCAGGTCATCGGCTTCATGTCACCGAATCTCGGGGTGGCGGTGCTGCTGATGGCGATCGGCATTGTCGGCGGTCCGGCCATCGAGTGGGCCTGCAAGCTGGCGGTGCGCGGGCCGGCGCGACGGTACGGGGACGAGGCGGAACGGCGATTGCGGGAGGCGGCCGCGGCGTGCGGCCGGGCGCGGGTGCTGGATCCGGTGGCGGCTGAGCTGCTGCGATATCGGGAGGTGCGGGAGCAGTACGTGCGTGTCACGGGGGTCGGAACCCCGATCGGGTGACGGAGTTGTCCACAACCGGGCGGTAGCCCACAGCGCTCAGCGGGCTCGGGCCGGCGGAGGCAGTCTGGGACCGCGGCGATCACAGCGCGATCGTCGCGACAGACGCAGCCGTACGGGACGAGCCCGTACGTGTGTGGACATGGGAGGGATCCGGCCATGAACGAGATGACGGTGTGTGCGGTGGGGAACGTCGCTACGCAGCCGGTGTACCGGGAGACCGCGGCAGGGGCGTCGGCGAGGTTCCGAATGGCGGTGACGCAGCGGTACTGGGACCGCGAGAAGAACGTGTGGGCGGACGGCCACACCAATTTCTTCACTGTATGGGCCAAGAAGTCGCTCGCGACCAATGTGCAGGCGTCCGTGACGCTGGGCGATCCGGTCGTCGTCCAGGGCCGGTTGAAGGTCCGCACCGATCAACGCGACGGCAAGACATGGACGTACGCCGACATCGAGGCGTCCGCGGTCGGCCACGATCTGTCGCGCGGCTCCGCGATGTTCCGGCGGGCGAACAGGGGTGAGATGGCATCGGCCGCGCCACCCCGGCCGGAGCCCAGCTGGGAAACGGAGCCGGGTGGTCAGTCGACCGTGCCTGCCCAACAGCAGGCGGAGCCAGCCCTGGTGACGTGACGCCAGGTACTTCCGTCGAAGTGCGGCTTATCGACGAATGTGTCCCGGACGGTCCGCCATGGATTTATCGACACTTCCAGCTCGGATGCGATCTTGGCGATAACAATTCCGAGTCGGATCGGTTATCCGATGGGATGCCTGGGGAGCGCGGTGCGCCTCGTACCTAGGATGCCGGGCATAGCTCTCGGGGCTTCTGATTCTGCTGGTGGGACCGCAACCCCCACGTCAACGGGTCCTGCTCGAAGGGGAATTCTGTGCTTTCTTCGTTGTCTGCGTTGTCCGCACGCGGGCGAGGTGCCGCCCGCCTCGCGGCGGCGACGCTGGTGTCCGGGCTCGTCGTGGTGAGCGCCATGACCACGGCGGGTGTGGCAGCTGCTGCCGACGACGAGACCCCGCCGAGCCGGGGCGGCGCGACCGCCACCATCGGTGGGCTGAAGACGTCCGGGTTCGCCGTCATACACGACAACGGTGAGGACAGGCAGGTGCCCGCGGGGCTGTTCGAGATGTCCGTCGACAACGGCGGCACTCTGCAGACCTACTGCGTCGACATGGACCACCCGACGCAGATGTCCGCCAAGTACCAGGAGACGCCCTGGAGTGGTACGTCGCTGAGCGGCAACCCGGACGCGGGCAAGATCCGTTGGATCCTGCAGAACTCCTACCCGCAGGTGAACGACCTCTCGGCGCTGGCCAGAAGAGCCGGCGCGAGTGGTCTCACCGAGGAGGACGCGGCGGTCGGGACGCAGGTGGCGATCTGGCGGTACTCGGACGGTGCCGACGTGGACGCGGTGAACCCGAAGGCGGAGAAGCTCGCCGACTACCTGCACAAGAGCGCGCGGAACGTCGCGGAGCCCGAGGCCTCGCTGACCTTGGGGCCGCCGGCGGTCTCCGGGCGCGCCGGTGAGGTACTCGGCCCCGTCACGGTCCACACCGACGCGGACAGCGTGCTGGTGACGCCGCCCGCCGACGCGACGAGCGGAGTGAAGGTCGTCGACAAGGACGGCCGGGCCATCACCTCCGCGGCCGACGGCAGCCAGCTGTTCTTCGACGTTCCCGAGAGCGCCGCGGACGGCTCGGCCGCGCTGACGGTGCAGGCCTCGACCACGGTGCCGGTCGGCCGGGCCTTCGCCTCCGAGAACAGAAGTCAGACGCAGATCCTCGCGGGCTCCAGCGAGTCGACGGTCTCCGCGACGGCGACCGCGAACTGGGCCGAGGAGGGCGCGATACCCGCGCTGTCAGCCGAGAAGAACTGCGCCGAGGGAGCCGTGGACATCACGGCGGCCAACGCGGGGGACGAGCCGTTCACCTTCGAGCTGATGGGGGTCCGGCACACCGTCGAGGCCGGCGCATCGCAGACCGTGACGATTCCGCTCCAGGAGGACCAGGCGTACGACTTCACGATCAGAGGGCCGCACGGCTACGAGAAGCGGTTCAAGGGCGTCCTCGACTGCCAGACGCAGAGCAGCGCGGGCGGTGAGACCACACAGACGCTGAGCGAACCGAGTCCGGCCACAGTCGGCGGCACCTCCACCGGCGGCACCGACCTCGCCGAGACCGGCAGCTCCAGTGCCACACCGGTGATGGTCGAAATCGCGATCGCCCTGCTCGTGATCGGCGGCATCGCGCTGCTCCTCGTCCACAAGAAGAAGCCGACTCAGGACTGAATGACGCGTGACTGAATGTCTCCGGACTGAGCGACGAATGACCGCACCTTGACACCTGCACAGTGAGCGATCGCGCGCGTCAGCGGCACCGGTTGGTGTGGCTGACGTCGACGACGAAGCGCTCCGGGGAGTGCAGCTTGAAGGTCTTGTACGTGGGCTTCGTGTGGAAGGCGGCTCCGAACGTGACCGTGCCCTCGAAGTCGCCGGTCAGGGCGAGGCCCTTGAGTTTGGGCAGGTGGATCTTCAGCAGCTTGGGACCCTGGTAGACCGACCGGCCCGCCTCGTTGTGCGCGGCGGCGGGGGAGAGCTTGATCTCCAGGAAATACTTGCCGGCGAGCGGGACCTTCGCTCCGGTGCCGTCGTAGCGCAGTTCTCTGACCGGTTTCACGGTGACAGGGGGCATGGTGCCCCGGACGTCGATGACGATCCGGTCGTGCGAACAGTGCCCGCCCCAGCGTGCGTTGACGACGAGGGGGGTTGCGGGAGTCTGCCGGGAGGCCTCGGCCTGAGCGGAGGCCGAGGTAGACGCAGAGGCGGGAATCGTGGTGCCGACTGCGGCGGTGAGGAGGATGCCTGCGGCGATGGCCGCGCGGCGTGGATGATGTTGCATGACGCCCCCGATTTCTCCTGGTGAGGGGCAGCGATTTCATTATGTGTGACATCCGGCAGAGGCATACGGTTGCATCGCTTGTGATGCGATTCGCCGGGTTTTCTGCTCCCGGATCTCTGGGCCCCGGATTTTCCGGGCGTATCAGGTGTCTCAGTCGTTCGCGGCCAGCTCCGCCGGTGTGGCGATGACGTCCACGAGGGCGTCGCCGCGTAGCGCGGTCAGCGCCAGTGGCCGTCCGATGGCGTCCTCGAGCATCAGCCGCTGCAAGGTCTGTGCGCTGGTGACCGGCTCGTCGTGGGCGGTGAGCAGCAGGTCGCCGGCGCGCAGCCCGGCGCGGGCGGCGGGGGAAGCGGGTACGACCTCGACGATGCGCAGGCCGCTGCGTTGGCCGAGCCGTGCCCGAAGCGGCGGCGGGAGCGGTGCGGGCGTACCGGCGAGGCCGAGGTAGGCGCGGCGGACTCGGCCGTCGGCGAGCAGGGCGGCGACGATCCGCCGGCTGGTGTCGTTCACCGGGATCGCCAGACCGAGGCCGATCTCTGCGATGGCGGTGTTGATGCCGACCACCTTGCCGTCGGCGGTGGCGAGGGCTCCGCCCGAACTGCCGGGATAGAGGGTGGCATCGGTCTGGACGACATCGTCGATGACGCGTGTCGCGGAGCCGGTGCTCGCCGGCAGTGACCGTCCCAGGGCGCTGACCACGCCTGCTGTGACGCTGCCGGCCAGCCCGAGTGGGTTGCCGACCGCGACGACCAGCTGGCCCACGCGCAGTGCGTTGGCCTCGCCGAGCCGGGCCGGCGGCGGGGTCGGCCCGTCGGCGCGGACCACCGCGAGGTCGGACAGCGGGTCGGCGCCGATGACATGGAAAGGGGTGGTCGTACCGTCGGCGAAGGAGGCCGTACCGGCGTCGGAGTGCCCGACGACATGGGCGTTGGTGAGCAGGAAACCGTCGTCCGTGAACACCACCGCGGAGCCGGTGCCCATCACGAACCGCCCTCTGTGGCGCCGGTGCGCGACGTTCAGGGCCGCCACCTTCGGAGTGAGCTCGGCGGCGACCGATACGACGACCTGGGAGTACGTGTCGAGCGCGGCCTGCTCCCTGCGGGAGCGGTCGGGCTCGGAGACTGTCTCGGCCACGAGTCGACCCCTTCGGCTTGCCCAAGGTTTGAATTACATGATTACAACCTTGCGTGGCTCAGTGGGCCGGACTTCGCTGTGGGCGGAGCGGACGGCGGCGTGGCCGATGACGTGAGCCTGCGACCGCCGGCCGCAGCCGTCCCACCGCCTAGTCGTCGAGTTCGGTGAAGAGGGTCAGCTGGAGGGCGGCCGGGGCCTCGAGCCGAGAGTTCAGGGAGTTCCACGGAGTGCGGGTCGGCTCGGCGAGTACCTGGGCTCCGGCGGCGGCCAGCTGCGACGTGGTGGTGGCGGAGTCGTCGACCTGGAAGGCGACCCGGATGTGGCCGGCGACCCGCTGCCCGACCTCGACTTCGTCGATGAAGGCGGCGTGGTTCGGATCCGTCAGCTCCAGCGTGGCCCGGCCGGCGTCGAGGATGGTGACGCGTCCGCCGGGGGAGGAGAACGCGCCGCGCTCGGTCAGACCGAGGACGTCGCGGTAGAAGTGCAGCGCCGCGTCGTAGTCGGCTGCCGTGACCACCAGGCGGAGTTCGCGTACGGCGGGTTCGTCGGGCATATCGGCTCCTTGGAGATCTCGAGTGGGACAGGATGCCCCCGGCCTGCCGCTCCGGGAGGGGTCCCGGATCCTCGGCGGTACAACCGTCCTGTGTCCATCCGGATTCCAACTCCCTTCCATGGCCGGCCGCTTACGCCGTCCGCAGACTCGGAGGCAGGCGCGAAAGCCGCAGGAGAGGGCGGAGGTGAGCGTGGCGTGCGACCGGCGAAGCTGAAGGTGTCCTCTCCCGCGGGGAAGGCGCGCGTCTACGTACTGGAGGGCGACCAGTACACCGTCGGCCGAGTCGCGCCGAACCACGAGCCGGACATCGTGCTCGCCCCCGATCCACAGGGCTGGATCAGCCGGCTGCACTGCATCCTCGACCTGGAGCTCGGCCAGTGGTGGGTCACCGACCACGCCAGGAACGGCACGCTGCTGCAACGGGATGCGCCGGGCAGCGAGGTCCGGCCGGTACGCGGCCGGGAGTTGCTGAAGCACGGGGACACCCTGCTGGTCCGGCGACATGGCAAACCCCTCACCGCGTTCACCACCACCAGCGCGGAACAGCAGGACGCCCCGTACGACAGCGCCGCACGAAACCGAACGGTAACCGTGGTGATCACACCCGGGTAGAGAGTGGTACGAACAGCCCCCGGCCCGGTCACAGTCAGCCACCGACTGGCTAGACTCGCACCCCCGTGCACGTGATCGCGCCACGTACGGGCCATGCCGTTCCCGAAGGGTTTCGACGCTTGATAGCCATCGAAGAGGTCAGCAAGCGATATGCCGACGGCACGGTGGCCGTCGATCGCCTGTCCCTTGAGATTCCGAACCACTCCATCACCGTGCTGGTCGGGCCTTCGGGATGCGGCAAGACCACCACGCTGCGCATGATCAACCGCATGGTCGAGCCCAGCAGCGGCACAATCCGGGTGAACGGCGAGGACGTCCAGCGTCAGCCGGTCAACGCCCTGCGCCGTTCCATGGGTTACGTCATCCAGAATGCCGGCCTCTTCCAGCACCGCACCATCATCGACAACATCGCCACCGTGCCGCGGCTGCTGGGCTGGTCCAAGCAGCGCGCCCGGGCCCGGGCGGCCGAGCTCATGGAACGGGTCGGCCTCGACAAGGACATGGCCCGCCGCTACCCGTACCAGCTTTCCGGCGGTCAGCAGCAGCGTGTGGGCGTGGCCCGTGCGCTGGCCGCGGACCCGCCGATCCTGCTGATGGACGAGCCGTTCTCCGCCGTCGACCCGGTCGTCCGCCGGGGTCTGCAGGAGGAGTTGCTGCGCATTCAGGGCGAACTCGGCAAGGCGATCGTGTTCGTCACGCACGACATGGACGAGGCCATCACGATCGGCGACCGTATCGCCGTGCTGCGCACCGGCGGCCGGCTCGCCCAGTTCGCCGCGCCGGACGAGCTGTTGTCGTCGCCCGCCGACGAGTTCGTGGAGGAGTTCCTGGGCGGCGACCGGGGCATCCGCGGACTGTCGTTCCTGTCCACGCGCGACCTCGAACTCGACCGTTCCCGGATCTTCCCGATCAGCACCGACCGGCAGCGGATCGCCGAGGCCACCGGCTCCGGGACCGCCGATGCCCAGCCGGTTCTGGTCACCGACGCCGACGGCAAGCCCCTCGGCTGGACCGACCCCGCGGCCTGGGACGGCGACGCCGTGACCCTGACGCCGTACGGGCAGAGCTTCGAGGTCGGCCGGGACTCCCTGCGGGTCGCCCTGGACCGGGCGGTGCTGTCGCCCACCGGTCACGCGGTCGCCGTGGACAGGTCGGGACGAGTGCTGGGGATCGCCGGTCAGGAGACGATCGCCGCGGCGATCCGCGCCGCCCGCCGGCAGCACGCCGCCGGCGCCGCGGGCTCCGCGCGGGGCACGGACTCTCCGCAGGACCCGCCTCCGGTGAAGGCCACGCGATGAACGGCTTCTTCGACATCCCGAGCGACCTCCAGAGCAGCTACTTCGGCCTGATCTCCACGCACCTGCAAGAAGCCCTGATCCCGGTGCTGGTCGGCTTCCTGCTGTCGCTGCCGATCGGCCTGCTGTGCGTCCGCGTCCGCTGGCTCTACCCGCCCGTGCTGTGGACCACCACGGTGATCTACGCGATCCCGTCGCTGGCCTTCTTCGTGGTGCTCATCGACTACACCGGGCTGAGCAAGCTCACGGTGATGATCCCGCTGTGCCTGTACAGCCTGGTCGTCCTCGTCCCGTCGGTCGTCGACGGCATCCGGTCGGTTCCCGAGGAGACGAACGCCGCCGCCCAGGCCATGGGCATCGGCCTCGTACGCCGCTATCTCCAGGTCCAACTGCCCATCGCCGTACCCGCGATCATCGCCGGACTGCGGGTGGCCGCCGCCTCCAGCATCAGCCTGGTCAGCGTCGGCGCGCTGATCGGCAACCAGGGCGCGCTGGGCAATCTGCTGACCACCGCGCTGCTCTACCAGCGCCCCGCGCTGGCCCTGAACTCGGTGGTCACCACCGCCGTACTCGCCGTGCTCGTCGACGCCCTGCTCGTCCTCGCGCGCCGGCTGCTCACCCCCTGGCAGCCGCCGTCCGACAGCAAGGCCAGGCGCACCGCGCTGCGTACCGCGGCGGGCCCCTCGGCGGGGGACACGTCCACAACGGCGGGCGCCGCCCGCGCACCGGAGCGCGTCTCTTGAACGTACTGAACTTCATCGAGTCCTTCTTCAGCGACAGCGCCCACTGGAGCGGCTACGACGGCATCCCGCAGCGCGTGTGGGAGCACCTTCAGTACTCCGCCGCGGCGCTCGCGATCGCCGCGGCCATCGGCCTGCCGATCGGTCTGGTCACCGGGCACACCGGCCGCGGCGGCAACGCGATGGCGTTCGTGGCGGCGGCGGCCCGCGCCCTGCCCACGTTCGGACTGCTGGTGCTGATGTTCGTCTGGCTCGGGCTGAGCGTGCTGCCCGTGATGATCCCGCTGGTGGTGCTGGCGATCCCGCCGATCCTCATCACCACCTACGAGGCGGTGCGCACCGTGGACCCCTCGCCCGTCGACGCCGCCCGCGGAATGGGCATGTCACAGTCTCAGATCCTGTTCCAGGTGGAGGTGCCGGCCGCGCTGCCGCTGATCTTCAGCGGGCTGCGCTCGGCGGCGATCCAGATCGTCTCCACGGCGACGATCGCGGCGTACGTCTCTCTGGGCGGCGTCGGCCGGTACATCGTGGACGGCCTCTACCAGCGCGACTACGAGAAGGTGGTCGGCGGCGCCACCCTCACCGCCGCCCTCGCCCTGCTCGTCCTCGTGGTGTTCTGGGCCGCGGGCCGCACTGCGGTGTCCCCGGGGGTACGCAGGCGCGGGGCGGCCTGACCGGGGGCCCGCCCCGCCGGGTCACCGCTTTTCGGCGGTGGCCAGGGCGTGTTCCAGGACCACGAGGAGCGCGTCCCGGACCGAGCCGCGTTCGCGGGCGTCGAACACGGTGAGCGGGACGTGGTCGGCGACGTCGAGGGCCCACCGTACGTCGTTCAGGTCGTGCTCGACCTTGCCGTCGAAGGCGTTGACGGCCACCGCGAAAGGGATCTTCCGGTGCTCGAAGTAGTCGACGGCCGCGTAGCAGTCGTCGAGGCGGCGGGTGTCGACGATGACGAGCCCGCCCAGCGCGCCGTCCACCAGGTCGTCCCACATGAAGCCGAACCGTTCCTGGCCGGGCGTCCCGAACAGATAGAGCTTCAGCGTCGGGTCGAGCGTGACGCAGCCGAAGTCCATGGCGACGGTGGTCGTCATCTTCTCCGGGGTGTGCGAGAGGTCGTCGACGCCGGCGGCGACCGAGGTGATGGACGCCTCGGTGGTCAGCGGCTCGATCTCGGAGATGGCGCCCACCGTGGTCGTCTTGCCCACGCCGAAGCCGCCCGCGATCACCATCTTCACCGGCAGCGGCGGCCGGGTCCCCTGGGCCTCATCGTTCACGGACCCGGCCCCGGGAGTCGGGGATGTCTCGAAGACCATCGATAACCCTTCGCAATACAGTGGCGTCGCGGGCGGAACCGTCCTGCGGTACGTACAAGGCCAGTTGACCGTCCGCGCGCAGATCGTCGGCGAGCACCCGGATCACATTGAGGTGCATCCGCAGTTTCGCCGCGATCTCCGCCAGCGACTGCGGCCGGCGGCAGATCATGATGATGTCGCGGTGCTGGTCGAAGGCGAAGGCGTCCAGCGTGGCCAGACCCACGTCGGTCGCGATCACCTGTGTCTCGATCGGAATCGGCGGCACGAGACTGTCGCCACCGGCGATCCGCCCCGCCGTCAGCAGGAACGGCCGAACGAGAGGCGCGGGAGGCTCAGGCCCCCACAAGGCGTCGTCGGCGGCTGGTGGCTCACCGGCCGTCATCACGTTCCCCCTTCACCTCACGGGCGTCATTGTCGGCCAACGCCCCGGTTCTCGGCCGTCCGTCACCCGGCCGGCGCGATCCCCACGGTGTTCTTCAGCTCCATGACCAGCTGCGGGCTCAGCGCGGCACCGGCGCGATTGGCGAAGAGGGTCATCTCGTACGCGATGTTGCCGAGCTTCGCCTCCTTGGACGCGACCACGCCGAGCACCGCGCCCGCGCCGAGCGCCGACACCAGGACGTGTCCTTCCTCGAGGTCGATGATGACCTTGTTCAGGCCGCCGAGTCCATAGTTGCCCGACGCCCCCATGGCCAGGCTGGTGATACCGGAGACGATCGCCGCGAGCCGTTCGGAGTCGGCCTGGCCGCGCAGTTGGGACACCGCGATCAGCAGCCCGTCGGAGGAGACACCGATCACGTCGACAACCCCGGCGGTCTCGGTGGCGAAGCGGTTCAGCAGCCAGTTGAAGTCGGCAGCGGCGGTCTTCACATCCGTCACCGGCTCGACGGCCCCGGATTGCGGTCCACCTGTCCACATCATCACTTGCTCAAGCCTTCCGGGAATGGGGATCTGTAGGTCTCGGATCTATGGGTCTTGATGCTGTACGCGGCCGGATCTCGGCCGCGGCCTCACGCTGGGCCCGCTGGACGGCGGCCTCGAACTCGTCGAGCTCGGACCGCGCCGCCTCCGGATCCACGGGCTGCCAGGCGGACGGCCGCTGGTTCGTCGGCGCTCGCTTGGGCTGGCGGCTGGAGGCGGTGGTGGCGCCCAGGGTCGCACCGCGGACCCGGCGCCGCAGGGGGCCGGGAGCGTCGGGCCGCGCCGGGGCCGTACCGGAGGATCCGTTGTTGCCGCCACCGGCACCGCGCCCGGCGGCCTCGTGAGCGCCGACTCCCGTACCGGCTGCGGGCCTTGGCGAGGGGGCGGGGGCGCCGCGCCGGGGCAGCGGGGGAGTGCCGGGGCCGTACGGAGTGTGGCCCATGGCTGCTTCCTCGCGCCCGCGCCCGCTCTCCGCCGTGGCTTCCAGACGGCGCGCGTGGCCGGGCGACCGGGGCTGAGCCGGGGACAGGGTCGGGGATTGGGCCGGCGGCTGCTCCGGTCGGCTCCGCGCGGGGACCCGGCGGGGCAGGGACGAGCGGCCGGGCGCCGCCTCCACCATCGCGGGACGCGGCTCGGCCGGGCCCGAGCGGCGGGCGGGCGGCATGATCTGCGCAGGGCGTGCCGCGGGTGCCGTCGGGTCGGTGGACAGCAGATGGGCCGGGGGGACCGCGACGGTGGCGGTGACACCGCCGCCCGGGGTGCGGGAGAGCACTACCTCGATGCCCCAGCGCCGGGACAGACCGCCGACCACGAACAGGCCGAGGACCTCCGTCGGCGCCAGGTCGAGCCGTTCACGGCGGATCAGCCGGGCGTTCTCCTCGTCCAGCCGCTCGGCGCTCATCCCGAGCCCGTGGTCGATGATCTCGACCACGGCACCGCCGGAGCCGAACCGGGGCCGCAGGACCACCTCGACGCTGGTGTGCGCCGGCGAGAAGGTCACCGCGTTCTCCAGCAGTTCGGCAAGCATCAGCGTCAGATCGCCCACGATGTCGGGGGCGACGGTGACATCGCCCTCGGCGTGCGGAGTGACGCGCTGATAGCCCTCGATCTGGCCGAGCGCGGCCCGGACGATGTTGCTGAGCCGCATGGGCCCGGTGTTCAGGCCCGTCTCGCGGATTCCGGCGAGCAGCATCAGGCTGTCGGCGTTGCGCTGGAGACGTACGGCGATGTGGTCGATGCGGTAGAGCCGTTCCAGCACCTGCGGGTCGGTCTCGCCGCGCTCCACCGAGTCGATCAGGGCGAGTTGACGTGCGGTGAGGTTGCTGACGCGGCGGCCGACGTTGCCGAACATCTCGGCGATGTTGCGACGGCTGACGACCTGGCGCTCCAGCAGGGCGGTCGCGGTGACCTGAACCTGGTTGAAGGCTTCGGCGAGTTCACCGATCTCGTCGCGTACGGGCACGGGTACGGCTTCCAGGCGCGCCGGACTCGCGTCGTCGGCGTCGTCGTCCGCGACCCGGGCCAGCTCCGTCTCGGCCGCGGCGGCCACGTGCTGGGCCGCACCGGTGAGGGTCCGCACGGTCCGCACCACGGAACGGCGCACCAGCACCGAGAACAGCAGCCAGGCCCCGAAGGCGAGCAGCGTGCCGGCGACCAGCCAGGCCACCTGCCACCAGGCGGTGTTCGACGCGGACTGGGTGTCGGCGGCGATCTGGTCGATGAGCGACTGGGTGATCTTCAGCCGGTTCTGCGCCTGCCGCTCGTAGGTGGGCTCGGCCTGCAGCGCCTCGCCGAGGGCCCTGCGCAGCTGGGTCGCGTTCTCGGCGACCAACGCGCCGGGGTCGACCTGCAGCGAGACATAGTGCTGGGCGATGACGCTCTGGTACGGGCTCTGCTCGATCCCGGCCAGTTCCGCGCCCTGCTTCTGGCTGGCGAACCGGGTGAACCGCTCGGCCTGGTGGGTGTACTGCTCAAGGTCGCCGACGGCGGCGGTGAACTGGATGAGCGCGTTCGGGTCACGGGTCCGGGCGGCGAACACGCTGGTCTCGAAGGACGCGTGGGCCGTGTCGGCCCGCAGCAGCGCGTCGAGCAGATTGCCCGCGGACGAGGAGGACTCGGCACCCGACTCACCGAGCCCGAGTCCGCTGATCAGGCCCTCGATCACCGATCCGTACGCGGGGTCGATGTTGTCGGCGGGGATGGGCCCCTGCTCCACGGTCTTCCTGAGGCTGTCCAGGCCCTCCAGTTCCTTCAGCGCCTGGACCTCGCCTTCCGGCAGCCGCTCCCCGTAGGTCTCCCGGACCGTCTCTATCTGGGAGTTGACCTTCTGCTGCGCCTGGAGATACGCGGAGGTGTCGGGCGGTCCTTCCTCGGGGCCGGCGGCCTCGTACCGCAGGGAGATGAGCAGGGCCTGCCGGTGCTCGGTCTGCACATTGTCGATCAGCCGGGTCACCTGCGCGCTGTCGCGCACGAGTTGAGCGGTGGAGGCGGCGGAACGGGCCTGGTCGACCTGGGCGTAGACGACGTAGGCGAGGATCGCCGAGACGACCGCAAGCGGAACGATCACCAGAACGTTCAGTTTGCGCCGGAAGGGCCAGCGGTCCAGGAGGGGCGGCGTCGGGCCGGTGCGGGGAGCCGCGGGGGATTGTTCCCGGGCAGCCTTTCTGTGCGCGGGCACCGAACCTCCTTGCTGCTTGCATCACATGGGAAGTCCGCTGTCCGAAACTCATGGGTTGCAGGGTCGCGACAGCGCGCTTCGACCGACAAGTGGAACCAGGTGGAACAGAACCCCCGACGCGGCCAACATTAGCGGCTGGCGCAACAGTACGGCCATGATCAACCAAAAACTGGCACGGAGATACGCCGGATTCATTCGTATATTGGCCCCGTTGCGCACACGGGACGAAGCCGTCCGGTGCCCTTCGGTGATCTATTCGTGTCTTGACGGTCCGTGACCGGGCTCGCTTGGATCGTCGCGACGTCGACACCATGGGCACACTGCCCGCACCGCCCACACCGCAAGTCTGGATGACGAACGTGACCATCGCACGAAGCACCAGAAAATCCGCAACGTACGCCGTTTCCCTGCTGGTTGTGGCCACGGCCGCGCTGGCGGGATGTGGTTCCTCCGACGACTCCTCCGGCAGTTCCGACCCCTTGCAGGAGGATGCATCCAAGGGCGGGACCGTCGTGGTCGGTTCCAACAACTTCCCCGAGAGCATCCTGCTCGCCGACATCTACGGCGAAGCCCTCAAGTCCAAGGGCATCAAGGTCAGTTACAAACTGAACATCGGCAGCCGCGAAACGACCTACGGTCTGATCAAAAACGGCACGATCACGGTTCTGCCCGAATACAACGGGGCGCTGCTGGCGTATCTGAACAAGGATGCGCAGGCGACGACGCCCGAGGAGGCCAACAAGGCCATTGCCTCCGAACTCGATCCCAAACTGACCCTGCTGGAGTCCTCGGAGGCCCAGGACAAGGACGCCGTCGCGGTCAACGAGGCCACGGCCAAGAAGTACAAGCTGACGGAGAAGTCGACGCTCGCCGACCTCGCCGAAGCGGCTCCTGAGCTGGTCATCGGCGGTTCTCCCGAGTTCCAGACCCGTCACCACGGGCTGCCGGGCCTCAAGGACGACTACGGGCTCGAGTTCAAGTCCTTCAAGGCGCTGGACGCGGGCGGTCCGCTGACGGTGGCGGCGCTCAAGGGCGACAACATTCAGGCCGGGAACATCTTCACGACCGACCCCGGTATCGAAAAGAACAAGTTCCTCATCATGCAGGACCCGAAGAATCTGTTCGGCTTCGAGAACGTAACTCCGTTGGCATTCAAGAGCGATCTCCCGGCAGAGGGAGTCTCCGCACTCAATGCCGTATCGGCGAAGCTCGACACGGAAACCCTGATCAGCCTCAACGGCGAGGTGCAGAACGAGAACAAGGACCCGCTGGAGGTGGCCAAAACCTGGCTGTCCTCGAACGGACTGACCTGACGGGTTCGGGGCCGGGACGGGCCTCGGCCCGCCCGGCTGCCTCGGGGGAGGACCCGGCGGCCGCGGCATCGCTCGACGGCCGGGGCCTCGATGCCGCCACCGTCGCCGGGGTCGCCGACGGAGCGCCCCCTCCCGTCGTGCACCCGGCCGCGTTGGAGGCGATGGAGCGCTCGCGGCAGGCCGCGTGTGCTCTCGCGGCGCAGGGCGGCCGGGTCTATGGGCGCAGCACCGGAGTTGGAGCGCACCGTGGCGCCGCTGTCGAGGAGCGGGACGGCTACGGCCACGATCTGCGGCTGCTGCTCAGCCATGCGGGCGGCATCGGTGAGCTGCTGCCGGTGCGCCAGGTGCGCGCGATGATGCTGGTCCGGGCCGGCCAACTCCTCGCCGGGGGCTCGGGGTTGCGCCCCGAGATCGCCACGGCTCTGCTGGGCGCGCTCCGGGCGGGGGTGCATCCACCGGTCCACGAGTACGGCTCGGTGGGCACCGGCGATCTGACGGCCCTGGCCGAATTGGGCCTCGCGCTGTTCGGTCACGCCCCCTGGGAGTCCGATGCGACGGCCGCCGAGGAACCCGAGCCGCTGCGCATCCAACGCGGTGACGCGCTCGCCCTGTTGAGCAGCAACGCTCTCACCCTCGGCCAGTCCGCCCTCGCCTGCCACGACCTCGGCGCCCTGCTGCGCTCGGCGCACGTGGTGACGGCGCTCTCGCTGTACGCGGTGGACGGCTCCCTGGAGGCGTACGCACCCGAGGTCCACCGCGCGCACCCGCATCCGGCGACCGTTCGCGCCGCGGCCGACGTACGGCAACTCCTGGGCGTGACAGTCCGGTCGGCACCGGACCAGTCGGCACCGGACCAGTCGACACCGGTCGAGCCCGCACGGGGCGAGTCGATACGGTCCGTAGGAGACCTGCCGTCATCGCCCGTACGACAGTTGCCGTCCTCCCGGGGGCCCCGCGTGCAGGATCCTTACGGCTTCCGCTGCTTCCCCCAGGTGCACGGCCCCGCGATGGAGGCATGGGCGAACCTGGAGCGAGTGCTGTTCGTCGACCTCAACTCGGCCACCGAGAACCCTCTGATCGGCTGGGACGAGTCCACCGGCACGCCGGTCGCACACCACCACGGCGGCTTCTTCGCCACCCCGCTCACCCTCGCACTCGACCACCTGTGCCTCGCCGTCCTCGGCACGGCCCGCCTCTCCGCCGCCCGCCTCTCCGCCCTCGGCCGCCCCGAACTGACCGGCCTGCGCTCCTACTTGGCCGACGAGGCGTCCGCAGGCTCGGGAATGATGATCCTCGAGTACGGCGCGGCCGCCGCGACCGCCGAGATCCAGACGTACGCCACCCCGGCCGCCCTCGCCCACGTGGTGCTCTCCCAGGGAGTGGAGGAGGCCGCGAGCTTCGCCACCCAGGCGGCCCGCAAGACCCTGCGCCTGACCGACGCCTACCGCCAGGTCCTGGCCTGCGAACTCGTAGCCGCGGTCCGCGCCCTGCGCCGGCGCGGCACGGCGCCCCCGCCAGGAACCCCGGCGGGCCGGGCCTACACCCGCGCGGCGGAGGTCCTGAACCCGGCCATGGCGGACCGCCCGCTCACCGGCGACGTGACGACGGCGGCAGCACTCCTGACCGAGTTCACACAGCTCACCTGAGTCGCGTCAGTCGCACGCCCGGGCGCGACAACGACCGAAAAGCACCTCGATTAGCCCAATTCCCCAGTTGTGCTGCGTATTCAAGCCGATACAATCCGTAGTGAATGAATGCGCAACCATCTCGAGGGGGAGACGGAATTGACCCGCGCCTGGGAAGCAGACCCGTCCGCGTTATTCAAGCGACGGCTGGGAAAGTCGGCCAAGGAACTCGGCAAGACGGACGGCCGTGACGACTGCCCGGACATCTGGCAGCTCGACAACGGCGATATCGCCGTCATCGGCCGCGACCTCACGGCCGTCTACCGCCCCCGCCTCCCCGACGGCGTGACCCTTGCCCCCGACGAGCGGTTGGTGATCATTCCCGGCAGCATGCTCAGCGCGGCAAAGGCGGACATCCCCGATGCTTGACCTACTCGCTCCCCTCCTCCGGCCCGACCAGGGCGAACGACTCACGCGCGACGCCTACAAACGGGACTTCCGCGAACGCGACGCGAGGATCCTGAACGCGGACTCCTGGAAGCTGGAGCGCCGCCAGCACTTCGAGGAGCAGGGCAGTCCCAGCCGGGACGCGCTGCGCCGCGGGGAGTGGCAGGAGGCCCTGCGGCTCCTGGGAGAGCGGCGTGACGACCTGCTCGCCACCGCTCGGGACGACGACCGCAAGGGCCACCGCTTCCACCGGGTACGGGTGGTCGAGCAACCACTCACGCCGTACGTGCAGTGGGAACTCCACTCCCATCGGCAGCGCGCGGAGTACGGCGAGCGGATCCGCGTCGTCAGCGCCGAACAGGTCGCCGCCGCCGAGCGCGAGCACCTGCTGCCGGAAGTCGTCGTCCTCGGCCACGACACCCTCTTCCAGGTCCTCTACTCCCCGTCCGGAGCCACCCTCGGCGCCGTCCGTTACACCGACCGCGAGCTGATCGACAGCTGGCAGAGCTACATCCGCAAGCTCTACGAGGCCGGGGACGACGTACGGGAGTACTTCGAGCGCGAGGTGGCACACCTCCCCCCGCCCCAGACCAGGACGGAGTAACCGATCACAGAGCCTCGCCCCGATGACAAGCACCCCGGCAGTACGCACTCCGAGCTGTCGGGGTCGTCCTCCCATGACGTCGTACAGGCCAGGGACGTCACCGGAGGAATCCACTTCCACGAACAGTCGAAGGCGGACCACGGCAGCGGATCGGCGAACCCCACCCCACGGCAACTCCCGGCGAACGTACGCGGTTTCGTCAACCGCACCGACGAACTCGACCAGCTGAACGCGGTCCTGACCGGTGAGGGGGACGACCCGCTGGTCGTCTCGGTGTACGTCATCGCCGGCACCGCCGGCGCGGGGAAGACCTCCCTCGCGCTGCGCTGGGCCCACCAGGTCCGCGACCGCTTCCCGGACGGCCAGCTCTACGTCAACCTGCGCGGCTACGACCCCGGTCAGCCGGTCACCGCCCAGGAGGCCCTGCACCGTTTCCTCGCCGCCCTCGGAGTGAGCGCCCCCTCCGTACCGCGGGATCTGGACGCCGCCGCGGCGCTGTACCGCTCGCTGCTGGCCGACCGCCGGGTCCTGGTCGTCCTGGACAACGCGGCCACCGTGGGGCAGGTCCGTCCCCTGCTGCCCGGCAGTGCGAGCAGCCTGGTCGTCGTCACCAGCCGCAGCCGGCTCTCCGGACTCGCGGTCCGGGACGGGGCACGCCGGCTCACCCTGGGCACGCTGCCGGAGCGCGAGGCCATCGCCCTGCTGCGCACCGTCACCGCCGGGTACCGGCCCCAGGACGACGAACAGCAACTCGCCGAACTGGCCCGGCTCTGTGCGCGACTGCCCCTCGCGCTGCGTATCGCCGCCGAACGGGCCGCCAGCGATCCCCATATGCGGCTGGCCGATCTGACGGCCGACCTGCGCGACGAATCCGCCCTGTGGGACGCCCTGAGCACCGGCGACGACGAAGAAGCCGAAGCCGTCCGCACCGTCTTCGCCTGGTCCTATCGGGCCCTGCCCGACCAGGCCGCCCGTCTCTTCCGGCTGCTCGGCCTGCACCCCGGCCCCGAGTTCGGCCTGAACGCCGCGGCGGCCCTGACCGGCGCGACCACGAGCCGGACCCGCCAGCTGCTGGACTCCCTGGTCGGCGCCCATCTGCTGGAGCAGACCGCCCCGGACCGCTACCAGTTCCACGACCTGCTGCACGCCTACTCCATCGACCAGGCCCAGCACGAGGAGCCCCCCGAGGAACGGGGCGCGGCGCTGCGCCGCATCCTGAAGTGGTACCTCCATTCCGCCGACGCCGCACAGAGCTGGATCGCTCCCGCCGAGGACCACCTGGACCTCGCAGCGCCACCGGAGGGCGTACGTCCCCTGTCCTTCGCCGACTACGACGCGGCCGTGGACTTCTCCGAGCGTGAGCACACCAACCTCCTGCGGGCGGTGCGCACCGCGGCAGCCGCCGGAGCGGACCGGCTCGCCTGGCAGCTGTGCGCCGTCCTGTGGAACGCGCAGTTCCCTTCCGCGGCGGGGGCCGACTGGCTGGGCGTGGGCCGTACCGGCCTGGAAGCGGCACGCCGGTCCGGCGACCGAGCCGCCGAGGGCCTGCTGTGCACGGACCTGGGCATGGCCTACGCGCGGGTCAACGACCTGGACCGAAGCCTCGAATGCCACCGGAGCGCACTGGAGATCTGGACCGATCTTGGCGACCGCCTCAACGAGGCGCACTCGCTCAACCTGATCGGGCTGAACCATCTGCGCCGCCGGCGGCTCGACAGTGCTGCCCGCCGCTTCGAGCAGGCCATCGCGGTCTTCCAGGAGCAGGACTCCGCACTCTGGGCCGCCACCGCGCTGTCCAACCTCGCGACCGCCCACTACCGGGCGGGACGCCTCCAGGACACCGCGACCGTCATCGAGCAGGCCCTCACAGCACACCTGGACCTCGGCAACCAGCGTGGCGAGGGCAACATCCTGAGCCTGTTGAGCGGCCTGAAACGTGAACAGGGCGATACCGAGGCGGCTCTGGCCGCAGCCCAGTCCGCGGTGGACATCGCCCTGGCACTCCGCAACCTCCGCATGGAGGGCTACTGGCTGCTCACACTCGGCGATGCCCAGCAGGCGGCCGGGCAATTCGCGGACGCGCTGACCTCCTACCAGCGGTCCGCCACGCTGCATCAGCGTCTCGGCGACCGCACCAGGCAGGCGTGCGCCTGGCACGGCGTGGGCGAGGTCTACCGCCGGCTCGACCGCCACCCGGAGGCGGCCGACTTCCACCGCCAGGCCGCCGCCACCCACCACGACCTCGGCGATGCCTGGCACGAAGCTCTCGCCCTCGACGGCCTCGCCGTGGCCCTGCTGGACAAATCCCCGGACGCGGCTCGCCGGCACTGGACGGAGGCACTGAGGCTCCTCGCCGACTACGACGATCCACGGGCCACGGCAACGCGCGACAGCCTCGAACACCGGCTGGCCGAATCCGACTGACCGAGCGGCTACGTCACTTCAGCCCCGTCTGTACGCCAACTCCGCGGCGACCGAGGAACGGTGAACGGGGAACGGGCCCACCCGGCGAACCCTCCCCCCACTCCTCTAACCTGTCGCCCATGAACGCACCGGGGGACATGATCGACGGCCGGTTCGAGCTGATCGACCGGCTCGGAAGCGGCGGGATGGGAACGGTGTGGCGGGCGCGCGACAGTGTGCTGCACCGGGAGGTCGCCCTCAAGGCCGTACGGGCGGACGCAGCGACGTCCGACGCCCTGCGGGAGCGAGTGCTGCGAGAGGCACGGGCGCTCGCCCGGCTCAGCCATCCGAACGTGGTGACCATCCATCACATCGTGGACGAGGACCCGCACCCCTGGCTCGTGATGGAGCTGGTGAGGGGCGTCTCCCTCCAACAGCGGCTCGACGACGGCCCGTTGCTTCCCGCCGAGGCTGCCCGTATCGGCCGTCAGGTGCTCGCCGCGCTGCGGGCCGCGGACGCCGCCGGTATCCAGCACCGGGACGTCAAGCCCGCCAACATCCTCCTGCGCTCCGACGGCACGGCCGTGCTCACCGACTTCGGCATCGCGGCCCTCCAGGGCTCGACCTCCCTGACGGCCACCGGCGAACTCATCGGCTCCCCCGAGTACATCGCCCCCGAGCGGATCCGCGGCAACGACGACGATCCGGCTTCCGACCTCTGGTCGCTGGGCCTCGTGCTGTACGTCTGCGTCGAGGGCGTCAGCCCGCTGCGCCGCGGGACCACGCTCGCCACCCTGGCCGCGGTGCTCGACGATCCGGTACCGCCGCCGGTGCGCTCCGGCCCCCTCGCACCCGTACTCCAGGCGCTGCTGGTACGGGACCCGGCGGCCCGCCCCGACCAGGCACGGCTGGACGCGATGCTCGCGCAGGTGGAGCACGGCGCGACCCCGCACTGGGCACCGCCGACGGTGACGACGACGGCACCGCCGGCCCCGGCCCCGGTGCCGCACCCGCTCACCCAGCTGGACACGCCCCGCCCGACGACGCCGCACCCCCGCCCCGACCACGCGCCCGGCCGCGCGCGCAGCCGTACGCCGATCGTCATCGCGGTCATCGCGGTCGCCCTCGCGGTCACCGCCGCCACTGCCCTCGCCCTCACGCTCGGCGATCGGAACGGCAACGAGGCCCGCGGCGGTACCTCCTCCACTCCGGCTACGCAGCAGCCGCGCCAGAGTCCCGAGCCGAACCAGCAGCCGACGCCCGCACAAACCCCGACTCCGACGCCGACTCCGCCGAAGCAGACCGCCGGCCCGACCGACCCACCCGCCGCCCCCAAAGGCGGCCGCTGGATCGCCCAGCTCTACTCCGAGCCCGTCAGCGCGGGCACGGCCGCCAGAGACCAGCGGCTGGCCCGGATCCGCCAGTCCGTCCCCGAGGCCGTCTACGTCCGCAGCGGCAACTTCGCCTCCCTGCGCCCCGGCTTCTGGGTCATCTACGCCCCGGGCCCCTTCGCCGATGGCCGCGCCGCCCTGACCTTCTGCCGCGAGCGCGGCCGCACCACCGCGACCACCTGTCTGGGCCGCTACCTGAGCAAGAAGGCCTCCGACTTCGCCTTCCAATGCCGCCCACCGGCCACGAATCCGACGGGCCGCTGCACCCGCCCGTGAACAGGTCCTTCCCGGCTAGGAGCGAAACCGCAGGTCAGAGCACCTCGGTGATATGAGTTTCCCCCCAGGGGTAGCCGTCGGGCAGTATGGGGTGTATCTGCCCACTGCCGATTTCAAGCGTCCGGACGGTTTCTCTTGGCTGAGTACATTTACACCATGCGCAAGGCGCGCAAGGCGCACGGCGACAAGGTGATTCTCGACGACGTCACCCTGAGCTTCCTGCCCGGAGCGAAGATCGGTGTCCTCGGCCCGAACGGTGCCGGTAAGTCGACCGTCCTCAAGATCATGGCCGGCCTTGAGCAGCCGTCCAACGGTGACGCGTTCCTGTCGCCCGGTTATACCGTCGGCATCCTGCTGCAGGAGCCCCCGCTGAACGAGGAGAAGACCGTCCTGGAGAACGTCCAGGAGGGTGTCGCCTCGATCAAGGGCAAGCTCGACCGGTTCAACGAGATCGCCGAGCAGATGGCGACCGACTACTCCGACGCGCTCCTCGACGAGATGGGCAAGCTCCAGGAGGAGCTCGACCACGCCAACGCGTGGGACCTCGACGCCCAGCTCGAGCAGGCCATGGACGCGCTCGGCTGCCCGCCCGGCGACTGGCCCGTCACCAACCTCTCCGGTGGTGAGAAGCGCCGCGTCGCGCTCTGCAAGCTGCTGCTCGAGCAGCCCGACCTGCTGCTCCTCGACGAGCCCACCAACCACCTCGACGCCGAGTCCGTGAACTGGCTGGAGCAGCACCTCGCCAAGTACGCCGGCACCGTCGTCGCCGTCACCCACGACCGGTACTTCCTGGACAACGTCGCCGGGTGGATCTGCGAGGTCGACCGTGGCCGTCTGCACGGCTACGAGGGCAACTACTCGCAGTACCTGGAGACCAAGCAGACCCGTCTCAAGGTCGAGGGCCAGAAGGACGCCAAGCGTGCGAAGCGTCTGAAGGAAGAGCTCGAGTGGGTCCGCTCCAACGCCAAGGGGCGGCAGGCCAAGTCCAAGGCGCGCCTTGCCCGTTACGAGGAGATGGCCGCCGAGGCGGACAAGATGCGGAAGCTGGACTTCGAGGAGATCCAGATCCCGCCGGGCCCCCGCCTGGGCAATGTGGTCGTCGAGGTCGAGAACCTGAGCAAGGGCTTCGGCGAGAAGCTCCTCATCGACGACCTGTCCTTCACGCTGCCGCGCAACGGCATCGTGGGCGTCATCGGCCCGAACGGCGCCGGCAAGACCACGCTGTTCAAGATGATCCAGGGCCTGGAGGAGCCGGACTCCGGTTCCATCAAGGTCGGCGACACCGTCAAGATCAGCTACGTCGACCAGACCCGCGCGAACATCGACCCCAAGAAGACGCTGTGGGCCGTCGTCTCCGACGAGCTGGACTACATCAACGTCGGCCAGGTCGAGATGCCGTCCCGCGCGTACGTCTCCGCCTTCGGCTTCAAGGGCCCTGACCAGCAGAAGCCGGCCGGCGTCCTCTCCGGCGGTGAGCGCAACCGTCTGAACCTCGCGCTCACCCTCAAGCTGGGCGGCAACCTGCTGCTCCTCGACGAGCCGACCAACGACCTGGACGTCGAGACGCTGTCGTCGCTGGAGAACGCGCTGCTGGAGTTCCCCGGCTGCGCCGTGGTCGTCTCCCACGACCGGTGGTTCCTCGACCGGGTGGCGACGCACATCCTCGCCTACGAGGGCGACTCCAAGTGGTTCTGGTTCGAGGGCAACTTCGAGTCGTACGAGAAGAACAAGGTCGAGCGGCTCGGCCCGGACGCCGCTCGTCCGCACCGCGCCACCTACAAGAAGCTGACCCGGGGCTGATCTTGCGGCACATCTACCGCTGCCCGTTGCGCTGGGCGGACATGGACGCGTACGGCCACATCAACAACGTGGTCTTCCTCCGGTATCTGGAGGAAGCCCGTATCGACTTCCTGTTCCGCCCGGACAAGGATTTCCAGCAGGGGTCCGTGGTGGCACGACATGAGATCGACTACAAGCAGCAGCTCGTCCACCGGCACACACCGGTGGACATCGAGCTGTGGGTCACCCAGATCCGGGCGGCGTCGTTCACGATCTCGTACGAGGTCAAGGACCCGGACCAGGTGTATGTCCGGGCCTCGACGGTGATCGTGCCGTTCGACTTCGAGGCGCAGCGACCGCGCCGTATCACCGCCGAGGAACGGGCCTTTCTCGAGGAGTACACGGACTCCGCGGAAGACGGCGACCCCTCGGAGGCCGTCGCCGCATGACGGCCCTGCACCTCGCCGACGCCGGGGAGGCGGCGGACCTCGCCGCCTTCCTCGCCCGGCTGATCCACTACGACCGCGCGGCAGCCGTGCGGTTGCAGGGGTCGGGGACGGCGCTCGCGGTGTTCGGCCGGCCCCCGTCGTTCGAGGTGCTGGCGATCCGTACGGCGCGGCTGGCCAAGCCGTACGAGAACGGCCTTGACGCCTCGCTCGATGTGACCGTCTCGGCCGGTGAACTCCTGGAGTCCATCGACGAGTCGGCGGCCACGGCGCTCGTGCCCACCGCCGTCACCGGTCCGCCCTGGGCCGGGGTGCTGCCGCCGCGCGGCGGCTGGCGCCAGGAGCCGGGGCTGCCCGCGCCGGACACGGTACGGGCGATGGTCGCCTCGGCGGTCACCGAATTCCGTTCCCGTATCGGGGAGTTGGCGCCCGAGCGGCGTACGCGCGCCGAACTGGACCGGATCGGGCGAGAGATCTGGTCCCGGCCGATCGGTGACACCGAACTCCCGGTCCGAGCCGCGCACGCGGCGCAGTCGCTGGGCTTCCTGCGCCCCGCGGCACGCGCGGCCGTGCCCAACGAGGCGGCACTGGCGCTGCTCTCGTCGGGCACGTGGCTCAGACTGCGGACGCCGTACGGGTCGATCGCCGTACGCAGGGCGGGACTCGGGGCGCTGGACGTCAGCGTGCGCTGAGCCCGCCTCGTGGCCCGCGCACGGCCTCGTGCCCCGTGCACCGACTGATGCCCCACGGCCCGACTCATGTCCCGCGCCCCGACTCCTGCCCCGGCTACTACACCAGGGGCCACAGAGCGGCCGCGAGCGCGAAGCCGGCCAGACCCATCGCGGTCGTCAGTACCGTCCAGGTGCGCAGGGCGGTACTCACACTGATCCCGACCAGCTTGGTGAAGATCCAGAAGCCCGAGTCGTTGATGTGCGACAGGGCGAGTGCTCCACCGCCCATGGCCAGGGCGACCAGCGCCAGCTGGGGCGAGGACAGGTCCACCTCCTTCACCAGCGGGGCGAGGAGACCGCCGACGGTGACCAGCGAAACCGTGGCCGAGCCCTGAGCGGCCCGCAGTACGAGCGTCATCAGGAAGGCCAAGGCGAGCAGCGGCAGACCGCTGGCCTGCAGCAGGTCGGAGACGGCGTCACCGATACCGGTCTTGACGAGCACCTTGCCGCGGTGCCGGTGAGCAGCATCAGGCGGCGCTCCTCAGCAGGGCGAGGGCGAGGGCGTCGGCGAGGGCGTTGTCGCCGCCGACGTTTCCGGCGAAGACGATGTACGGGATGCCGGCTGCCGGGCCGTCGACGGGCTGCCACAGGGAGACGATGCCGGGGAGCAGGGTGCCGCGGGCCCAGGCGCGGCGGATCTCCAGGCCGTGGGTCGCGGTGTCGCTGGAGGTGATGCCGCCCTTGGCGATGACGAAGGCGGGGCGGCGGGCGGCGTTGACGAGGCGTACCGCCTCGACGAGGGCGGCCGAGACGCGGCGGGAGATGGCGAGGCTGGTGTCCGCGTCCTTGCCGGTGACGACCTCGCGGGTGGTGCGGATGACGGCGTCGGAGGTCTCCAGGGCGGCCGCGGCGGCGGTGGCGGTCTTCTGGATGTGGGCGTCGCGGCGGGTGTCGTCGAGGAGTTGGGCGACGTCGAGTTCGTACTCGGCGAGGCTGCCCCGTTGTTCGCGCAGCCGGTCCAACTGGCGGGTGGTCAGGGAGACATGGGAGCCGACGACGATGAGGCCGTGGGGGGCGTCCCCGCGGAGTGGGCGGAGTTCGGAGGCGGTGAGGGGAGGGTGGGCGGACTGGCCGGCTCGGGCGCGTACGAAGGAGGGGCCCACGCGGTAGAGGAGGCGGGCGCCCCTCTCCTCGGCCTCGGCGAGGGCCAGCGAGAGGACGCGGAGGTCGTCGTCGCAGACGGCGTCGACGACGGCGGTGGCACCGTCGCGGAGGCTGGTGAGGAGGGCGGCGACGTGCGTGGGGCCGTAGGTGCGGAGGTCGGTGAGCGTGATGCACAGGACCTTGTCGGCGGGGATACGTCCCGCGGTTTTCTCCTCGACCCAGTCGGGGAGGGCGGAGGAGCGATAGCCGAAGGTGGCGTCCTTGGCGAACTCGCTCTCACCGACCGGGAGGAGACCGTCCGCGGTGCGCATCCAGTGCGTGGAGTCGACGGTGAGGCGGCCGGCCTCGATGTACGCGGGGACGAGGACGACTCCGTCGGGACCGCGCTCGCCGTTGTCGGGTCCGGTGCGCGCGCCGGCGCCGAGGCGGGTCAGCTCCTCGGCCAGTACGTCCGTTTCGAGGGGGAAGTGGCCGCGGAGGGTCGAGTCGCTTCGGGAGGCGATGACGTAGGGAATGCCTTCGGCCTCGGAGGCCTTGTGGAGGGCGCGCACGATGTCACGGTTACGGGCGGCTGCGTCGGCGGGGGCGAGGCTGCGGGTGTTGGTGAGGACGAAGAAGGCGGTGCTGTTCTGGCGAAGGGCCCAGCGGAGGTCGTCGACGGTCCAGGTGGTGAGGACGGGGATGTCCTTGACGGTCTGAGTGCCGGTGGGATCGTCGTCCAGGACTGCCAGACGAGGGGCGGACTGGATTCTCTCGGCGACCTCTGATGCCGGGATCGGCCGGACGGGCGGGAGGCCGGAGAGGACCTCGTGCTCGGAGAGGGCATGACGGGGTAGGGACATGGCGGTTCCTGGGCCTGGTGGGTGGTTTGTGGAGCGGTGCGGGCCGGGGTTCGAGTGCCCGGAGGCATGGGGCTCGAGGGCAAGGGCCGTACGGCTGTTGGGATGCTCACCCGCGCGCGGTCACCGGCGCTTGGTCACCGGCGCGCGCCGGGTGTCGGGTGTGTGTCGGGTGTTGTGTTCTTCGGGCCGGGTGCCGCGCCGGCGGCATGACGGCCTTCGGCTACGGGGCCTGGTCCTTGATCACATGCGTGCGCAGGTCGTTCGCGGTCTGGTTCATGTGGGCGTCCATCGCGCGGCGGGCCTTGTCCGGATCGCCGGACTCCAGAGCGACCAGGACAGCTTCATGGTGGGCGATCGCGTTGACGCGGATCTGAGGGATGGCCGAGGTCTCCCGGCGTCCTTCTGTCAGCAGCGGGCCGAAGGGCTCGAAGAGAAGGGGGACGAAGAGGTTGCCGGTCGCGCGCATCACCGTGGCGTGGAAGTCGATGTCCGCCTGCACGAACAGCTCCGTGTCGGCGGTGTCGGCCGCTTCGCGCATCGTCGCGAGGTGATCGCGCAACTCGGCGAGGTCGGCCTCGCTGCGGCGGAGCGCGGCGAGTTCCGTGGCACCGTTCTCGATGAGGCGGCGGGCCTCGATGAGCCGCTCGGAGAGGGCGGTGTGCGAGGCGCGGGACGCGGCGCGGACCACGGGTTCCAGGGCCGTCCAGCGGTCGGGTGAGTTCACGTACGTGCCACGGCCGCGGACCACGCGTACGACGTTCTGGGCGCGCAGGTGCTTCACCGCCTCGCGCACGGTCAGGCGGCTCACGGACGACTGCTCGGCCAGCTCGGCCTCCGGAGGGAGGGCTGCGTCCGGCAGATACGTACCGTCGATGATCGCGTTGAGCAACTGCTCGGCGAGGTCTTCGGAGAGCGACATCGTTGAGCCTCCGGCGGGCGGGTCAGGGCAGGTATTGATCCAGAGTCTGACATCACATGAACGCGATGGTGATCTACAGATCTGACGTCAGACATCTGATGTCTCGATGCGGGTAACCATGACACCGGCTCCCGGGCCCATCAATACCTGTGCGCGATTGCTGTTCGGTTACGGCACTGGACCACTCTGGTTCACCCTTGGACCACTCTGGATCACTCGTCTTCGCCCTCGTCGGGCCGGACGGCGATGTGGTCGGGCTCCAGTTCCAGGGCGACGCGGTCGCGCATGCCGAGGGCCTCGGTGTACTCGGCGGGAAGCTGGAGCCGCCCCGCGCGGTCGAGCATCGCGTACTCGCGGGCCACCACCCTCTCGCGGCCCGTCGTGGCGTCGACCTCGGTGCGGCGCAGCACCTCCGTGGAGGTGCGGCCGTCGCGGATGGCGACCGTGCGGCGGACCTCGCCCGCGACCGCCTGGTCGTGGGTGACGATGACGATGGTGGTGCCGAGGTGCTCGTTCGCCGTACGGAACGCGGCGAAGATCTGCTCGGCGGTGTGGGAGTCGAGTTCGCCGGTGGGTTCGTCGGCCAGGAGCACGGCGGGGGAGTTGGCCAGGGCCACGGCGATGGCGACGCGCTGCTGCTGGCCGCCGGACAGCTGGTGCGGATGGCGGGCCCGGCAGTCGGCGACGCCGAGCAACTCCAGGAGTTCCGACGCGCGTTCGGCCTTCGCCCGGCGCCCGCGGGTGCCGCGCAGCTGCATGGGGAGGGCGACGTTCTGAGCGGCGGTGAGGTAGGGGAGGAGGTTGCGGGCGGTCTGCTGCCAGACGAAGCCGACGGTCTCGCGGCGGTAGCGGAGGCGGTCCTTCGCGTTCATGGTCAGCAGATCGCGGCCGGCGACCCGGGCGGCGCCCGCCGTGGGGGTGTCGAGGCCGGCCAGTATGTTCATCAGGGTCGACTTGCCGCTGCCGGACGCGCCCACCAGGGCCATCAACTCGCCCTCGCGGACCAGGAGATCGAGGCCCTGCAGCGCCTGCACCTCCACACCGTCTGTGGAGAAGACACGGACCAGACGGTCACAGGTGATCAGCGCGTCGTGGCCGTAGGCGGGCCGGTCACGGCGGGCGGCGGCGCGGTGGGCCAGGTCGGCGAAGGTCGGGTTCGTGGCCGTCATCGGGCGGCTCCTCCGGTAGTGGTCAGCCGGCTGTCTCCCGTACGGGGCTCCGTGCCGTCCGGTGTCATCGGGCATCCCCCGCCCGTAGTTCCGTGACCGAGCCCTTCCTCCCCGTCCACCACGCCTGAGCCGCCGCGATGCCCGTCGCGAGGAGGAGCACGGCCAGGGCAGGGAGCAACAGGGACGCCGGGTCGGTGTGCAGCGGGGCGGTGCCCGGTGGGGGCGCACCGCCGGGAGTGGCGAGGGCGATCGCGGTCAGGTCGATGCCGGGCGCCAGGAGGCGGACGGCTGCCCAGCCGGTCAGGGCGCCGCCCGCCGCCGCGAGGAGGGCCCCCGGCAGGGCTTCCAGTACGAGCAGGCGGCGGCCCTGGCTCCGGGTGAGGCCCATGGTGCGCAGCCGGGCCAGCAGGGCGGCGCGTTCCGGAGCGGCGCGGACCAGGGCGAGCAGCAGCGCGAGTACGGCGTATCCGGCCCCCGCCGCGACCGCCGCCGTGTAGACGCGCTCGGCGCCGGACTGGAGAGGGGAGTCCACGTATCGCGCCCGTTCCTCGGACCGCAGTCGTACGTCCGTGCCGGCGTCCGCGGCTTTGTGCAGCGCGCCCGCGTCGAGGTGGTCGCCGGTCACCAGCAGGGCGGTCGGGCGCGCGGCCTCGGTGCCGAGACCCGAACGGTCCACGACCAGGAAATCGGTGCCTGACACGGCAGGCGTGAGGTCACGTACGAGGGCGATGCGGACGGTGATCTCGCTGCCGTCCTCCAGGCGTACGGGGAGGGGGCGGCTGCCAAAACGCTCGGCGACGGAGGGGGAGGCGAGAGCGGGAAGCACCCGCTGCGTGCCCTCCTTCGCGGCCTCCTCCGGACGGCTCAACTCGCCCGCGGGGAACGCCCCAAGACCCGTCCGGCCCGCCAGCCTCGCGTACTCCTCCGGCTCCACCCCCGCGAGCGGCACCGTCACCGGCCCGCCCTCCGGCTTCGCCAGGTACGCGATGCTCAGCGCCGTCACCTCGCCCGCGCCGGACGTCGAACGGACGTCCTCGGGCAGGTCGGCGGGCAGCGGACGGGTGGCTTCGATCCGGGCGTCCGCGCCGAGGGTGAGAAGCGCCGCCCGGTCCCGCGCGTCCGCGACGCCCGCCAGCACGGACCCCCCGAACGCGGCGGTGGTCAGCGCGGTCAGCAGCGCGAGCAGGGGCAGCACCGTGGAGACGGAGGTGCGGCCCGCGCGGGCCAGCGAGAGATGGCCGACGGCTCCGCGCAGCCGGCCCGCGGGACGGGCAAGGCGGCGCAGGGGCAGCGGGTAGACCCGGACCAGCACGAGTGCGGCGACGACGCCGATCAACACCGGGGCGAGCGACACCAGTTGATCGCCGGACGCCGCCCCGCGCCGCCGCAGGGCGAACACCGCGGCCGACGCCAGGACGAGCAGGGTGACCTCGGCGACCGTACGGCGGCGTGAGGGACGTACGGACGTCAGGTCCTCGCGGGCGCCGTGGACGCGTACGACCCGATGGGCCGCCGCGGCGCGCAGGGGGAGCACGGCGCAGGCGAGGAGGGTGACCGCGGCGGTGGCCGTCACGGCGTACGACAGGCGGCCGTACGGGACGGCGAGCAGGGCGGCCGTCAGGCCGAGCGCGCCCGCCGGAACCGCGACCACGGCCGTCTCGGCGAGCAGCCGCCCCATGACGCCGCGCAGGGAGCCGCCGCGGGCGCGCAGCAGGGCGAGTTCGGTGCGGCGGCGGTCGGCGGCGAGACCACCGGCCATGAGCAGGACGATCGCCGCGACCGTGCCGGTGCCGAAGGCGGCGACGGCGACGAGGGGGGAGATGCCGGAGCGGAGTCCGGCGTACGAGGTGAGGACCTCGTCGAGGTCGGTGGTCGCTTCGGTCAGCGGGTGGATGAAGTCACGTACCTTCAGCAGGTCCGGGCCGGATTCGAGCGCGGCGACGGCGCTGTTCAGCCGGGACAGGTCGCGCGCGGTCAGGGTGGCGGGGTCGGGGGCGAGCCGCCAGTAACGCAGCGGGTTTCCGGGCGTGCCGAGGAGGGCCGGGGCCGCGTCCGGGGGCAACAGCAGGGCGCCCAGCCAGTACGTGTCCTCGTTGCCGATCGAGCCGGGGACCCGGGCGAGGGAGGGGCGGCGCAGCAGCGGCTGGGTCGTCCAGTACGCGCCCTCGGGATCGCGGGGGGCGACGATGCCGGTGACGCGGACGGCCAGCGGGGCGCGTTCCACTCCGGGTACGTGGATCACCGAACCCGCCTTGATCCGCAGCTTCTCGGCGGTCTCCGTGGTGACCGCCGCCTCCACCTCGGCCGTCGCGGCGGTCACCGTGCTGTGGGTGCGCGGGAGGCGGCCCTCGCGCAGCCGGGAGTGGTCGGCGAGGCCGTTCGGCGCGGCGAGCGACATCTGCGCGGGCAGCCCGCTCGGCCTCGGCAGCCAGGGCTCGGGCGCCTCGAGCGGTTGGGCGTTGCGGACGCCGTACGTGGACTGCTCGCGGTCGGCGACGAGGGGGCGCCGGACCACGTCCAGCAGCTTCGCGTACTGCTCGCCCAGCGTGTCCGGGAGCAGGGCCGACTCCCGTTCTTCCTGCGGGAGTTCGGCCGCGGGTTGAGGCGCGGAGAGCTGTACGGAGGTCCACTGGGCCGTCGCCTCCTCGACGGCCCGGCGCAGACCCGCGTCCTCGTAACGGTCGACCGCGCGCGGGAAGACGCCGGCCAGCGACGCGGTCAGCGCCACGAGCAGAGCGAGGGCGACGGCGGCACCAGGGGCGGCGCGCAGGCGGGTACGGGTCCAGGGGCCGACCGTGTCACGAGGTGCGGCCATCTCACTCATCCCCCTGACTGCGCAGCGAACTCGCCGGATCCTGGCGGCGCAGCGCCATCACCGCCGTGACGAGCAGCGGCATGATGACGACCGCCGTCAGCAGGACGGCCACCTGACCCGGCGGGAGCTCCACCAGCACCTTCGGCACCGGTTGCGTGGCCCGTGGGGTCAGGACGATCAGCGGGATCACCGCCCGGGTCAGCACCGCCCCGAGGGCGACGCCCACCACCAGCGCCAGGGCGACCAGGACGCCCTGCTCGGCGGCGATCAGCCGGGCCAGCTGGCGGCGCGGGGCGCCCAGGGCTCGGAGGATCGCGAACTCGGCGCCCCTCTCCTGCAGCGACCCCGCCGTGCTCACCGCGAAACCGACCGCGGCCAGCGCGGCGGCCACCAAGGCCGCCGCCGCGAACGCCGCCTGTGGCCCCGCCCCGAAGGGATCGTCGCGCAGGCCTTCGGCGAGCTCGTCACGGACGACCACCTGCGACGGCTCGACATCGGGCCGCTCCCGCAACTGAGCCGCCACATGCGCCGCACTGCCCGGTGCGGCCCGCAGCCACCACTCGGTGGGCGTCACGCTCTCGCCGTACCGCGCCTCCAGCACCCGGTTCACGGACCGCAGATCGACCAGCAGTGAGCCACCGCTGGTCGACCCCGCGTCCTCGGCCGTCGGCAGCGCCCGTACGTTCCCCACGATCCGCACCGGCACGGTCGAACCGCCGAACGGCACGTCAACGCGCTGCCCGGTGCGCGCGCCCGCCGACTCCAGGAAGCGGTCGGTCGCCAGCGCCGCGACCTCGCTTGCCACGGGCTGACCGACCTGCATCCGGATCGTCAACGGCGAGGGCTGCCAGGCGTACTCGCGGGGCAGATAGCCGGTGCCGTAGCTGACCGTCAGCGGTTGGGTGGACTCCACGTGCGGGCGTTTCGGGGCCGCGTCGCCCTCGGGGTCCACCGTGGTGCTGTCGGTGCGGGACTTCGCCTTCCAGGAGGCGGGCTGCGGCAGCGCCTGCCGCCGGCCGTCGGCTCCCGTGGCCGTCAACTCCTCGACGGAGAACCGGTGTTGCTCGGCCCTGCCGACCGGCTGGGTCATGTCCAGCTGCGTCCCGGTGAGCGTCAGCGGCTCGGCCGGGGCCGCGGCGGCCCGCGCGAGGTCAAGGGTGAGGGTGTGCGCCCGGCCGTCGGCGGGGAGTTCGCCGACGGTGACCCGGTACGGCACCCCGTACCGGTCCTCCAGGGTCACCGCGATGTCCGCGGTCACCTCCGAAGGACCCGCGCCGGAAGCGTCGGAGAGGTCGCGGAGCCGAAGGCCGAGGCCAAGTCGGGTGGTTCCCTTCGGCAGCCTTGTGCCCTCGGCAGTCACCTGCCCCGGCCCGAGCCCCGCCAGCAATCGCCCCATCGGCTGGTCCGCCTGATCCCGCCGCATCAGGAACCCGCCATCCCCGGAGCCCTCCTTGCCTCTCGCCTCTCCCGCGTCCCCCGTGTTCAGGGCCAGCACCGTGGCCGTCCGGTCTCCGGACAACGGCAGCGTCGTACGCATGGCGGGTGCGGCCTCGCGTACGCCCTCGACCTCGGAGTAGACCCCGGCCGCACCCAACCCGCCCTCGCCGGCACCGAGTACACGTACCGACGTACCGGCCTGGAAGTCCGCCTGGTCGTCCTGCGAGCGGTCCCAGGAGGCGCCCTGGCCGATGGCTAGCATGCCCAGGGCGATGGCGAGGACGAGCAGCAGTACGGGACCGGCGCCGCGCATCGGACGGCGGCTCAACTGCCACCCCGCGAGCGCCGCCGGTAGTCCGCGTCCGCCGGCCGCGCGGCGTTCGGCGAGGCGGGCGACGGGCGGAAGCAGCCGCAGGGTGAGGACGGTCCCGGCGAGCAGGGCGAGCGCGGGTGCCGAGACGAGGAGGGGGTCGACGCCGAGGGTGCCGGAGGTGTCGTCGGTGACGGCTCCGGAGGTCTGCCGGTTCAACTGCCAGTACGCGACCGCCGCGATCACCAGCAGGCCGATGTCCGCGCCCGCCCGCACCGGCGCGGGCAGTGCCCGGGCACGTCCGCGTTCCGTCCCCTCGGTCAGCGCGGGCACGGTCACCGCCAGCGCACACCCCAGCGCCACCCCCGCCGCCACCACCCACACCGCGCCGCCCGCCGCCGAGGTGTCGAGCCGCAGCCCGATCCGGGACAGCGCCCCCTGACCGGCCAGCAACCGCGTCAACGGCCCGGCGAGCAGCGGTGCGCACGCCGCCGCGGGCACCGCGAGCAGCAGCGCCTCGAGCGCGGCGAAGCCCGCGACCCGGCCCCGCGAACCGCCGCGCGCCCGCAACAGCCGCGTCTCACCGGCCCGTTCGGTGCTCAGCAGCCGGGCCACGAGCAGCAGCGCGTAGCCGGCGAGCAGCGCGAGCTGGAGCGCGACGATCAGCAGCGTCGAACGGGACACCAGCAGCGAACGTTCGACCCGGTCCAGCTCCTCCGGCAACGATGTCGTGACGGCCGTGGTGCCGTGCATCGCGGGTGACTTGACCAGCGCCTTGGGTCCGGCGCGCGCGGCGTCCCGCAGGGCGTCGATCCGGCCGGTCGTCAGCGTCGAGAAGTCGGCGGACGCCAGCCAGGCCGAAGGCCCCTCGCTCACGCGCCCGTTCGCGCGCAGTACGGCCGGATCGGCGAGGAGCGGCCCGTACGTGGTGAAGTCGACCTTCTTGATGCCACGGCCGCCGAGCTCGTCCAACTGCCAGTAGGGCGAGGTGACTTGGCCGGGCCGGTACACACCGCTGACCCGGATGTGCGCCTCCGGTCCGTCGAGCCGGTCGACGAGGGTGAGCAGCGCGCCCGGCTTCAGCGACAGCGCCCGTGCCGCCGCCTCGGGGAGGGCCACCTCGATCTCGCGGCCTGCCATATCGCGGGGCAGCCGCCCTTCGACGAGGCGGACCTGCGAGCGGTCCAGCGCCGCGAAGTGCGTGAGATCCGGGTCGCCGGACCGTGCGGAGGGCGGCTGGAGGGACCGCGGCAGCGCGTACGGTCCCGACCGCACCAGCGTCCGCAGCGTCACCGGGAGCCCGTCGAAGGTACGCCGGGCCCCGTCGCGTACGGCCTTGTCGGCGGCCTCGCGCTCGTCCGCCGGTACGTCGGCCTCGACGATCAGGGTCGTGGCCGCGGCGCTCTCCGTGCCCGACGTGCCCGAGGCGTCAGAGGCGCCCGATGCGCTCGACGTGTCCGAGGCGCGGACCGGTTCGAGGAGCGAGTGACGCAGGGCCGCGTCGCCGATCGCGCCGGAGTACGAGGTGAGGGTCGCCAGGACGGCGGTCGTGAGGAGGACGGTGAGCAGCGCGGCGGTCAGCAGCAGGCGGTGTGCCCGCGCGCGCGATAAGACGAACTCCGTCACCCGGCTCCCCCGCCACTGTCCCCCCGGACCTCCGGGCGATGTTGTCAGAGGGAACGGGCGAGGGTAAGCGCTTGTCGTCCGGGCTTGACCGGATTGTGATCGAAAGGTGGCGTAGCCCGCCGGGTGCGTCAGCCCACGATCTGGATCAGCCCTCCGTGTTCACCATCGACGCCGCCGCGTATGTCAGGTACTTCCACAGCGTGTGCTCATGCTCCTCGGAGAGGCCGAGCTCGTCGACGGCGACCCGCATGTGCTTCAGCCAGGCGTCGTGCGCCGCGCGGTCGACGGCGAAGGGGGCGTGGCGCATCCGCAGCCGGGGGTGGCCGCGGTTCTCGCTGTACGTGGTGGGGCCGCCCCAGTACTGGATCAGGAACAGCGTGAGGCGCTCCTCAGCCGGGCCGAGGTCCTCCTCGGGATACATGGGCCGCAGCAGCGGGTCCTCGGCGACACCCTCGTAGAAACGGTGGACGAGGCGGCGGAAGGTCTCCTCCCCGCCGACCTGCTCGTAGAAGGTCTGCTCCTGAAGCGTGCCGCGCCGAATCTCGACCACGTTGGTTGGCCTCACAAAAATCGCTCTGGTCAGCCCCTGGCTCTGTTCGGCCGGGGGTCCGGGGACTGTCCCCCGGAAATTGCAGCCACGTACCCCATGGTCTCAGACGGGAAGACCGAGGACTCAAGGCTTAGGACCATGCGCAAGGCTCGCGGAACGGCGCGTTCACGCGCTCGCCTCCGGGAGCCTCGCGCCGCACAGTGGAGGTATGAGCGCGCACGTCATCGACCACGGCCTTGACGACCTCGCCGCCACGGCGCGGGCGGCGCTGGTACGCGAGATCGAGGCGAGCGGGGCCTGGGACAGCGACCCGGCCTGGCGGGAGGCCTTCGAGAGCGTCCCGCGCCACCTCTTCGTGCCGTACTACTACGTCGGTGCCGAGGACGGCTACGAACGACTGTGGGGCGAGGACCCCGACCCGCGCCGGCGTGAGCGCTGGCTGCGCGGCGCGTACGCAGACTCCCCGCTGGCCACCCGGGTCCGCGACGGCCGGCTGCTCTCGTCCAGCAGCCAGCCGTCCCTGATGGCGAAGATGCTGGCGGAGCTGGAGGTACAGGACGGCAACGCGGTCCTGGAGATCGGCGCGGGCACCGGCTACAACGCGGCCCTGCTGGCCCACCGCCTCGGCGACGAACTGGTTACCACCATCGACCTGGATCCGGAGATCACCGAGTCGGCCCGGCGGCATCTGACCGCCGCCGGGTACCACCCGAGAGTCGTCACGGGCGACGGCGCCCGCGGCTGTCCCGAGCACGCCCTGTACGACCGCGTCATCGTGACCTGCGCCGTGACCTCGATCCCGCGCCCCTGGCTCGCCCAGTGCAACCCGGGCGCCCATATCCTCGCGCCGATCGCGACCGGCGTGATCGACCTGCGCGTACGCGACGCCGAGCACGCCGAGGGCCACTTCCTGCACACGCCCGCCTACTTCGTGCCTCTGCGCGGCGCCGAGCGCCCCGAACCGCGGCCCACCGCAGACGGCGGCCTGCCGCGCCGGGCGGTCCAGAACGAACTCTTCCGCTTCCTGCTGGCCCTCACCGCGGGCGCCCTCGACCCGCACGAGGCCCTGGCCCTGTGGGAGCGCGAGGAACAGCCGGAACGCGCGCGGTACGGAATCACGGTCAGCGGCGAACGCGAGTGGGCCTGGCTGGACGACCCGGAAGGGCCGTACCCCTGGCCGCTCGCGTAACGCTCATCACATACCGCAGGTCACATACCGCAGACCAGAGGACGCGGCTGCTCAGCCACGGCGGATCGTGATCGTCGTCCACGCCCCCACGTGCACCCGGTCGCCGTCCTGCAGCGGAACGGGGACGAAGGGCTGGATGGGCTCCTCGCCGCCGTTGACCGTGGTGCCGTTCGTGGAGTTCTGGTCGACCACCGCCCAGCTGCCGTCCGGCTGCTGGACGAGGACCGCGTGCTGGTGCGAGACGCCCGGGTCCTCCGGCGGCACCGACAGATCGATGTCCGGGGACTCGCCCGTGGAGTGGCGACGGCGGCCGATCGTGATCTGGTTGCCGATGAGCGGGCGCTGCTGCTCGGGGGAGTACGCGGGCAGGTTCAGGCCCGCGGCCTCCGGACCGGAGCGCTGCATCATCGCCATGAAGTACTCGCGGTCGGGCCCGATCGTGATGCTCCAGGCCATCGGCTGCTGCTGGTACCCGGGCGGGGCCTGCGTCGCACCGGGCTGCGGATAGCCGTAGCCGCCCTGGCCCTGGCCGCCGGGATCCCCGCCCGGCGGAGGGAGAACCCAGTCGTCCCCGCCCCCGTAGGGCTGCCCGCCCGGACCCTGTGGATGCCCGGTCTCCTGCGGATACCCGGGCGGAGCCTGCTGCTGGTACGCCTGCGCGGCACCGGGGCCACCGTGCCCGCCCTGACCCTGACCACCCTGACCCCCGAAGTCCCCGGGACCACCGGGGTACCCACCCTGGCCCGAGGGGTCGCCGTACGGTGAGAGCGGCTCGGCGGGACGGTTCATCTGTGAGGGACGCGAGCTCTGGTAGTCGTACGGGTCATGGCCGGAACCGTGCTGTCCGGGCGGCTGCTGCTGGAACCGCAGCGCCGGGTTCGGGCCGCCGGGGCCGGCAGGAGGTGCGGCCGGGGTGTACGAGGTCGCCGTGTTCGTCAGGAAGTTCCACCGGCACTCCTCGCAGAACGGAGCCGCGCCCTCGCGCGGCGTATGGCACTGCGGGCAGAACTCGGGCTCGGGTGACGGGTCCGGTACGGCGGACAGGTGCGGGCGTCCGCCCTGGCCGGGCGGCGGCGAACCGGGCTGTGGATAGCCGTAGCCGGCGGCGGCGGGGGGCGGCGGCGGAGGCGGGGGTACGGCACCGGCCATGCGGTGACCGCAGACCTCGCACCAGTCGTCGGAACCCGACTGGTGTCCGTTCGGGCAGGTCGGCATGTCGGCGCTTCCCCCTTTCTGTTCCGGCCCCGGGGGACCGAAGTTCTCCGTCCCCCTCGGTACAGGGTCCGGGTTCGTCGCTCCGGCCCCGGGGAGGGGCCGGACCACCTATTTCTTTACACGAACAGTCTTTGTCGACCGTGTTTCGAGTGTCATCTCGTCGGCCTCTTCGACCTTCGCCTTCAGTCGCACAGTACCTGCCGGGGCGTCGACCACGTCCACCACCTTCGCAAGCAGTTTCGCCGTATCCGCGTTTCCGGAGACGCTGGCGAGCTGAACCGCGCGGCCCAGCTTGGCCGTTGCCCCGTCGACATCTCCCGCTTTGCGGGCATCCAGCCCCTGTTGGATGACTTGCGCCAGTTCGGCCTGACCCGTGTAGTGCGCGACTTGCGGGTTGATCGAGGTGGACGCCGCCATGTCGTCGGTCCACACGGCCCGTACGAGACCCTGGGCGCCCAGCGTCTGGGCGGGGCCCTCGGGCTGCGGAATCACAAGAGAGACCCGGGCCGCGAGCATCTCCTGGCCGATGTCGGCCGTCGGCACTTCCACGCACACGTGGTAGTCACGGGACTCGTCTCCCCAGGAGCCGGTCGGGTAGTCCCCGGCGCGCGGGCCCGCCTCCGTGCGGCGGTCGGTCAACTCCTCGACCGTGGGCGCCACTTGCTTGACGAACTTGATGGAGGTGCCCACCGGCGTCCACAGCCGCAGCGCGACGTCCGCGACCTCCTTGCCCATCGCCGTCTCCATCATCTGCGTGAAGTCGGCGGACAGGCCCGCCGGATCGGCCACGATGTCGGCGGTGCCGAGCAGCGCGGAGGCGATCCCGGTGACCTCCTTGACCTCCCAGTCGGTGCCGACGCCCCGCGCGTCACAGGTGAAGCGCCCCGCGCAGGCGTCCAGCGCGGCCTTGAGGTCTTCCGCCGACTCGTGTTCGTTCCGTCCGTCGGTGAGCACGATGCCGTGCCGGATCGCGACGTCCGCCGAGGCCAGCAGCCGGTCCGCGAGCCGCAGCCACGTGCCGATCGCGGTGCCGCCGCCCGCACTCAGCTTGCGCAGCGCCTGCTTGGCCTGCTCGCGGGTCCCCGCGTCGGCCACCGCGAGCTGCCCGCCGCCGGGGTAGACCTCCTTGGCCACGTGCGTGCCGCCGATCACCGCGAAGTGCACTCCGTCGCGCACGGCGTCGATGGCGGCGGCCGTCGCGTCCCGGGCGCCGCGCATCTTGGTCGGCGGGTAGTCCATCGAGCCCGAACAGTCGACCATGATCGCCACGGCCGCGTCCGGGCCCTGGCCCGGGGTGTAGAGGTGCGGCGCTGCGACCGCACTCCCGATGGTGCCGCCGCCGGTCGAGGTCACCGTCACGATCGCGTTGACCTCGCGACCGCCTTCCGGCAGGTACTCGTTCTGGTACACCTCCACCGAGAACTGCGGCACGTTCGACTTAGAGAAATTGGCCATGCCTTCTTAGCTCCCCCTCAGGACCCCACGAGCCGTGGGTGATGTCGGTGAGCGGACCGGTCCCCTCCGGTCCACGGCCGTTCTGCCCGGCCTCAGGCCGGTCCTGCCCGGCCCTGGAGACCGTTCCCTGTCCGGCCTCAGGCCGATCCTGCCCCCATCGGCGGGGCCGGGAACGGCAGGACGGCCACTGTTACGTTGTCGTGGCCCCCGCCGTCCAGGGCGTGGCCGACCAGAACCTGCGCGCTGTGCAGCGGGCGGAGCGCGGCGTCGTGCGGGATGACCTGCGCCATCTCCTCGGCCGCCTCCGCGTAGTTCCACAGTCCGTCGGTGCACACCACCACTACACCCGGCCGGTCCGGCTTGAAGGAAGCGGTGTGCGGCTCCAGTTCGTACGCATCTGCCCCGAGCCAGCCGGTGATCGCGTGGGCACGCTCATCGGCGTACGCCTCCGCTTCGTTCATCAGGCCCGCGGCGACCATCTGCGCGGCCCAGGAGTCGTCCTCGGTGAGCCGGGCCGCGGGGGAGGCGCGGTCCACGGGGATCCAGTAGGCGCGGCTGTCTCCGACCCAGCCGACGATCAGGAGGGTGGGGGTCACCACTGCGCCCACAAGGGTGCAGGCGGGCGCGTTCTGATGCGGGGCGTGCTCGGACGGCGCGGCTCCCGCAAGGGAGTTGACCGCCCGGGAGGCGGCGACGATTGCGTCGTGCATGGCCTGCTGGGGGTGCGTGCCCCGGGGCAGGGCTTCCAGAAGCGACTCGTTGGCGGCGCGGGACGCGGCGAGGGAGGCCTCGTCCGGGCGGGTCGCCGAGGACACCCCGTCGCAGACGATCGCCACGACCGCGGAGGTGCCGTCGGGCAGCGCGGTCGAGGAGATCGCGAACGCGTCCTCGTTGCGATGGTGGCGCAGCCCCCGGTCGCTGACCGCTGAGACGGCGCTCAACTCCTGCTCCATGTGGTCCCGTTCACGCGGCTGTGCGTGGCCGCAGTTCTCGCAGTAGCCGTCCTGGTCGACCTGGCCCGCACGGCAGGCCACGCACACCTTGGTGCCCGCGGACGGTGTCCCCGCGAACTCGGCGGTGCGCGGGTCGGGCGCCTGCAAGGCGTACTCGTCCGGCTCCGGGGGCCCGTCGAACCGTACGCCCGACGCGTGGGCCGGGAGTTCGTGGCCCGCCGAGTCGGTGCCCTGGATCTCGGACGGCACATGGACCGGGGCGGGCCTGTGGGAGCTGTCCACCTCCGGGGCGACCGGCCAGTCCACCGGCGCGGCGGCCGACGGGGGGTGCGGCGCCGTGCCGTTCATGGTCATCGTGGGGTTGTCGTCCGGCGGCGCGGGCACGGCCGACAGGTCGTACCCGCAGGCACCGCAGAAGCGGTCGCCAGACTCCAGCGGCTCCTCGCAGCTGGGGCACTTCGACAACGCCGGGGGCATCTGCGACATGAATTACACCCACGTCCGGGGGCGGTAGCGGTTGGCGCGCTCCACCAGATCGATCCTCTCCTCGCCACCTTGGGCGAGCCGGGCCAGTGTCCGGTACGAGCGCTCCAGACCGAAGCGGAGGCCTCGCTCGTCCAGGTCACTGCCGAGCAGTACGGTCCGCGCTCCCGTACTCGGTGGCGCGGAACCCTGGCTACCGGAGAGTACCCAGTCCAGGGCGCAGCCGAGGACCTCTGTGGACAACTGCTCGCGGCGGACCGCGTCCAGGCCGTATCCGCGCAGGGCCTCGATCTGTCCGGCCGCCGCGGTCAGGTCGTCCAGGAGCGGCGCGCTGGGCCCCTCGTTCATCCGGTGGCGCAGCCGCGCCCGTACGGCGGCGACTCGGGCCGCCGTGTAGTGGATCGACGCCTCCGGCACCGACTCCAGGGTCCGTACGGCCCCCTGCCGGTCGCCCGCCGCCAGCTGTACGCGGGCCAGTGCGAACGCCGAGCTCACATAGCTCGGGTCGGTCGTCCACACCAGGCGGTAGTACTCGGCGGCGTTGTCCAGCTGCCCTAGGACCTCCGCGCACAGGCCGAGGGCCAGCTTGGGGGCGGGCTCGCCGGGGAACGCGTCGTAGATCGCGTCGAAGGACAGCGCCGCCACCTCGTGGTCGCCGCTCGCGAGCGCGGCGATGCCGCGGTACCAGACCACCCGCCAGTCGTCGGGATGGTCCGCCTCCAGGGCCGCGAGTGCCCCGGTGGCGCTGTCGAGTTCGCCCATCTCCAGGCGGGCCCGCAGCTCCCGCAGCCGCAGCTCCAGGGAGCCGGTGGGCGCCGCGTGCAGCGCGGCGATCAGCTCCGCGGGTGCGGACGCCATGAGGCCGGCGAGGAAACCGGCGTTCGGGTCGGCGGGGTCTACCCGGGGGACCGGCAGCGCGAGCGCGCTGGCCGCGGTTTGGACGGGCTTGACCAGTGCGGTCGGCGGCGGCGCGAGGGCGCTTGCCGCGCTTTGGGCGGGGGTGGCATTGGCGGCTGCACCGCCTGCCTGCCCGGCGCCTCCGGCGCCGAAAGTGTTGGCGGCTGCGCCGCCCAACTGCCCAGCGCCTCCGCTGCCGAGAGCGCCCGCGGCTCCGCCGCCCAACTGCCCAGCGCCCCCAGCGCCAAGACCGCCCGCGGCTCCGCCGCCGGACAGCGTGGCACCTCCGGTGCCTGAAGAAACGGCTGCACCGCCGTTGCCCGTCACCAGCGCGCGGCCCCCGTTGGCCCCGACAAGCGCCCGGCGGCGCCGTCCCACCGGTACCGCCCGCGCCCCCAGCCGCGACACATCCCCCTCCAGCTCCCCGAACAACTCCGTGTCCGTGACCTTCAGTTCGGGCCCGAAGAGCGTGGAGAGGAAGGGGCGGGGGCGGCCCGTCTGCAGGGCCACGACCTCGCGCAGTACGCCCGTCAGCTGCTCCGCCATCTCCTGGGCGGAGGCGAACCGGCGGGCCGGGTCCGGGTCGGTGGCGCGGACGAGAAGCCGGTAGAACGACTCGTACTGGCGGAAGACCTCGATGTTGTCGGGGTCCGGCAGGGAGTCCACGAAGACGTTCGTGTAGCCCTGGAAGTCGAAGGTCAGCACCGCGAGCGTTCGGGCGACGGTGTACAGGTCGGAGGCGACCGACGGGCCGAGTTCGGCGACCTCCGGCGCCTGGTAGCCGACCGTGCCGTAGATGGCCGACTCGTCGTCGTCCATCCTGCGCACCGCGCCCATGTCGATCAGCTTGAGCTGGTCCTCGGTCTGGATCGCGTTGTCGACCTTGAAGTCGCAGTACAGCAGGTTGCGGCTGTGCAGATGGCCGAGCGCCTCGAGCGCCTCGATGCCGTACGCGCAGGCCTGCTCGACCGGCAGCGGGTCCCGCTTCCCGGCGGGCGTACGACGCTCGTTGGCGATCTCCTTGAGGGACTTGCCTCCGACGTACTCCATGACGATGTAGCCGTCGAGGGAGCCCGTGCGCTGGTCGAGGTGCTCGACGAAATTGTAGATCCGCACGATGTTGGAGTGCTCGATCTCGGCGAGGAACCGGCGCTCGGATATGGCGGCGGCCATCGCGTCCTGGTCGCCCGTGTCGAGCAGGCCCTTGAGCACCACCCAGCGGTCGGACACCGCGCGGTCCACGGCGAGGTAGATCCAGCCGAGCCCGCCGTGCGCGAGGCAGCCGACGACCTCGTACTGGCCGTGCACCACATCGCCCGCACGCAGCTTCGGCACGAACGAGTACGGGTGGCCGCACTTGGTGCAGAAACCCTCCGTACGCCCCGGCCTCTCGCCCCGCGAACGTCCCACCGGCGCCCCGCAGTCGGAGCGCGAGCAGAACCGCTTGCGCTCGGGCACCTCGGGGTTGTCCTGGACCATCTCGCGCGGATCGGGGCGCGGCACGTCCGGGACCTGGACGAGGCCGACGCCCAGCCGGCCGCGGCCGGAGGATCCGGCCGTCGAACCGGAGCTGCGCACCGACACCGAACGGCCCGAGGTGCGCCCCGACAACGAGCGCGACAGACGCCCGGACACCGAGCGCCGGGACTGCGAGGAGCGTGCCGAGCGCGACGACGACCGGGAGCTGGAGCGCGAACTCGCACTGCCGCGGCCGGAGCCGCGCGAGTTCTTGCCGCCCGCCGTGATCCCGGTCGGCGGCGAGCCGACCATGCCGCTCGAGGAGACGACCGGCGCCAGACCGCATGTGTCGCAGTACAACTCGCCGCCGCCCACGTCCTCGTACGCCCCCGTGCAACCGGGGCGCTGGCACTGCTTCCGCTCGCCGGCGTTCTCTTCGCTCATGCTGCATCCCCTTTATCGCTCACGCGAGGGCCCCCTCCGGTCCTGTGGTCCCCCGTGACCGGCCTGGCCGGGGACCTTGGGCACCAGCAAGTCGGCGGCGGCGTGCTGGTAGCGCAGCACCGCCTGTTCCGCCACGCGCAGATCGCAGGGCGCGCTCCACAGCATGCGGCGCGCCGCGTCGTAGCGCTCCACGAGCAGCGGGTCTTCGGCGAGGCCGTGCCGGGCGACCTTCGCCTTGTACGCGTCGAGCCGGCCGCGCAGCTCCGCGCGGACCGCGAGCGGCGCGGTGACGGCCGTCAACGACTCGCGGGCCCTGAGGAGTTCGTCCTCGGCCCGCTGCTCCAGGGACTCCAGCAGCGGCGAGAGGCGATGCCACTGCGCGTGTCTGCGGTATTCGGCGGCCGTCGCCAGCTGCTCCTGCAGCGCGGTCGGCGGGCCGCTGACCGCGGGCACCTCCGACGCGGCGATCTTCGCCAGCACCTCACCGCGCGCGGAGCGCGCCTCGGCAAGCGTGCGGTCCGCGCGCGAGAGCACATCCCGCAGCTTCACCAGCCGTGTCTCCGCGTCCTGCCTCACGCTCAGCACCGCGTCGATCTCGCGGCGCACCTCGTCCAGGGCGCGCGCCTCCCGGTCGTAGCGCGTGGTGTCGGGACGGCCGCCGCCCGGCGCCGAACTGCCCTGCGCGGGCAGCCAGAACGCCAGCGGATCGGACACCACCTGCTCCCGCAGGGACGTCAGCGTGCGCGTGATCCGCTCCAGGTCGTCGCCCGCCGGGTGCTCCCCGGGGCGTACGCCCACGGAGTGCGCGAGCTGGCGGGTGCGCTGCAGCTCCGCGGCCAGCAGGTCGATCCGTGCGGGCAGCGCCGACCACACGGCGTCGGCCGCCACGACCATGTCGAGCGACTGCGCGTACAACTCGTTCATACGCTCCACGAGTTCGACGAGGGTGAAGCGCTCACTGAGCTTTCCCGTGCCGGCCATGGTGGGCGCGGAGGCCGTCGCGGCGGCGCTGCCCGCCACCGTGACGCTCTCGCCGCGCAGCAGCTCCGTCAGCTCCACCAGGTCGTCGCGGTTCGGCCAGCGCCTGCGGGAGCGCACGTCACGCGCAGAGCGCAACGCGTCCGCGTACGCGTCGAAGTACGTCCACAGGAGCGAGATCGACGCCTCGGTGGCCGTCCAGCGCTCCCGGGTCGTGCCCGTGAGCTCGGCGCCTTCGAGGAGTCTGCGGCCCGCGTGGTCCTGCAGGGCGAGGAGCGAGGTCTCGATGGCCTCGTGCTCCGCGCCGAGCCGCGCCAGCGCACGGTCCACCTCGTCCCGGTCCATTACCGGCCCGGAGGGTCCCGCGACGCCCATCGATCACCTCTCGCTCTCAGTCGTTCCCTGTGCGCGTCCCCCCGCGCTCCGGGCAACTCTCCAGTGGTATCAGGTTGGTGGTATCAGGTTGGCCGCCGGAACCCGGGCTCCGGCTACTTGTACTTGACGGGCGGTGGTACCGCCGATTTCTTGATGGTCGGCTTGAGCCACTTGTCGTACGACTGCTGCCAGCCGTCCTTGCGGTAGTCCACCAGTACTTGGTTGACCCGGCGCACCAGGTCGTCGGCGCCGAGTTTCATGGCCACCCCGTAGAACTCGGTGGTGAACGGCTCCCCCTTGAGCTCGACCGTCGGGTCCTGCGCGGCCTGGCTCGCGGCGAGCGCGCCGTCGGTCACCACGGCGTCGACCTCACCGAGCTGGAGCCTCACCAGACAGTCGAGCTGGTTGGGCACGGTGGTCTTGATGTCGGCGGAGGCGACCAGCTTGCCTGCCTTCTTGTCCACCTCCAGGGCCGCCAGGGCGGTGGAGCCCTTCGCCGTGCAGATCTCCTTGTTCGCCAAGGACGCGTCGTACCCCTTGATGTCCGAGGTCCTCGGGGCGAGGACCTGCTGACCGGTCTGGAAGTACGGCGAGGAGAAGGCGACTTGCTCGAGCCGGTCGCAGTTGATCGTCATCGTGCGGACCACCATGTCGACGCGGCCGTCCTGGATCGCCGGGATCCGCTCGTTGGTGGGGATGGCGCGGAACACGATCGCCTCCCGGTCGCCGAGGATCTCGCCCGCTATCGCGTGCGCGAGATCGATGTCGAAGCCCTCCAGCTCGCTGGTCTTCAAGTCGCTGTTCGGATCGCGGTAGCCCCAGCGGTAGCTGTTCTGGTCGACGCCCACCAGCAACTTGCCGCGTTCCCGGATTTTCTGGATCGTCTCGCCGTTCTGGTCGCCGGACGGCGCAAGGCTCTGGTCCTGCGGGTTGGTGCACTCCTCGGCCTTGGTCTGCATGCCCCTGGCCACGCCCTGGCCGCCGGTGCCCGTGCTGCCGTCCTCGCGGGACTGCGACAGCGGCAGCACCAGCGCGAAGACCGCCGTCAGGGCCAGGACGACCGCCATCGCGCCGACGCCGCCCCAGCCCTGCAGAGCGGCCCGCACACGTCGTGCCCTCATCGTCATGCCCCCTCTCACCGGTACTCCGACAACCGGCGCCCGATACCGAGCACCGCACCCGAGGCACCCAGCACCGCGAGCACCGCGGCACCCACCGGAAGCCCCGTCATCGCGCCCTTGCCGTCCGCGGCCGCCACCTCGAACTCGCCCTGCTCATGGTGGAGCGCCTTGTCGAGATCTTTGTCCACGTTGTCAAAGCACTCGCCCGTCGGCTTGTCGTCCTTGGAGCCGACCACCTTGTCCAGCGCGCCCTGGTAGTCGCCCGAGTCGTCAGCCTTGCGGGCTTCCTTGTGCCGGTCCTGCCAGACCTGCATATTGGCCGTCGCGCCCTTCACCGGGGACTCGCCCGCACTGTCGTCGGCGAGGTTCTCGGCGGCGGCCAGCTTGGCGGAGAGGTCCTTCATCTGCGCCTGGTAGTCGTTGTCGTACGCGTCCACGACCTCGCCGTCGACCTCCTTGGTCTCGGCGCCCCGGCTCACCAGCGTCAGGGTCTCGTTGCCGCGTGCCTTGAGGGAGGCGATCCGGGCGTCGTTCAGCACGTTCAGCGACCGTACCCCGTGGTCGTACGAGTCGTTCAGCCCTGCCTTGGCGAAGCTGTGGCCGACCACCAGCCAGAGCAGCACCACCGTGGAGGCGGCGGTCGCGGTGACCATGCCGTGGTTCAGCACCCGGTTCGTCCGCTGGAAATTGCGCCGCTGGGCCCAGACGAGGCCGCCGATCGCCACGACGCCGGCGCCGATCGCTATCCACGGATAGGGCGTCGCGGCATCGTAGTCGGAACGCAGCCGCTGGTTCTCCATCTTGTAGAGATCCTCGGCGTCCTTGAGCATGACCTGCATCTTCGCGTTGGCGTATCGCAGGTAGGCGCCGCCGAGCGGGTAGCCCTGCCGGTTGTTGGACCGGGCTCGCTCGATGAGGCCCTTGTACTCGGGCAGCCGCTTGTTCAGCCGGGTGATGGTCTCCGCCGACTTGGAGCCCGGCTCGGAGTTGGCCGCCGCGTTGACCAGCCTGTCCGCGGCCGTGCTGATGCCCTGCTCGTACTCCTGGCGGGACTCGGCGGTTTCCTGGCCGCCCGCGAGGAAGCCGCTGGAGGCCGCGGTGTTGGCGGTGGCGAGCGAGCGGTAGATGAGCGCGGCGTCGGCGCTCAGCGGCTGACTGCTGTTCAGCACGTCGTCCGCGGCGGCCGAACGCTCCGTCATCTGCCAGGCCGTCATCGCGCCGAACACCATGAGGAGCAGGGCCAGCACGGCACCGATGATGCGCAGCCGCCCCGGCTCCGTCGTCGCCGCGGCACGCAACTGGTCGATGCCTTCCGCCCAGGCCGTACGGCGCGGGGGCGTCGGGGCGGGCCCGCCGGGCACGGCAGGGCCGGGCTGCGCGGCGGGTGCAGCCGGTGGCAGCGCGACCGGTGGCCCGGGCTGCGGCGGCATGGCGGGCATCGTGGGCGGTCCCGCGCCAGGTGGCGCCGAGCCGCCGTTCGGCGTGTATGTCACTTGACCTCCCCCATGGTCATCCCTCCGTCACGTCCGCCCGCACGTCAGGACGCACGGGAAGAAGTGCACGGCCGCAAGTATCCCCGCCGGGACTGACATCCGCACAGGCCCTGACTGGATCTTGTTCGTATCGCAGTGCAATCCGTACCGCAGCGCAACCATGAATACGCCATCCAGAACCCTACGGTTCCCGGCGTGAGCCCTCGTAATGCGCCCGCACGCGCGCGTGCACCCCGTCAGGCGCCGCCACGTGGTCGAGGCCGAGCAGCGCGGCGCCCAGGACCGGGCTCGCGGTGACCACTCGGGGTACGGCCTTGGGGGCGCGTTCGGCCAGCAGTTCCCTTATCCGGTCGTCGAGTTGGGGGTGTCGGGCCGCCAGGATGCTGCCGCCGAGAAGTACGGGGGCGTCCTCGTCGAGCAGTTCCAGTCGGGACAGGGCGACGCTCGCCATGACCGCCACCTCCTCCGCGAGCCGGTGGACGAGCGCGCAGGCCACCGGGTCGCCGGCCGCTGCCGTGGCGAACAGGACCGGCGTCAGTTCGTGACGCCGTTCGTGCCCCAGGTGCCTGAGGTGGAACGCCTCGATCAGCGCGTACATGGAGTCGAGGCCGAAGTGGGCGGGCAGGGCGTGGGCCAGCACGGTCGGGCCGCCCCGGCCGTCCTCGGCGCGCGCCGCATGCCAGATGGCCTCCTCCGCCAGGCCCCCGCCGCCGCCCCAGTCACCGGAGAGGCGGCCGATGGCGGGGAAGCGGGCGATGCGTCCGTCGGGCCGCATGCCGACGCAGTTGATGCCCGCGCCGCACACCACCGCCACCCCGCGCGGCTCGGCGACTCCGGCGCGCAGGATCGCGAAGGTGTCATTGCGCACCTCGGTACTCGTGCCCCACGCGCGCGCGTGCAGCGCGGCGGCCAACTCCTCCTCCTCGACGGGGAGATCGGCGTTGGCGAGACACGCGGAGACATGGTCCACGGACGTGACGTCCGCCTCGGCGAAGGCCCGGTCGACAGCCTGAGCCAGGGTGTCAACGGCCTGCCGCACCCCGACCACGGGCGGCCGGAAACCGCCCGCGCGCGCCTCGGCGAGCACCCGCCCGTTCCGCGCGACGACGGCGACATCGGTCTTGCTGTTCCCCGCGTCGATGGCGAGAACACCCGCTCTCACGCCCACGCGAGGTGCTCCCGGTTGTGCGCGATCAGCTGATCGGTGAGGGTGTCGGCGTACGCGTACTGGCCGACCAGCGGATGCGCGAGCAGGGCGCGGAACACCCGGTCGCGGCCACCGAGCAGCGCGGCCTGAAGTGCCAGGTCCTCGTACGCGGTGACGTTCGCCATCAGGCCCGCGTACAGCGGATCCACCGACGGCACTGGCAGCGGAGTGGCCCCGCTGGATCCGACGGCCGCCTGGACCTCGATGACGGCGTCGTCCGGCAGGAAGGGCAGCGTCCCCTTGTTGTACGTGTTCACGACCTGGTACGGACTTCCCGCCCCGCCACCGAGCAGCGAGGCCGCCAGGCCGACGGCCGCCTCCGAGTAGTACGCCCCGCCCCGCTTGCCGAGCAGCGCCGGCTTCTCGGCGAGCTCCGGGTCGCCGTACATCTTCAGCAACTCGCCTTCCATCTCGGCCACTTCGGCGGCCCGCGACGGCTTGGTGTGCTGCTCTCGTACCACCTCGTCGTGCGCGTAGTAGTAGCGCAGGTAGTAGGAGGGGACGACGCCAAGGCGGTCGAGGACATGGCGGGGCAGGCGCAGATCGGCGGCGACGGCGTCGCCGTGCTCGGCGAGCAGCTTCGGCAGGACGTTCTCGCCCTCGGGACCTCCGAGTCGTACACCCGTCTCCCAGGTGAGGTGGTTGAGCCCGACGTGATCGAGGTGCATGTCCACGGGTGCGACGCCGAGCAGCCCGGCGAACTTCCGCTGGAAACCGATCGCCACATTGCACAGCCCGACCGCTTTGTGACCGGCTTCGAGCAGGGCACGGGTCACGATGCCGACCGGATTGGTGAAGTCGATGATCCAGGCGCCCGGATTCGTCCGCCGTACACGCTCCGCGATGTCCAGCACCACCGGCACCGTACGCAGGGCCTTCGCGAGACCGCCCGCACCGGTCGTCTCCTGCCCGACGCAGCCGCACTCCAGGGGCCAGGTCTCGTCCTGCTCGCGGGCGGCCTGTCCGCCGACGCGCAGTTGGAGCAGGACGGCGTCGGCTCCCTCGATGCCGGCGTCCAGGTCGGAGGTCGTGACGATCCGGCCGCCGTGCCCCTGCCTGGCGAAGATGCGCCGGGCCAAGCCGCCGACCAGCTCAAGCCGTTCGGCCGCCGGATCGACGAGCACCAGCTCCTCGACGGGCAGGGTGTCTCTCAACCGGGCGAAGCCGTCGATGAGTTCGGGGGTGTATGTCGAACCCCCGCCCACTACTGCCAGTTTCACGGTCGGTCAGCCCTTCACTCCGGTAAGCGTGACACCCTCGATGAACGCCTTCTGCGCGAAGAAGAACACGATGATCACGGGCGCCATGACCAGCAGGGTCGCGGCCATGGTCAGATTCCAGTTCGTATGGTGGTTGTCCTTGAACGACTCAAGGCCGTAACTGAGCGTCCAGGCCGCTGGATTGTCGCTCGCGTAGATCTGCGGGCCGAAGTAGTCGTTCCAGCAGTAAAAGAACTGGAACAGCGCTACGGCCGCGATCCCCGGCTTGGCCAGCGGCACCACGATCCGCAGCAGCGTGCGCAGCTCACCGCAGCCGTCGACCTTCGCCGCGTCCAGGTACTCGCCCGGAATGGTCAGCAGGAACTGGCGCAGCAGGAAGATGCTGAAGGCGTCGCCGAAGGCCATCGGGATGATCAGCGGCCACAGCGTGCCGGTCATGTGCATCTGCTTGGCCCAGAACAGGTACATCGGAACGATGATCACCTGCGGCGGCAGCATCATCGCGGAGATCACGAGCATCGTCGCGATCCGGCGCCCGCGGAAGCGGAACTTCGCCAGGGCGTACGCCACCGGAAGGCTGGAGACGACGGTGAAGAGGGTGCCCAGGCCCGCGTACATCAGAGTGTTGCGCCACCAGGTCAGAAAGCCGGGGGCGTTCCAGACGTTCGCGTAGTTGTCCCAGTTCCAGGACCTCGGCCACAGGGCGCTGGTCAGCGCCTGCCGATCGTCCATCAGGGACGTGAGCAGGATGAACACGAACGGCATGATGAAGAAGAGGGCAGCGGCGATGCCCAGGCAGTGCACGGCGATCCAGTGCAGCAGCGCCTTGCGACGGGCGGTACGGGCCGCGGAGCTCCGGCCGGCTGTACCGAGCGGGCCGACGGGTTTGGTGGGGGCAGGTGGGCGAGTGGTGACGGTGTGGGTCATGGGGATCAGTCCTCCACCGTGATCAGGCCGCCGCGGCGGCGCATCAGCAGCGCGGTGAATGCCATGGACAGAGCGAACAGCACCAGTGCGACCACGCAGGCGGAGCCGGTGTCGAAGCGCTGGAAGCCCAGGCTGTAGATGAGCTGGGGGAGGGTCAGCGTGGACTTCCCCGGGTAGCCGGGCTCGTAGATCTGGCCGGCCCCGGCGCCGATGACACCGCTGGCCGTCTTACCGGCGATGAGCGGCTGCGTGTAGTACTGCATCGTCTGGATCACGCCGGTGACCACGGCGAACAGCACGATGGGCGAGATGTTCGGCAGGGTGACGTACCGGAAGCGCTTCCAGGAGCCTGCCCCGTCCAGCTCGGCGGCCTCGTACTGCTCCTTGGGCACATCGAGCAGCGCGGCCATGAAGATGACCATGAGGTCGCCGATGCCCCACAGCGCGAGCAGCGTCAGCGCCGGCTTGGACCAGGTCGGGTCGTTGAACCAGCCCGGCGTCGGCAGACCCAGGTCGCCGAGCACCTGGTTGACCGGGCCGGTGCCGGGATTGAGCAGAAAGGCGAAGGCGAGGGTCGCCGCCACGGGCGGGGCGAGATACGGCAGGTAGAAGAAGGTACGGAACACGCCCGCACCCGTCTTGATCTTCGTGATCAGCAGCCCGACGCCGAGCCCGAAGACGACCCGTGCCGCCACCATGATCACCACGAGCCACAGGGTGTTGCGCATCGCGGCCCAGAAGAACGGATAGTCCGTGAAGACGTACGTCCAGTTGGTCAGCCCGTTGAAGGTGGGCGGCTTGAAGCCGTCGTACTTCATGAAAGAGAAGTAGACGGTCGAGAGCAGCGGATAGACGAAGAAGACGCTGAAACCGATGAGCCAGGGGGAGAGGAACGCCAGCGTACGCAGCCCCTCCCGGCGGCGCTTCGAGCGAAGCGCCGCCGAGTGGCCGTGCAGGATCGTCATGGGGCTACTTCGCCTTGGCGATGTCGGTGTCGATCTGGCCGGCCACCTTCGCAAGGCCGGCGTCCAGATCCTTCACCTTGCCGGACTCGTAGTCGTACGCGAGGTTCTGCAGCGTCTCCTGGTACGCGCTGCCGTTGACCGCGGCGGGCGCGGTGTTGCTGTTCGGGTTCTGAGCGATCTTCACGAAGGCCTGCATCGTCGCGTCGTTCTCGAGCTTCGGGGACTCAAGTGCCGCGAAGGTCGAGGGGACGTTGTTGATGGCGTTGGCGAAGGAGACGACCGCGTCGGTGTCCGTGGTCATGTACTTCGCCAGCTCCCAGGCGGCGTTCTGCTTGCTGCTGGTGCTGGCGAGGCCGATGATCGTGCCGGTCAGGAAGCCCTTGCCGTAGGTGTCCGCCTGGTCGTCCGGGACCGGGAACGGCGCGACACCCACCTCGAAGTCCACGCCCGCGTCCTTCATCATCCCGCCGCGCCACTCGCCGTCGATGTTCATGGCGATCTGCCCGGTGTGCAGCGGGTTCTGGGCCGACCACTCGTCACCGAAGGTGGAGCGGTACTTCTCCAGCTTCTGGAAGCCGCCGAGCGACTTCACCATGTCCTGCTGCCAGGTCAGCAGCTCCTTGAACGCCGGATCCTTGGCGACGTTCGACTTGCCGTCGGCGGTGAAGTACTCCGGGCTCCACTGCGCCGCGAGGTGCGGGACGGTGACCTCGTAGCCGTGGAAGTTCGGCATGAAGCCCAGTTGCGAGTAACTGCCGCCCTTGCTCTTGGTCAGCTTGATCGCGGCGGCCTTGAACTCGGAGAGCGTCTTGGGCGGGGACGTGATGCCCGCCTCCTCGAACATCGTCTTGTTGTAGTAGAGCCCGTAGGCATCGCCGAGCAGCGGCAGTGCGCAGCGCGTCCCCTCGAACTGGGTGTAGTCCAGCATCGGCTTGGGGAAGGTCTTCGCGGTGTCGATCTTCGACTTCTCCAGGAATGGATCGAGGTCGGCGAAGACACCCGACGAACAGAACTTGCCGACGTTGCTGGTCTCCGGGGACGCCACCACGTCCGGTGCGTTCGAACCGCCCGCGCGCAGCGCCTGGTTCACCTTGTCGGCGTCGACGTTCCCGACGACCTTGACGTTGATGTTGGGGTGCGCCTTCTCGAAGGCCGCCACGTTCGCCTCGATCGCCTTGACCTCGTTGGGCGCGCTCCAGGGGTGCCAGAAGGTGATGGTGGACGGCTTGCTCGCGTCGTCGGTCGCACCGGACGTGCTGGAACCGGTGCAGGCCGTGGCGGTCAGGGCGAGCGCGGTGGCCGCGACGGCGAGACGTACGGGACTGATTCTGGGCATGACTGAACTCCTTGGGGCGTACGCGGGGAACTTTTGGGCGTGCGAAGGGAATTGGGCGTGCGTGGGGAGGGGAGAGGAGGGGCGGAGCCCGCGGATCAGGCGGTATGGATCAGGTGGTGTGGGCAGGCGGTACCGGTCCGGCAGTACGAGGCTGGGGGTACCGGTCAGGCAGTACAGGCAGTACAGGCAGTACAGGCAGTACAGGCAGTACGGGTCAGGGGGTGCGACCCGTGGTGTCGAAGACCTCGTCGCGGGTGGCCGCGAGGGCGGACTGCAGGGCGCCGGTCAGTACGGGGCTGTCGGGTGTCGTACTGAGGCGGATGGCGGGGCGGGGGACGGCCAGTTCGGCGAGCTCGGACTGGACGAGGGAGCGCAGGGGTTCGCCGCCGGCCGTGATCACCGCGCCGGCGAGGATGATCAGTTCGGGGTCGATCACCGCGACGACCGCGGCGAGTCCGGTGGCGAGCCGGGTGGCGAACTCGGTGAGCACGGCCTGCCCCGGTCCGGGGCTCTCGGCCGTATGGGCCGCTTCGGCGACCACCGCGGCGGCCTTCTCGGTGAGGGTGCCACCGCCGCTGCCCGGTGGGACCGCCAGTCCGTGTTCGCGTGCCAGGCGCAACACGGTCCGGCGACCGGCCAGTTCCTCGAAACCGCCGGAGTTGCTCCGGGCGACATTGCGTACGAGCGGGGCTCCCGGCAACGGGAGGAAGGCGACTTCGCCGGCGCCTCCGGTGGCGCCCCGGTGCAGCCGGCCGCCGATCACGACCGCGGCGCCGAAGCCCCGTTCTCCCCAGAGCAGGGTGAAGTTCTCGCAGCCGCGCGCTTCGCCGATGCGCTGCTCGGCGATGGCGGCGAGGTTGACGTCGTTCTCCACTTCGAAGGGGATGGGGCCGAGCGCGGCGGCCATGTCTTCCAGCAGCCGGGGCGAGTGCCAGCCGTGCAGGTGGCTGGCGTAACGCAGGTTGCCGGTGGCGGGGTCGAAGGCGCCCTGCGTACCGATCACGACCCGGTGCACGTCGGCCCGGTGCAGCCCGGCGTCCTTGACCGCGCCGTCCAGGGCCAGCAGTACGCGGTCGATGGCGCCCTGTGCGCTGCGGCCGGGGGTCGGCAGTTCGAACCGTCCGACGGTCTCGCCGGTGATGTCGGCGATCGCGGCGCGGATTCCGGTGGGGGTGACGTCGAGGCCCGCGACCCGGGCGGCGGCGGGGTTCACCGCGTACAACTGGGCGTTGGGCCCCGGCCGCCCCTCACTGGTGCCGGTCACGACGACGAGACCGGCGGCTTCCAGCCGGGCGAGGAGCTGCGAGGCGGTCGGCTTGGACAGGCCGGTGAGGTTGCCGATCCTGGTCCGCGACAGCGTCCCGTGCTCCAGCAGCAGATCGAGAGCGGCCCGGTCGTTCATGGCGCGCAGGACACGCGGGGTGCCCGGGGTACCGGCGGATCCTGCCATCGCTGTCGTCACCTGCCCTTCCGTTTGGCCAGCTTCTCAGCGATCTCGTGCAGGCGTCCATGCGGGACCTTGCCCGAATCACTGTTAGGAAACTTTCCTATTGGTTGAGGAAGGTAGGCCTTCGGCCACGGAAGCGTCAATACCAGCCACTGCCAGGCAACAAAGTCGTTACGTGGGGCTGTACGGCTAGGGTCGGCCCATGGCTGGCGAGGACGAAGCGCTTGTGGACCATGGCCTTCCGGACGACGCCCTTCTGGCGGAGCAGATGGCCTACTACCAGGCCAGAGCACCCGAGTACGACCGGGTCTATGCCGAGCGCGAGGACCTACGGAACCTGCTGGCCGCCACCGACGAACTCCCCATCTCCGGGGACGTGTTGGAGCTGGCCTGCGGAACCGGCCAGTGGACCGGCGCACTCGCCGAACGCGCCCGCTCGGTGACCGCGCTCGACGCGGCGGCGGAGACACTGGACATCGCGTGCGCCCGCGTCACGTCCCCCAACGTCCTGTTCACCCAGGCCGACGTCTTCACCTGGCACCCGTCCCGCCGCTACGACACGGTCTTCTTCGCATTCTGGCTCTCGCACGTCCCGCCGTCACGACTGCCCGCTTTCTGGAACACGGTCCGCGAGGCACTCGCCCCGCAAGGCAAGGCGATCTTCATCGACGAGGGCCCGTCCGAGGCCTGGCGCGAGGAATTTCTCGCGCCGCAGTCCGCTTCCGCGGTGGTGCGCCAACTGGACGACGGCAGCCGGCATCGCGTAGTGAAGGTCTTCCACGCCCCTGAGACGCTGACCGCCGATCTCGCCACCCTCGGCTGGTCGGCCGACGTCCGGCTGGTGGGCGGGAGCTTCATGGAATACCGCACGCCGGACGGGGTCGAAGATGAACAACATCCGGATGCTGACGGTGCCGCCGCTCCGCGGGCGCAGCTCCCGCATGTTGCGGTAAAGGTCCGCGGACAGCGGCGCCGTCCTCCTGAGGACGTTGCCCCGCGGTACCGCGGTGGCCTCACTCCTCCGGGGACGAGTGTGGCGGGGTCGGTGTGGATGCCGTGGCCGGTTGACGCAGCAGTTGTTCAATGAGGCGTTCCTTGGCCAGGGCAAGGTGGCGCCGGTAGGTGCCGTAGGGCACCCCCAGTCGCCGGGCGGCGGCCTTGTGGGTGCGCAAGGCCGTGATGTAGGTGGCGGTGAGAGCCTCGTGGGCTTTGACGCCCGCGGGGTCGATCTGTATCGCGTCGAGGGCGGTGGTGATGGCGCCGCGCAGGTCCGCGACCGGGTCGGGTGAGCCCGACGGCACGAGATGGGAGTGCAGCAGGACGCTGGTCGCGAATTCGCGTGGGGTCTGCCAGGTGCGCAGCGCCTCGAGCACGCCTTCCTCGAACGCGGCGCGCGGCAGCTGGTCGCCTGGGCCCCTCGTGGAGGCGGTTGCAGGCCATGTCGCTACGGGCGTGACCGCGGTGCGAGCCCGGTGTTGCACCCACTGTTCCACTGTTTGCCGTCGCCAGTCCCGGCCGAAGACGTGCTGTCGCAGGCCGCCGACGTCCACGGCCGCGACCTCCGGCATCCCGGCCTTGGCGAGGTAGCGTCCCCACCGGTCGGCGTCTTCGAAGACGGTGAAGGTCACCGCGCGTCCGTGGCTCGTCATCTCCTCGGCGATGGTGCGCCGGCTGATGAGTTCCATCAGGGGTGAGGGCCGCTGGTGCCCGCCGGGTTGCACCGCGAAGCGGCGGATGCCCAGGTGCTCGCCCGGTCCCAGGGGAGCGGCCGCCTCCACGAGGTCCCAGACTGCGGCGATCACCGGGTCTTCGGCGCGGTCCTCCGGCAGCGGTGCGTCCAGCCGCAGGATGGCCATGAACGAAACGGGTGCGGAAGAGCCCGCGTAGCGGTGGACGCGGAAGGCCTCCGGCTGGCGGCGCAGCCAGTGTGCGACCGCGGCTGCCGATGCCGGGCCCTCGGCCTCCTCGGTCATGCGCAGCACGCCGGGCACGTCTTCGGACCGGAGCGGAGTGTCCTCGATATGGGGGTGCGTCCGGTAGTTGTACAGATTGTCCGGGCCGCCCTGGTCGCGGAAGAGGAACATCCATTCCGCGACTCGTAAGAGCGCGTCGTCGGCGGTGGCGGAGCGCACGGCGTGCAGGCCGGCGAGCGAGATGCGGGCGCGGACGTCGTCGTAGCGCTCGGGGTCCCGCCAGCGCAGGTCGGCCTCGAGGGTCGCCCGCACCGCGTCGTGCGGGTGCAGCCCTTCAGGCGTGGCCTCGATGTAGGGCAGCTGGCGCAGCCAGGAGAACACCGTGTTGGTGTCCTGGTCACCCAGCACTTTGCGGAGCAGGGGCTCGCGGGTGACGTAGGCCTGCGCGACGACTTCGAGGGCGCGTCGGTGGACGGCGCCGGGCAGGTCGCCGACCAGCCGCTCGACCAGGGTCGTCAGGATGTCGCCGGTGGGGTACCACGGTGCGCCGGGTGCCGCGGCGGGCACGGAGGCGGCCAGCGAGAGGGCGAGCGGGCTGCCTCCGGCGAAGGCGACGAAGGCGCCGCGCTGCTCGGCGGGGACACCCCGGGCGGCGAGCAGGGCGTCGGACTGGGCGGCGTCGAGCGGCTGCACGGCCAGTGCGGTGAACAGTTGCGCCCATCCAGGGTCCAGCGACCATTCGGCGTCGGGGGCGGTCCTGCTGGCCACAACCACGATCGAATGGTCGGCGAGCCGGAGCAGGAAGGTTTCGCGCAGCCACGTCTCGAGGGGCTGGCACTGCTCGAAGGTGTCGATGAGCAGCACCGTGCCGGGTTCGGTGCACGCCGGGGCGGCGGCCTCCTCGAGTCGGCGCGGATCGGCGTCGAGGAACCGTGCGTCCACGTGCACCACGCGGCGGCCGGTGAGTTCCGCCTGCCGGGCGGCGTAGCGCACCAGCGAGGACTTGCCGATGCCACCGGGGCCGTGCAGGTACGCCACAAACGGCGCTTGCGCCGCGCCCGAGAGCATCCGGTCGAGCACCGCCCGCTCCGGCTCCCTGCCCACCAGCGCACCGGCTCGTGCCGCGGCCAGCCGGCCCGCCAGGCCCCTCGCACCCAATCCGGGCTCCTCTCGTCAGGCCCATCTTGCCGTCGAAGATCCTATTGATGAAGCGCTTTCGACGTGAGTAGCACCGAGCGCGGGGCAGCACCCGGGACGGAGAGCGCTGCTCGCATGTATGCAGCACCGACTCGACGTCGTCCGGGTGCTACGCCACGGTCCCTGTCCTCGGCGTGGCTCGTCGCTTCTTCCACTGGCCCCACGTCGAGCGGGACGTGTCGTGGTCCCTTCTGCGTGGCCTGGGTCGGATCCTTATGCTCCGCCTTTGCGGCGGCGAGGTGCGGCCGAGCGAGACGGCGTCGAGCGCATGTGGTCGCGCACCGGCGCCAGCAGGCCGGCGAGAGCCTTGACGTCGTCGCGCGAAAGCGGCTCGAACAGGAGGCCGCTGACTACCTCGACGTGACCCGGCAGCACCTTCGCAAGCAGCGCACGCCCGGCATCGGTGATGGTGACGGTGATGCTCCGCTCGTCGTCCGGCGAGGGAGCGCGGATGACCAGGCCCTTCTTCTCGAGCAGATCCACCTGGTATGTCAGGCCGCTGCGGCTGTAGACGACGCCGTCGGCCAGGTCGGTCATGCGGTGACTGCCCGTCGGCGAGTCCCCGAGGCGGGCCAGCAGCTGGAACTGCACATAGCTGAGATCGCCGGCCTCGCGCAGCTGCTGCTCGACGGCATGCCGGAGCAGGCTGGTCACCTCGATGAGGTCGAAGTAAGCGCGGAGCTGCACGGGGTCGAGCGACGGCGGTGAATCAGGCATGACCGAAGTCTACTGCTTCGAATTCGAAGAGTGTGGGGTGGCGACTTCCAGTTACCGCAGGCGGCGCTGGAACCGAACTTCTCCGCGTGTTTCGATGCCATCCCGGCCGGGTGTATTGAGCCGGACGCGAGGGTCTCACGGGTCTGATGTCGTGACCTCGTGCGCGCACGGTGTGGGCAGTGTTGGGCCCGGCTGAGCACCGCAGAACATGGAGATCGGGCAGTGATGCGGCGCAGGGTTGCGAGCAGAAGGACGGCGCCGCCGCCCACAGATCTCGAGGACCGGCCATGAACACCCCTTACCTCGCGCAACGTCGTCCGCGGCCCTCCCCGGTGACGGCACGACAGCCCGGCCGCGGGGAGGAAGCCATGAACACGATGTCGGGATGAACACCGCCGCGTGGAGCCCGGTGTCTCTGGCCGTCCTGTGCGCCGGCGTCGGCTACGGGCGCCCGACCCGCTTGCTCGCGGACTGGGTCGCGGAGGCTGTGTGCCGGTCACTGGCGGTCGGTGGTGCGCGCGCCGAGGTGGAGGTGCTGGAGCTGCACCGGCTGGCGGCCGACCTCGCCCAGCACTCCACCCACGACCGCGTCAGCCTCGACCTGCGGGAGGCGATCGCGGCGGTCGTGGCGGCCGACGGGCTCGTGGTGGCGACCCCGGTGCTCGCCGCCTCCCCGAGCGAGGTGCTCGACTTGTTCTTCGCCGTCCTCGGGGACGGTGTCCTCTCCGGCATGCCGGTGCTGCTGGCGCTCAACAGCGGCTCCCGCTGGCGGCCGCCGGACCTCGCGCAGGTGCTACGCAGGCGCCTGGCCGGCGTGCACGCCGACCCCGTGCCCACGGTCGTCGTCGCCGACCCCGCCGACTGGCCGGCCACGGCTCACAGCGACGCGGCACGACTGCGCGCCTGCATCGACCAAGCCGCCGCCGAACTCGCCGCGGCGATGCGCTCGCACCGGCAGTGACCGACAACACTTGCTTCGAATTCGAAGCAGAGGTATCGTCATTACAGTTGCTTCGAATTCGAAGCAACATCGACTGCAGTGAAGGTGAGAACCGAAATGAAGGCAGTACGTTTCCACGAGTACGGCGACCCCGACGTCCTGCGTTACGAGGACGTGGAGCAGCCCGTCCCCGGGGCCGGTGAGGTCCGGATCCGCGTCGCCGCGACGTCGTTCAACTCCGTCGACGGCAACATCCGCGGCGGCTTCATGCGCGGCCCCATCCCGGTGGTGCTGCCGCACACTCCCGGCATCGACGTCGCCGGCACCATCGACGCGCTGGGCGAGGGCGTGGACGGCATCGCGGTCGGTGACGACGTCATCGGCTTCCTGCCGATGGACGGGAACGGCGCCGCCGCGGAGTACGTCCTCGCGCCGGCCGAGGTCCTGACGCCGGCGCCCAAGAGCATCCCCCTGCCCGACGCCGCCGCACTGCCACTCGTGGGCCTCACCGCGTGGCAGGCGCTGTTCGACCACGGCAAGCTGACGGCCGGGCAACGCGTGCTGATCAACGGCGCCGGCGGAGCGGTCGGCGGCTACGCCGTGCAGCTGGCCAAGGGAGCCGGGGCCCACGTGATCGCCACGGCCAGCCCGCGCAGCAGCGAGGCGGTCACGTCGGCCGGCGCCGATGAGGTCATCGACCACACCACCACCGGCGTGAGCGCGGCGGTGACCGAGCCGGTCGACGTCGTCCTCAACCTCGCGCCGGTCGACCCGGCCGAGCTGGCCGCGCTCGTCACACTGGTCCGTCCGGGCGGGGTCGTGGTGAACACGACGGTATGGATGCCCGCGCCCTCCGACCAGGAGCGCGGCGTGCGCGGCATCGACCTGTTCGTCCGCAGTGACGCCGACCAGCTGTCGCAGCTGGTAGCGCTGATCGACCGCGGCGAGCTGCGCGTCGACGTCGCCGAGCGGGTGCCGCTGGCCGAGCTGCCGGCGCTCCACGCCCGGGCCGCCGAAAACGCGGTGCACGGCAAGGTCATCGTCGTCCCGCCCGTCGCCTGACGCCGATCCTCCACCGAAAGGAAAAGGCCATGGCACTGAGTTTGGATCCCGAAATCGCCGAGGCGCTGGCCCCGATGGCCGGCGCGATGGCGGACGCCACACCACCGGCCGTGGGGGACATCTCGGCGCGGCGCGCCATGTGGGAGCCGATCATCGGCGCCGCGGGAACGGCCCAGCCGGTCCCGGCCGACGTGAAGACCAGCGAGCACTACACGACCACCGGCGACGGCGCGCGGATCACCATGCGCTGGTACACCAAGGACGGCGCGGCGCCTCGCCCGGCCGTGCTGTTCTTCCACGGCGGCGGATACATCTTCGGCCACATCGACCTGTTCGACGGGCCGCTCGCCCGCTACGTCTCCGCCAGCGGCGTACCGATGCTGTCAGTCGAGTACCGCCGCGCCCCCGAGCACCCACCCCTTCCCGACCCCGCTCGAGGACGCCTACACCGCACTGCGCTGGCTGCACGAACACGCCGCCGATGAGGTTGAGGCAGCCGACACGGCGCTCGCGGTCCAGCCTGGTCAGGTCGGGAGCCGGGCTACGGCCTTGCGGTCGTCGAGGCCGTAGCGCTCGCACAGAGCGCGGATGCCGACGTCCGCATCGGCATCCAGCCGCGTTCCATCTTCACGATCTTCGAGTTGGTCGCGTCGAGGACATTGGCGGCCTGCTGCTGTGTCTTTCCGACGGCGTCGCGCAGTCGCAGCAGTTCCCCACCAAGCCGACGGCCCAGGACAGTTGACGCGCGATTTCCCGCTGGTGCACCCTGCGCCAGGCCGTGGCCACGGTCCCGCCGTCCCGGCTCCTCGAGTTCTTCGAGGACCTGCAGAAGGCGTTCGTGCGGGCCGGGACGAGGACAGCGTCGTACCGCTCCGGATGTTCTACCGGCAGTGGGGCGTCGTTGTTGAGATCGAGCGCCATCCGGAGACCGCCCGGCGACTCCACGCCGCTGAGCGGCGATCAGCAGCCCGGATCCGGCCGTGCGCGACCGTGCGATACGGGAGGCCGGTGACATCGCGCGCGCCGCGCAGCGCGAGGTCGCCGGTGGCTGACCGGCACTGTGGCGAAGCAGAAGCCGCCAGTGCCCCGACGACTCACCCGGCCTGCGCCGCACCATCCTCATGCGCGCCGACGCCGCCGCGGCCGCAGACCGGGCCCGCCGACTGGGGACCGTAGGTCCGGAGCCGTGGTCAGCCGACCAGAGCCGCGTCACTCTTGGGTACGGAGCCGGAAGCGGCGTGCATGCCGGCGTCCGCCTCCTTCACCCATCGCTCCAGGAGGGCCGCGAACTCGGCCGCTCTGACCCGCCAGTTCAGGCCGGCGAGGGCAACCTCACGACCCTGCCGAGCTGCGCGCGCTCGGAGCTCGGGGTCGCCACGCAGACGTCGTACGGCCTCCGCCGCGGCCGCCGGATCCTCGTACGGTACGACCAGTCCGCAGCCGTGCCGCTCGACCAGCTCCGACGCGAGCGGCGTGGGTGTGGTGACGACAGGCACACCGTGGGCCATGTACTCGACCACCTTGGTCGGGCGTGAGTGGCGGTAGTTGGGCTGGTCGTGCAGGAGGGAGAGGCCGGCCAGAGCGCCAGAAAGCCTGGCGAGCGCACGGTTGTTGGGCAGAAAGCCGTACCAGCGCAGGACTCCTTCCCGGTGGGCCTGCGTGAGTGCATCTCGTACGTCCGGGTTCGCCTCGCCGATCACCTCGACCCGCACGGCAGGTCCCAGCAGCCGTGCCGTTTCGATCATGTCCAGTACGCCGCGCGCCCGCGACAGGCGACCCAGATAGACGACGCGGTCGTCGCAGGGCGGCTCGGGCGGGAGAGGCGGTACGGTCGCGAAGTTCGGCACGACGGGCTGGACGTGGCGGAAGCGGGCCTGGTACGCGTCCTCGGCCAGCAGGAGCCGCAGATGCCGCTCCGCCAGCCGTTCGGCGGCCCGCACTCCCAGCCGCAGCGGTGGCCGCAGCACGCCCGGCACCCAGCGCTTCATGACGAGCGCCGCCGCCGTGTCCTCGTGCACGTCCCACACCGTCACCGGAGCCCGCCCGCCACGCCGCCAGCGGCGCATCGCGCCGGGCACAGCCAGCAGCAGTTCGGGGTCGTGCAGCAGCACCACGTCCGCCTCCGGCCCGCGCTCGGCCAGCAGCTTGCGGGCCGCGCGCAGCGCAGCGCGGCGGTCGCGGCCGGCGGCCCGGGGGAGGTCCACGCCCTCGATGCCCGGCCGCGGCGTCACCCCGTACGCCGTGAACGGCGCGGCGTACTCGATCTGGTGGCCGCGCTCCCGCAGGGCGGCGATCTGCCGGTGCAGGATCCGCGCATCCTCGGGGTGATGCACGATGGTGACGACGAGTACACGCATTCAAAGAACCTCATAACTCCCCGGCAGCCCAGGGACGTTGGAACGTGCCGCGGTGGATGGGGCGGTCTACAGGACTTCGACCCCGGGCTGGAAGATCCGCCCTCGGGTGTCGAACAGCAGGCGGGCCTCGTCGGCGAGCAACGGCAGGTCGTAGGCCGAGTGGTCCTGCAGCAGGATCGTCAGGTCGTGATCGCGTACGGCCGTCATGAGGTCGCAGACGCGGGGGACGGTCACCCCGTCGACGGTCCACAGCGGCACGTGCGGGTCATGGAAGGACACCTCGGCTTTCCGCCCTCGCAGCAGCCGGGCCACCGGCAGGGCCGGGGTCTCGCGCTGGTCCGCGACGTCGGGCTTGTAGGTGACGCCGAGCAGCAGCACCCGGGAGCCGTGCAGCGGCCGGCCGGCGGTGTTGAGGAGGTCCTGGGCGCGGCGTACGACGTACTCGGGCATCCGCCGGTTGATGTCCTGGGCGAGCTCGACGAAGCGGAAGTCGTAGCCGAGCGAGGAACGCACCTTGTACGACAGGTAGTTGGGGTCGATGGGGATGCAGTGCCCGCCCACTCCGGCGCTCGGCCGGAAGGCCTGGAAGCCGAACGGTTTGGTGTCCGCGCAGCGGATGGCGTCCCAGACGTCGACATTCAACTCGCGGCTGATGATGGCCAGTTCGTTGACGAGTGCGATGTTCACGTGCCGGTAGGTGTTCTCCAGCAGTTTGGCCATCTCGGCCTCGCGGGTGCCCTTGGCCTGGACGACCGTGTCGACGAGCTTTCCGTAGAAGGCGACCGCCTGGGCGGCGCACGACGGGGTGCAGCCGCCGACCACCTTGGGTGTCTCGCGCAGTCCGTGCGTGGTGTTGCCGGGGTCGATGCGCTCCGGTGAGAAGGCCAGTGCGAAGTCTTCGCCCGCCCGTAGCCCGGACTCCTCCAGTAGCGGCCGTACGATCTCCTCGGTGGTGCCCGGATAGGTGGTCGACTCCAGGACGACGAGTTGTCCGGGCCGCAGCCTGCTCGTGACCGCGCGGGCCGCGGAGGCCACCGCACTCAGGTCGGGTCCTCCGTCCCCGCTGAGCGGGGTCGGCACGCAGATCACCACGGTCTGCGCCCGGGCGAGGCAGGCGTCGTCCGTGCACGCCGTGAATCCCGCCTGCCGCATCCGGCGGACGTCCTCGTCCGACACGTCGTCTACGTGGGAGCGGCCGGCGTTGAGTCCCGCGACGACCCGGGGATCTCTGTCGAACCCCACGACTCTCAGGCCGACGGAGGCCGCCTCGCGCGCGAGCGGCAGTCCGACGTAACCGAGCCCGATCACTGCGAGTTCGACGCGGTCGTCGCGTTCTTCCTCCGCCAGTAGTGCACTCAATTCCCCGAGCGGTTCGGCCGGTGAGAGTTGCATAGCGATTCACTCCGCCTCAAGGCAGGTCCTGCCGGACGGCAGGACGTGATGGACCGAAGGTGCAAGACGGTGCGGCTGGGGGATCTGGGCGTCAGACGCATCCGAGACTGCGGTACGCCTCACGGGTCGTGGCCGCGACCCGTTTCCAGGTGCGTTCGCGCGCGACCAGCTCACGGGCGGCTGCTCCCCATTCGTTTCGTCGCTTTTGACAGTAAATAAGTTCTTCTAGATAATCTGCCCAGACACGGGATGATTGAGAATGAATCAGGAGACCACTCACTTCCGGCTCGACCAGTTCCCGCATGGCTGTGAGATCGCTGCTGACGACGGGAAGGCCGCTCGCCATCGCCTCGACCGGCTTGAGTGGGGTCACCAGACGGCATACGCGCTCGTCGGTGCGTGGCAGCGCAAAGACGTCCAACGCGGAGTAGTAATCGCGCACTTGGGAGTGCGGCACCCGACCGGTGAACAGAGCGACGCCGTCGTCGAGGCCCAGTCGGGCGGCAAGTCGCTGCAGCGCTGGGCGTTCCGGACCGTCGCCCACGATCAGCAGTCGTAGGGGTACTCCCCGGCGCCGCAACTCGGCACCCGCACGGAGCAACGTGCCGATGCCCTCGTGTGGCGTAAGACTGCTGACGGTGCCGACGACCAGGTCGTCCGAAGCGATGCCGAGCCGGGCACGCAGTGGCGCGCCGTCCGGCAGCGGAGCGAGGAATGTCTCGTCCACCGCGTTCGGTGAGATGAGGACCCGCTCCTCGGGCACCCCCCGCGCCACGATCTCGGCCTTCATCGCCGCGCCCAGCGTCAGCACCAGATCGGCCTCGCGCATGCAGTACGTCTCCAGATCGCGCCGGGTGCGGTAGGTCTCGTCGTCGCGGGAACGGCCCGGGGCCTGGGTCAGCCAGGTCTCCTCCAGGAAGCCCCGTACCTCGTAGACCACGGGCAGTGCGTAGCTCTCGCGCAGGGCCAGCGCCACACGCCCGTTGCCGTGGTCGGTCGCCGCGTGCAAGACGCTGGGCCGCAGCCGCTCCACCAGACCGCCGGCCAACTCGACGTTGCGGGCCAGCGCCGCGCTCTGCCCGTACGGCAGCACCAGCGGCAGCAGCCGGTGCTGCGGCACATCGCCCACGATGTGCAAGGGGCGGGCGTCCAGCACCCCCTGCGCGACCGGGAACCCCATGCGCGTCACGACGTGCGGATCGAGCCCTGCCGCCCGCTGTGCCTCGGTCAGCGCCTGGGTGCGCACGGTGTAGCCGGCGTGCTTGAACGGCAGCCCGTTGGTGACGAGGTGGAGCACCCGGCCCGGCACGGGCCGGATGGTCCGCCCGGCGGGTGCGGGTAGCCGCGCCGCGGAGGGCGTCGCGGTCGGTCCGGCCGTGCGGGCGCGGGCAGTGAGCCACCGCTCGAACCGGCGCAGTCGGCGTCGGGCAGCCGTCGGCAACAGACGCAAACCGAGCAGTATCGCCCGAACGGGGTCGTGGCGCAGCTCGGCCCAGGCCACCGATGCCGCAAGAATAAGTGCATATGGGATACGAAGTGACATATCGTAACGGTAGGCCGACGGAGCGGAGAACAACGGAAATGAACGGCCAGGTACTCCATGTCGTCGGCACCAGGCCGAACTTCGTCAAGGCGGCACCGGTCGTCGCCGCGCTGCGCGCGGCCGGCTGCGACCAGGCCCTCGTCCACACCGGGCAGCACTACGACGAACGCCTGTCGGACGTCTTCTTCCGCCAGCTCGGCCTGCCCGAACCGGACACCGACCTCGGCGTCGGCTCCGGCAGCCACGCGCGGCAGACGGCCGACCTGCTGGTGGCGCTGGAGGCCGAGCTGACCGCCCGTGAGCCGACCGTGGTCGTGGTCTACGGCGATGTCAACTCCACGCTCGCCGCCGCCCTGGTCGCCGCCAAGCTCTCCATCCCCCTCGCCCATGTCGAGGCGGGCCTGCGCAGCTTCGACATGACGATGCCGGAGGAGGTCAACCGGCGCCTGGTCGACCAGCTCGCCGACTTGCTGTTCGCCACCAGCCCGGAAGCTGTCGGCCACCTCTCCAGGGAGGGCGTCGACCCGGCCCGCGTCCACCTCGTCGGCAATCCCATGATCGACACCCTGCTCGGCCATCTGGACCGCTTCGACCCGGCCGTCGCCCGTGCCGCGTACGGACTGCCCGAACGCTACGGCGTGGTCACACTGCACCGGCCCGCGAACGTCGACGACCCCGAGGCGGTGCGGGCCGCCGCCCGCGCCCTGACCGAGGCCGCGGCCCACCTCGACCTCGCCGTACCACTGCATCCGCGCAGCGGGGCGGCGCTGCGCGCGGCGGGCCTCGCGGAGGCGCCCGGCATCCACCTCCTCGAACCGCTCGGCTATGTGGAGTTCATGAGCCTGGTCCGGGGCGCCGCAGCCGTGATCACCGACTCGGGCGGAGTCCAGGAGGAGACCACCGTGCTGGGCGTCCCGTGTCTGACCCTGCGCAGCACCACCGAGCGCCCGGTCACCGTCACCCACGGCACCAACCGCCTGGTGCGGCATGACGAGTTGGCGCCCGCCCTGGACAAGGTGCTGGCCGGCACGGCGACGGTGTCGGCCGAGGGGCCGCCGTTGTGGGACGGGAAGGCCGGCCCTCGTATCGCGCGTGTGCTCACCCGGTGGCTGGAGAGCCATGGCTGACGTCACCACGGCGGACGACCTCGCCACGCCGGGAACCCGCACCACGCCGGACAACCGCGCCGCGACGGGCGCCCCCACCACGGCCGACGACCGAACCCGCGCCTACTGGAACACCCGCCACCGGCAACGCGACGACCTCGCTTCCGGCGGCCACATCGGCCTCGACCGCCCCGGCAACGAGATCTTCTACGCGCTGCGGCTCGGCGCCCTGCTCACCCTCATCGGCGACCTGTCGAGCCCCCAGTCCCCGCTGTTCGTGCTCGACGCGGGCTGCGGCAAAGGGCACTTCGCCCGGGCACTCGCACGCTGCGGCCATCGCGTCGACGCCTTCGACACCAGCCCCGCGGCCGTCGCGCACGCCCGCGCCGAGGGCGGCGGTCCGCGCTACGCCGAAGCCTCGCTCACCGGCTGGCGCAACCCCTGGCCGTACGACGTCGTGCTGTGCGTGGACGTCCTCTTCCACGTCATGGACGACGCGCAGTGGGCGGCCGGTCTGCGCAATCTCGCCTCCCTCGTGCGGGTCACCGGCCGTCTGATCGTCGCCGACCAGGACGGGAACGAGCGCACCCCGCTCGGCGACTACATCGTGCACCGCCCAACGGCCGCCTACCGCCGGGAACTCGATCCCCTCGGCCTGCGCCACACCCTGTTCAAGCCCTACGGATTCCGCGAGAACCCACTCGGCTTCCACGTCTTCACGAGGACCCGCTGATGCGCCTGACCGATCTGCTCCACCCTCACCTGGACGGCGTCACCACCGTCGTGGACGCCACGGCGGGCGGCGGTCTGCGCCTTGACCGCTATGTTCATCTGCCGCCGGGTGTCAGACTGAGCACCCACGAACAGCCCATCGGCCCAGGCCAGTTGGTGCTGCTGTCCTACGGTCCCGATCCCAAGCTGCACGGTGATGAGGAGGCCTGCCTCACCGTACTGAAGAGGATGCGCCCCGGCGGCCGTGGCCTGATCCTCTTCGGCCATGACGGCCTCGAACTGCCCTACCACCGGCTGCTCGACCATCTGGTCACCCATCGCTGCCAGGTGCTGCGCGCCTCCGCCCTCGGTTACACCCACCTGCACGCGGGCGCGGTCTTCGCCTGTACCGAGGAACTCCTGCCGCTCCACGACTGGTTCGGCCGTCCCGTACCGTCGGACGGCCTCGCCACGCAGCTGCGCGTGGCCGGCGAGTACGTCCTCGCCGACTTCGCCTCCCGTGCCCTGCGCGCCCGCACGCTCGATTTGGAGCGTACGGCCGAGGAGACCACCCGCGCCCTGGACGCCGCGCGCGACGGCGGCACGGCCGAGCACCTGGCCGCCGTAACGCGGGAGAAGGCGCAGCTGGACTCCGCGTTGCGCGGCGCCCGGGACCGGGTCGAGCTGCTGGAGGCTCGGGTGGCCATGCTGGAGGGCTCGACTTCGCTGCGGGCCGGACGGGCGCTGGTCGCGGCGGCCCGGTCACCGGGGCGCGGGATGGTGCGGTTGCCGCGGGAGTTGTACGGCATGTGGCGTGGACGCGGGCGCGGAACGGCGGCCCGTCCGGCCCCGGTCCCACAGACCCGGGAAGCGGATGCCGCCGTGCCCGACGGCCGCCTCCACCTCGCCCACCGCGGCTTCTCCTCGGCGCCCCGCGACCGGCTAGTGATCGCGGGGGTGCTCGGCGACAGCACCGCCGAGGACTTCGCGGCGTACGCCGTCGTCAACCGGCTACTGCCGCACGACGGACGGCTGCTCGTGGAGCGCACCGACCCGGACGCGCTCGTCGTCCAGCTGAGCGCCTGCTCCGACGCCGTCGGTCCGTGGTCGCTCACCGGCACCGGACTGGCCCCCGACCTGGACCGCAGCCTGGCCGAACTCGTAGGCCAGGCAAAGGCCCTGGGACGGAAGTCGGTGCTGTGGCGGGACGCCCCGACGTCAGGTGCACCGGGGCTCGCCCACCTCGCCTGGGACGCCGTCATCGACGGCGACACCGGCGTACGGCTGTCCGGGCTGGACCCGGTCGCGGACGGCAGGGAAGGGCTGTGGGAGGCGTTCAGCCACGCCGGCACCCCCGTACGGCTGTCCCGGCTCGCCAGGCTGGTCGGGGCCCCCGACCCGCTGGACCGGCGACGCGTCGCCATCCTGGCCTCGCCCCGGGACGACACCGACATCGCCCGGCTCACCGACCAGGTGCTCCGCCAGGTGCACCGGCCGACCGAGGTGGTCGTGCCCGACCCGGCGGGTGCCGCGCTCGACGAACTCACCGCCGCGGGCGTCGCCGTCCACGACGGGGAACCCACCGCCCCGTGGGTCGCGGACTGGACCGATCTGTCCGTGGACCGCCCGGACACCCTGCTGCTCGACCTGATGTGCGCCCAGGAGTACTCGGGCGCGGACGCCGTGGGCCACACGCCCGCTGACGACGACTACGCCTTCGTACCGGACCTGCGGCCCTCCCTCGTCCGGCGGTCCCTGTTCTTGGCCGGCACCTCCGCGGACACCTGGTTCCGCAAGGGGCACCGGCTGTTCGCCGTAAGCGGGAAGGAGATCGCATGACCCGCACGTTCAACGCCCTCGTCTACGGCGACGTCGACCTCAACATCATCGACGGCTCCGCCGTATGGGCCCAGTCGACGGTGCAGGCACTGTCGCGGGCGGGTTGCCGGACCCGGCTCGTCCTCAAGTCACCGGTCCGCACCGAGAGACTGATCGAACCGCTGGCCGGGCTGCCCGGGGTCACGGTGGTGCGCCCCTACGAGAAGCGGCTGGTGCCCGAACAGGGGCCGCGCTCCTCCCTCTCACCCGTGCAGGCCTCGCAGCTGCTCGCCCGGCTGGATGGTGACGAGCGCTGCGACCTGCTGGTGCTGCGCGGTCAGAGAGTGGTCAGGCGCCTGGTCGCCGACGGCGCCTTCGACGAACGGATCTGGGCCTATCTCACCGATATCCCGCAGTCGGCCGCCGAGATGACGGAGGCGGCCCGCACGGACCTCGCCCGCATCGCCGGCTCCTGCCGCCACATCCTGTGCCAGACGGAGGAGTTGCGCTGCTTCCTGGAGACCTGGGTGCCCGAGGCCTGCGGCAAGAGCGCGCTCTGCCCACCCGCCGTGCCCGTACCCGCATTCTCCCTGCCGGAGCGCGACAGGCCGCACGATCCACTACGGCTCGTCTACACCGGCAAGTTCGCGCCGCGTTGGAACACCTTGCCCATGACACGTCTGCCGACGCTGCTCGGTAAGCGGAACATCCGTGCAGAACTCCACACGGTGGGCGACAAGATCCACGACGACCGGGCCTGCCCCGACTTCAAGGCCGAGATGATCCAGGCGCTGCGCGCACCCGGCGTCCACCACCACGGCGGCAAGTCCCGCGAGGAGGCCATGTGCATTGCCGCCGACTGCGATCTGGGTCTGGGCTGGAGGGACACGTTCCTCGACGCCAGCCTCGAACTCTCCACCAAAATCCTGGAGTTCGGGGTACTCGGTCTGCCCGTCGTCGTGAACCGCACGCCCGCGCACGAGACGCTGCTCGGCCGCGACTATCCGCTGTACGTGCCCGGGGGCGCCGTGCTCGCCGACGCCGCCGACGCCGTCGCGCTCGCAGTGCACGAGCCCGGAGCCCGGCGGCTGGCGGCCGAACGCTGCCGGGAGGCCGCCCAGCGGTACACCCTGGAGGCCGCGGCGAACCGCTGGCGCGCGCACCTCGACCGCGCCTTCCCGTCCTCCTCCAGGCTCTCGACTTCGCTCGAGAAGGGGGGATCACCTGCCGTGGGCGCTCGGCAACAGCCGTTGCGGGTCGGTGTCGCGGGCCACGACCTGAAGTTCCTCACCCGGCTGCTCGACCATTTCCGCGCACTGCCCGGCCTCGACGTACGCATCGACGCCTGGCCCGCGCTCGCCCGCCACGACCCGGCCGCGAGCAAGGAGCTCGCCGACTGGGCCGACGTGGTGTTCGTCGAGTGGTGCGGACCTGCCGCCGTCTGGTACAGCCGCCACAAGCGACGCGGCAGCCGTCTCGTCGTACGGCTGCACCGCTTCGAACTGACCGGCCCATGGCCGCGGCAGGTCGACATCGACGCGGTCGACCGGGTGGTGTGCGTCAGCCCGCAGTACGCCCGCAGCACCCGCGAACACACGGGCTGGCCGGAGTCGAAGATCACGGTCATCCCGAACTGGGTCGACACCGCTCAGCTCGACCGCCCCAAGGTGCCCGGGGCCCGCTTCCGCCTCGGCATGATCGGCATCGTGCCGAGCCTCAAACGCCTCGACCTCGGCCTCGACGTCCTCGAAAAGCTGCGCGCCCAGGATCGGCGCTGGCATCTGTCGGTCAAGTCGAAGCCGCCGTGGGATTACTGGTGGATCTGGAACAAGCCCGAGGAGCGCGCGCATTACGACGCCGTGCTGCGCCGCGTGCAGACCTCGCCGCTGCTGGAGGGAGCCGTCGTCTTCGACGCCTTCGGACCGGACGTGCCGAGCTGGCTCAGGCGCATTGGCCATGTGCTGTCCACCAGCGACCTGGAAAGCTTCCACCTCGCCACGGCCGAGAGCATGGCCTCCCGCGCCGTACCTGCGCTGTTGCCCTGGGCGGGTGCGGACGAGATCTACGACCGACAGTGGATCCATGACAGCCCGGAGGCGATGGCCGACGCCATCGCCGATCTCGGCCCGGACGACTGGCAGTCGGCCGGAGAGCTGGCCCGCACTCAGGTGCGGAATTCCTTCTCGCTGGAGCGGGTGGCCCAAGACTGGGCGGAACTGCTCGTGTCCGGGTGATGCCCGAGTCCCCCGCAGCGCTGCCCGGTGCCCGGGGACTCGTCATCAAGGACCGGGACGCATGGCGGATTGTGCTGTGGAAGCGTGACGACCGAAACCGGTTTGAACAATGAGAGGAGACCACTTGTGATCGACATCAAGTATGCGGGGAAAGTCTGCCACTTCGACGACGAGGGCGTCGATCCGGAGAGCCCCGGCACCATGTATGGGCCGCTACTCAAGGGCAAATTCTATGAACATGCCTTCCTTCACTACATTGCCTCGTTGCAGATCCCAGGAACATACGTTGATGTCGGCGCGTGCATCGGAACACACACGGTCTTCTTCGCCGTGCACTGCCCTGCTGACCGGGTATATGCCTTCGAACCGCGTTCAGCAGCAATGAAACGCCTTCAACGCAACCTGGAACTCAACAACGTACAGAGCCGAGTGACCACCTCACACTGGGCGCTGTCCGACCGCGAGGGCACTGTAGACGTCCGTCTGGACCGGGTGAACCACACGCTCCACACGCGTCGGCTGGATACGCTCGTGAGAGGGCCTGTCGCCGTAATCAAGCTCGACATCGAAGGCATGGAGGCGCAGGCGCTCGCGGGGGCCCAGGAAATGCTGAGGCATCACCGGCCGAGGGTGTTCGCCGAGGCGCACACGGAGGAAGAAATGGCCCGGATCCTTTCCGTTCTGGAACCGCACGGGTACCAGGCCACAGGAAATGTGTTCAATGCCTCACCCACGTACGAGTTCATCGTGCCATCTCCCGGCGGGAGGCCGTAGGCCCTGTCGTAGCAGATCGCGAGGTCGCGTCAGGCTGCCTCCGACTGGTAGACCGTTTCGCTGGTCCAGCGGCGCGCGTACAGCTGGGCCGGCCAGACCGAGTCCTCCAGAACAGGTCAGCCCGTCATATGGCCATCGGGGCGGATCCCGGATTGTGCGTTCGCCTGATCCGATGCGGACGGTAACCCGATACCAGCCATCGGATCCCTGGGGCACCGATGAGGAGACGGGTTGACGGGCGGTTCCTGGAACGATCAAGGTGAGCATTCGAAGTTCCTTCCCGTGGCGATGCATCATGACTGTGCTTGCCGGTAGCCGTTGGCCTTCGGCAGGGGAGACCCAGCCCTGGTACGGATCTCTGGCACCACGTACGACACGCGTATTGTCAGATGGCACAGAGTGGCCGGGAAGAGGCACCTGGCTGACAAGCAGCCGACTTCTGCCGTCGGCACTCAGGGCACTGACGTAGGAGTGCGAGATCTCTCTGGGTGTGAAGTCGGGAGCCAGGTGCCACATCGCTCCCCAGGTGCGTGCCTGCTGGTCGTGCCCTCGGTCATACACGAGCAGGAATCCTGGATCCTCGACCAGGAGCACACCCCGAGTACGGGTGATTCCTCCGTATGCTCTGTCGGTGGTTTCGTAAAACTGGTGCCGCGGACCCAATGTCTTCCGCGTGAGCCGTGTCGGAGCGTCCCAACGGTGCCGGACACCGACGACTTCGACGATGTTGTGGGCAGCTGGAGACCGGAGATAGTTCCGGTAGGTATCGGCCCGATATCCGTCATGCCCACCGTCAACGATCAAGTCACGACCATTCCCGTAGTAAGTGACGGACATATGGTCGTTATGGCCGTGGATGATCCGTGCCGGGCCGAACCGCAAGGACATGAAGTGCTCATCCTTCAACTGACGGCCAGGACATCATTTGGGCGATGCGCGTACTGGGCTGGCCCCCGACCGACGTGACCTTGCAGGCGGGCATGCCGGAGGAGACGAGCTCACAGGGGCAGCACATCCTCGACGTACGTCCGGTAGGGGCGTTGTCGGTTCTCGTCAGCGGATGTCGTGGTCGGGGTGGGTCTGGTCGTACGCGCTGCGTGCCTCGGCGATGGCGGCACGGTGGGCGAGGGACCAGTCGGCGAGTGCCTTGACCAGGTGGGTCAGGCCGGTCCCGGTCTCGGTCAGGCGGTAGTCGACCTGGGCCGGGACGGTCGGGTACACGGTGCGCAACACGAGGCCGTCGCGTTCGAGCCTGCGTACGGTGAGGGTGAGCATCCGCTGGGAGATGCCGTCGATGGCGCGCTGCAGTTCGCGGAACCGGCGCGGCCCGCCCGCGAGTTCGACGATCACGAGCACCGACCACTTGTCCCCGATGCGGTCCAGGACGTCGCGGATGCCGCAGTCGGGGTGGTCTTCGCGTCCGCAGGGCTCGAGGTCGGCGGGGGTGGCGGTTACCCCGGTGTGCGTGAGTGACATCAAACTGCCTTCTTGTAGCCCGTGGGCGTGCGGTCAAGGATCAAGCGTAGTTACCGATGAGAACCACGACGGAAGACTGCGATTGACATGATTTTGGTGACCGGAGCGAACGGGAATCTGGGCTCGGCCACTCTTGCGGCGCTGCGTGCTCGTGGCGCCGTCGCGAAGGGCGGCAGCCGCACGCCCAGCGAGGGAATGCGGCGTCTCGACTTCGACGACCATGGGGGCCTCGATCTCGCCGGTGTGTCGGACCTGGTGCTGATCTCCGCCGGTTATGCCGAGGACGACCAGGTCGTCGCGCGGCATGCGGCCATCCTTGACGCCACCGTCCGCGATGGCGTCCATCACGTTGTCTACACAAGCCTGACCGGTGCCGGTGACCATCTCGGTTTCGCGCTCGCGCACCGTGTGACCGAACGCCTTGTCCGGACAAGCGGATTGCCGTGGACGATCCTGCGCAACGGCCTCTACGCCGAACTCTTCGGCGGTCTCCTGATATGGGCCGGCGATGGTGTGGAGTCTGCGTTCGGGGACGGTGCCCTGGCCGCGGTCGCGCGAGAGGATCTCGCCGATGCGGCGGCGATCGTTGCGGCGAATCCGACACGGCACAGCGGACGCGTCTACGACCTCGTCGGCACGCCGATCACGGCGCGACAGGTGGCCGACCGGCTCGGGGTCCCGCACCGCACCATCAGCCTGGCCGAGTACCGGCGCAGGCTCCTCCACGAGACCCCGGGGCTGCTGCCGTTCCAGCCGCCCATGCTCGCCTCGATCGCCACTGGCATCCGACACGGCTTCCTGGACGGCACCGCCCCCGACCTCACGGACCTCCTGGACCGCCCCGCCCGCGACGCAGTGGCCATGGCCGTTGCGGCCGCGACCGCCACGAGACCGGAAGCCAGCGCTTCGGCGCGGACGAGCGGGCCCTCGGGGTCGGGGTGACCTCGCCGGCCAAGGCGATCATGTCGATGGGGTACCAGCCCTTGTGGGCCTTGCGGTACGACTCGTCGAGCTCGGTCGGCTGGTGACCTGGAATTCCGCGAGCGATCATTCGAACGAGCATGCCGGTTCGTTTACCGCGGCCACCACGCACACAACGAAGCGGCGCCCAGAACCCTCCGGGCGCCGCCATCCCCGTACAAGTGCAAGCCGCTACTTCGCCACGTTCGGCGAAGCCGAAGCCGCCGGTGCGGGAGAGAGCTGCGTAGCCGCCTGCGGCTGCGGCTACGCCGTGCTCGCGTGTGCTGACGGGGGTGCCACATCCACAGGGGAGGAAGCCGCGCCCTCGTCCGGCTGGCCCGGGATGCCGCCGACGATGCGGATGCCGGCCGCGTCGAAGGTGCGCTTGACGCGCCAGCGCAGCTCGCGCTCGACGCCGATGGCCTTGCCGGGCATCGTCTTCGCGGAGACGTGCACCACCATCGAGTCAAGGAGCACGCTGTCCAGGCCGAGGACCTCCACCGGGCCCCACAGCGTCTCGTTCCACGGCTCGTCCTTCGCCATGGCCTCGCCCACCTCGGTGAGGATCGACCGGACCTGGTCCAGGTCCTCCTCCGGGCGCAGCGTGACGTCCACGTGTGCCGTCGACCAGCCCTGGCTGAGGTTGCCGACCCGCTTGACCTCGCCGTTGCGCACGTACCAGATCGCGCCGTTGTCGCCGCGCAGCTTGGTCACGCGCAGCCCCACCTCGATCACCTCGCCGGTGGCCACCCCGACGTCGATGCTGTCCCCGACGCCGTACTGGTCCTCCAGGATCATGAAGACGCCGGAGAGGAAGTCGGTCACCAGGTTCCGCGCACCGAAACCGATTGCGACGCCCGCCACACCCGCCGAGGCCAGCAGTGGGGCCAGGTTGATCTCGAACGTGCCGAGGATCATCAGCCCGGCCGTGCCCATGATCAGGAAGGACGCCACCGAGCGCAGTACCGAACCGATTGCCTGAGAACGCTGACGGCGGCGCTCGACGTTGACGAGGAGACCGCCCAGCGCGGTGCCGTCGACGGCCTGGGCGGTGCGGTTCATGCGGTCTATCAGCTTGGTGATGGCCCGCCGGATCACCACTCTCAGGACGCCTGCGATCACGAGGATCAGCAGGACACGAAGCCCGATGCTGAGCCACGTCGACCAGTTCTGCTCCACCCAGCTCGCGGCGTTGCTCGCGCTTTCCTGGGCGTCCTGAAGCGAGGGAGCCGATGGTTCGTCTGTGGGATCGGCGGCCGACAGGACGGACAAGAACACGGCAGGTACCTCCAGGCGTAGCGGTCCGCCCGTGGCATGGGGGTCACAAGAAGGTCACCGGACGGGCAGACTCAACACACTATCGGGGCACCATGTGTGGATCGTCGCAATGTCCGAGGGGAGACTGTGCTCACCTGGGGATGAACACGGGGAAGTGAAAACGGTGTGGTCGAAAACACTCCCAGCCCGTTACCGGGACATGGTGGCGCTTCCACCAGGCATGAGGGGAGACTGACTACAGATCGTCCCGGCGCGAGCCACGCGCCGCCGGCGTACAAGGAGGCATCCGTGCCGCATGTCCTGGTCCTCAACGCGTCGTACGAGCCACTCGGCGTCGTACCGCTCCGCCGCGCGCTCGTCCTCGTCCTCGAGAACAAGGCTGTCTGCCTCGAGGAATCCGGCGCCTTTATGCATAGTGCAACCGTTACTGTCCCCGCACCCAGCGTGGTCCGGCTGAAGAGGTTCGTACGGGTCCCTTACCGGGGGCCCGTTCCGCTGACCCGTCGCGCGTTGTTCGCCCGCGACGGGGGCCGGTGCATGTACTGCGGTGGCGTCGCAACCAGCGTCGACCACGTCATCCCGCGCTCCCGCGGGGGTCAGCACGTCTGGGACAACGTGGTGGCGTCCTGCCGCCGCTGCAACCACGTGAAGGCCGACCGCCATCTCTTCGAGATCGGCTGGCGGCTGCGCCATAAACCGGCCCCGCCCTCGGGTCTGGCCTGGCGCATCATCGGAACCGGGCATAGGGACCCGCGCTGGCTGCCGTATTTGCAGCCGTACGGCGCGGATGACGCGATGGCCCGGATCGATGGCATCTCTGCCTGACGCTCCGGGCCTTCGTCTTGCGTAAGCGCTCCGCTGGGTTGAGCAGGGGGGCTGCGTCGGCTGTTGGCTGCGGGTTCGTCGTGGCTGGTCGCGCAGTTCCCCGTGGCCCTTCGGGGCGCGGCCGCACCGAACCGCACCGGCACGCGGGGCTACGCGTAGCGCAGTTCGCCCGGCTGGGCCACACGCCTGAGCAGCGGCAGCGCCGTGGCCGCGGCGAGCAGGCAGGACGCGTACACCGCCAGGGGGAACAGCAGCGGCAGCAGGAGTGGGACGGAGACGTCCGTCGCGATCCCGTACGCGAGGTACACCGCCGTACCGCCGAGACCCGCGAGCAGCATCGCCGGGGCCAGTGGCAGCGCCGTCTCCAGGAGCAGCGCCCGGCCGAGCACCGCCCGCGGTACCCCGGCGGCGGCCTGCGCGGCGAGGCCCCGGCGCCGGGTGGCCAGTGACTCGGCGGCGCCGACGGCGAGACCGCTCAGGGTGATGGCCAGCGCGACGAGGACGGCGGCGCCCGCGAGGTTGATGCCGGTGGTGTAGAAGGCCGTGTCCTCGGGGGAGCGGCTGTGACCCGGTCCGTTCAGGTCGTCGAGCAGGATCTGCCGTATGCCCAGGAAGCTCACGCCCACGATGGTCACCAGGAGTACGGCGGCGTGGGTGCGCGCGGCGGCCCAGGGGTCGGTGCGCAGGCGCTCGGCCGCGATCAGTACCGCCGGGTTCCCGGTCCGCGCGGCGAGCCACCAGCCCATGACCCTGGCCGTGGCCCCGGCGATGGCGACCGAGCCCACAGCGGTCAGCGTCACCGCGCCGAACACTGCCAGCGGGAACGCGGCATAGCTCAGCTGCCGGCCCCCCGTCAGGACCAGTGCGCCCGCCACGCCCACTAGCAGCGCGGGCGCCCCCAGCGTGAGCAGGGCACTCCCGCCGCGCTCCGGCCGCACCCGGCGCACCCACCCCAACGGCGAGGCCACCACCCGGCGCAGCGCGAGAACGCTCACCAACGCGGCGACGACCGGCACGGCCAGCGTCACCAGGGCGAAGCCGGCCCAGAGCCACAGCGGGGGCCGCTCCCACAGAAGCAGCACCAGGGGTACGGCAACCGACGCGGCGAGAGCCGAGCCCAGCAGACAGGCGAGGCCCGCCTCCAGGGCCGCGATACGCCGCACCTGCGGGGCCGTCGCCCCGACCAGGCGCAGCGAGGCCAGCCGCCGGTCCCGGTGCACGGCGCCGATCCGCGCGCACTGCGCGAGGAACCCGAGCACCGGCACGAGCAGGAGCAGCAACGCGACGACCACCCCGGAACGTACCCCCGGCTCATCCAGCAGACCGTTGAGATACGGGAACTCCACGATCCCGCGCACCGCGCCGATCCCGAGCGCCGCGAGCCCGAAGCCGGTGGCGAGCGCGGCTCCCACCGCCGTCAGCAGCACGCGCCACCACTCGCGCCGGTCGGAACCCCGCGTGAGCTGCCACGCGAGCCGGAGATCCTCCATCACCGAGGTCTTCAGCGAGGGCTTCACCGAGGTCATCACCGGGGCCTTCACCGGCGTCGTCACTGGGCAACCTCCAGGTCCACCGAGTCCTCAAGGACGACGCCGTCCTTCAGCCGCACCTCACGGTCCGCGTACGCCGCGACCTGGTGGTCGTGCGTGACGAGCAGCATCGTCGTGCCCGCCTCCCGGACGGTGTGCACCATCGCCGTCATCACCTGCTCACTCGCCAGGGAGTCGAGCGCGCCGGTCGGCTCGTCGGCGAAGACGACCTTTGGACCGGTCACCAACGCCCGTGCCATCGATACCCGTTGGGCCTGACCGCCGCTCATCTCGCCCGGCCGCAGCTCCTTCTGGCCGCGTACGCCGAACCGTTCCATCCATTCGCCCGCCCGCCGGTGCGCCTCGGCCCGCCCCACTCCCGCGAGCAGCAGCGGCAGCCCCACGTTGTCGATCGCGGTCAGCTCCGGGATGAGCTGCCCGAACTGGAACACCACGCCGAACTCCGTGCGCCGCAGCTCGCTGAGCTGCTTCTCCGGCAGCTGGTCCAGGCGCCGCCCGTCATAGACCACCGAGCCCTCGTCGGGGCGGACGATCCCGGCCAGGCAGTGCAGGAGCGTGGATTTTCCGCTGCCGCTGGTGCCGGTGACGGCGAGGATCTCGTCGGCGCGCAGTTCGATCGTGGCGCCGCGCAGCGCCTTCGTTCTGCCGTGCGCCTTGGCGAGGCCACGGGCTGCCAGGAGCGGCATTTCGTTGCTCATGCTGCGTCGACCTCCGCGGTCAGAGTGGTGAGCCGGGCGGCGGTGGTGTTCATCCAGCGCAGGTCGGCGTCGAGATGGGACAGGGCGTAGTCGGCGGACAGGACCGTCGCGAGATCGGCGCCCTGGGCGGTCTTGACCGCCGTGAGCTGCCGCATCCGCTCCATGTGCGCGGCGCGCTGGGCGCGCAGATAGTCGTCCGGGTCCGTGGAGGCGAGGATCGCGCAGACGACCTTGGCGAAGATCTCGTTCGTCACGAAGGGCGCGGGCGGCGTGATCTCGCCCGTCCACTTGGCCAGTTCACGCTCCCCTTCGCCGGTCGACCGGTACCGCGTCCGCTCGGGGCCGCCGGCGGAATCGGTGCCGTCGACCTCGGCGAGACCGTCGCGCACCAGGCGTTGCAGGGTCGTGTAGACCTGCCCGTAGGCCAGCGGACGGGCTTGCGGGAAACGTTCGTCGTGCCGTCGCTTGAGGTCGTAGCCATGGCTCGGCCCACCGGCGAGCAGCCCCAGCAGGATGTGGCGGGTGCTCATGGGGACCAGTATGTACGCGGTATATGTACTGAGTGAATAGTAGGCAGGAAATCCGCCCGAGACTCGGCCCGACAAAAAGATCCTCGGTGGTAACCCCGGATCCGGGAGAGAATGTGAACACCAACACGTTGCCCACTCGTTTACGTCTGTGTCCGCGCCCACTGGGTATGGGGCCCCTGACCCCGCACTATCGACATCTTCAAGGAGGCCCTCGTGGCCACATCGGCACCGCTTCTGCTCCCGGCCCTTTCCAAACGCCCGGAAGACCGCCTGGAGGACCCCTCCAAACGCCTGGCGGGCCTGCCCGCCGATCCCGACCTGCACCTTTGCGTCTTCAGCGCCGAGGGTTCCTGCGCCGAGGCTCCGCTGACCAGTGAGCCGCCGCTGCCCGATGCCGCTCCTCTCACCAGCGAACCGCCCCTCGCCGACGCCGCCCCCCTGACGAGCGAGCCCACCTCCACGGGCGCCGCCGCCGGCCTGGACTTCCCGGGGGTCTGATGCCGCTGTCCCGGCTCGCCGCGCTGCACGGCGTCGCCACCTCCTACAGCCCGTCCCCGGACCGTACGGTGCCCGCCTCGGAGGCCGCGGTGATCGCCACGCTCGGCGCGCTGGGCGTCGACGCCCGGACTCCGGAGGCCGTCGAGAGGTCGCTCGCGGCCCGTGAGACGGAGCTGCGGGAGCGGCTGCTGCCGCCGACCGTGGTCTGCTGGAGCGGAGCCGCCGCCGTGAGCGGCGACCGGGAACCCGCGGCGGACGACCCCGCGCCGACCGCCCGGGCCGGGCGCCCGAGCGGTCCGCTGCCGGCCGCTCTCACCGCACTGCCCGCGGGCACCCGCCTGCGGATCCGCACCGAGCAGGGCGAGACCCGCTCCTCCGCCGAGCAACTCCCGTACGGCGTCCACGAATTGACGGCCACCGCCCCCGACGGCCGCACTGCCCGCGCCCACCTCGTGGTCGCCCCGTCCCGGCTGCCGGCGCCGCCGGGACGTACGTACGGACTGCTCGTCCAGCTCTACTCCCTCCTCTCCCGGCGCTCCTGGGGCATGGGCGACCTCGGGGACCTCGCCGAGCTGACGGCCTGGGCGGGGCGGGCGCTCGGCGCCGGATTCGTGCAGGTCAACCCACTGCATGTGGCCGTGCCCGGCGAGCCCACCGACCCCTCCCCGTACCGGCCCTCCTCGCGCCGCTTCCCCGACCCGGTGCATCTGCGGGTCGAGGACATCCCGGAATTCGCGTACGCCGAGGACCGCGACCGCGTTCGTACGCTGCTGGAGCGGGCCGACCGGCTGCGTGAATCCGTGCTCCACAAAGGCGCGTTGATCGACCGCGACGCCGTATGGGAACTCAAGCGCGAAGCCCTGGAGCTCGTACGCGACGTGCCGCTCGGGCCCGGACGACGCGCCGCCTACTGCGACTTCCTCGCCGAGGAGGGCGAGGCCCTGGAGGACCACGCCACCTGGTGCGCGCTCGCGGAGAGATACGGCTCCGACTGGCACTCCTGGCCGGCCGGCCTGCGCGATCCCCGCTCGCCCGAAACCGCCCGCGCCCGCGGCGAGTTGATGGACCGCGTCGACTTCCACAGCCGTCTCGTCTGGCTCACCGACAGCCAGCTCGCCACCGCCCAGCGCAGCGCGCGCGACGCCGGCATGCCCGTCGGACTCGTGCACGATCTCGCGGTCGGCGTGCATCCCGGCGGCGCCGACGCCTGGGCGCAGCAGGAGTACTTCGCGGCGGGCATGTCCGTCGGTGCGCCCCCCGACGCCTTCAACGCACGCGGCCAGGACTGGGGCCTGCCTCCCTGGCGCCCCGACCGGCTTGCCGACTCCGGCTACGCTCCCTACCGCCGTCTCCTGCGCGCCCTGTTCAGGTACGCGGGCGCGCTGCGCATCGACCACGTCATGGGCCTGTTCCGGCTGTGGTGGGTCCCGCAGGGCGAGGCGCCGACGGAAGGGACGTACGTCCGTTACGACGCCGAAGCCATGCTCGCGATCCTCGTACTGGAGGCCTCGCGCGCCGGAGCTCTGGTGATCGGCGAGGACCTCGGCACCGTCGAACCCGGCGTCCGCGACACGCTGCACGAGCGCGGCGTCCTCGGCACGTCCGTGCTGTGGTTCGAGCGGGACTGGGAGGGCGACGGCCAGCCCCTGCCGCCCGAACGCTGGCGCGCCGACTGCCTCGCCACCGCCACCACCCACGATCTGCCGCCCACCGCGGCCCGCCTCACCGGCGACCACGTCGAACTCCGCGACCGCCTGGGCCTGTTGACCCGCTCCCTGGAGGAGGAACGCGCCGAGGCCTCCGCGGACGCGGGGGAGTGGCTGACCCTGCTGGCCCGCCTGGGCCTCCTCGACGGCCTCGGCGGCGGAGCCGCAGTCTCGGAGGAGGCGGAGATCCAGGCCGTCCACCGCTTCCTGCTCCGCACCCCCGCCCGCATGATCGGCATCTGGCTCCCCGACACGGTCGGCGACCGCCGCCCCCAGAACGTCCCCGGCACCTGGAACCAGTACCCGAACTGGCGCCTGCCGATCGCGGACGCGGAGGGCCACCCGGTGACACTGGAGGAACTGGCGGCCTCACCCAGGCTGCATGCGTTGTTGGATGTGGTGCGGGGGAGAGCGCCGGGCGCCGCGTAAGAGCGGGGTCCGGGTAGCGCCCCAAAGGGGCGCGGGGAACTGCGCGACAAGCCACGACGCACCCGCAGCCGCGACACGACTGTCACTCCCACCCCCTGGCGGGGGCCTGGGGGCGCAGCCCTCAGTTTCGGGAAGGGGCGGGCTTGGGGAAAGAACCCCCGCCCACCCACAGGCGCCCACCCGGCGGAGGCAGCGGGGTGTGGGCGCAGGCCAAGGTAAACGCACCCCGGGCGAGCGCACGAGGGAGCCGTTGGCTACCGTGGGCCCGTGGACAAGAAGAACGCCCTGCGAGCCGGCACCCTGGCCGCCGGCACGACGCTGATGATGCTGCTCACGTCGTCCCCCGCCCTCGCGCTGATCCCCGACGACGGTGACGACCCCGGCCAGGGCCTGAGCGTCATCGAGACGCTGGGCCTGTACGTCATGGCGCCGATCGCGCTGTTCGCGGTCATCGCCGGCCTGGTGATGGTCCTGGACAGGTCGACGGACCGGCAGCCGAAGCCCGGCGGCAAGGCGCAGGGCAGGATGCAGGGCGAGGACCAGGTGCAGGCCTCCTGACCTCGGTCCTCTCCGAGTTTTCTGTCGAGGGCGCCGCCCTCGCACACGTACGCAGGTTTCGCGGTACGTGGGCGAGGACGGCGCCCTCGACGTGTTCTCACCGGAGGGGCACTCCCGCCTCTCCTTCGGCGCCTTGCCCGGAGGAGATCGAGGAGGCGTTGGCTACGGCTGTGGGGTGACCGTGCCCGCGAGCAACTGACGCAACAGGTCGGCCAGCTGGCCGGCCTGTTCGTCGTCGAGCGCCGACAGTGCCTCCGTCTGGAGGGCCAGTCCGGCCTCGAGTGCGTCGTCGATCATCGCCAGCCCCTTGTTCGTGAGCGTGACCTGGAGGGCCCGGCGGTCGTGGGGGTCGGGAGACCGGCGGAGGAGACCGGCCCGTTCCAGCTTGTCGAGCCGCCCCGTCATGCCCCCGGTGGTCAGCATCAGCGACTCCGAGAGCCGGCGGGGCGAGAGGGTGTACGGGGCGCCGGACCGCCGGAGCGTGGCGAGTACGTCGAACTCGCCACGCGAGACCCCGAACCGGGCGTACGCCTTGTCCATCCGGTCGCCCATGGTCCGTGAGAGCCGGTAGACGCGACCGAACACCTCCATCGCGGCGGTGTCCAGATCGGGTCGTACGACGGCCCACTGGTCGATGATCGCGTCGACGGCGTCCCGGGGGGTCTTGGGCGTGCTGCTCATGAGGGGAGTATCCGTGCCGGGCCAGTCACTCGCAAGAAAGTAGCTTGACGCTAAGTAGCTTATGGCTAAGCTACTTAGCGCCAAGCCCTTTCGGTCTGCCCCGTCCGCCCTGCCACCCGCCTGCCCGCCGCCCTCTGGAGCCGGTCATGAACCGCCCCACCACGCTCGCCGCCCCCCTCACCATCGCCCTCACCGCCCTGGCTCCCATCTCCTGGGGCACCACCTACGCCGTCACCACGGAGTTCCTGCCGGCCGACCGCCCACTGTTCACCGGCCTGATCCGGGCCCTGCCGGCGGGACTCGTCCTGCTCGCCGTCGCCCGCAAGCTGCCCAGCGGCGTGTGGTGGTGGAAGGCGGCGGCCCTGGGCGCGCTGAACATCGGAGCCTTCTTCCCGCTGCTCTTCCTCTCCGCCTACCGCCTGCCCGGCGGCCTGGCGGCGGTCGTCGGCTCCGTCGGCCCGCTGTTCGTCGCGGGCCTCGCGGCGCTCCTGCTCGGCGAGCGCCCGACCGTCCGTACGCTCCTCACCGGCATCGCGGCGGCCCTCGGCGTCAGCCTCGTCGTGCTCAAGGCGGCGGGTGCGCTGGACGTCATAGGGGTCGCGGCAGCGCTCGCCGCGACCGCGTCGATGTCTGCCGGGACGGTGCTCACCAAGAGGTGGGGGCGGCCGGAGGGCGTGGGCCCGTTGGCGCTCACCGGCTGGCAGTTGACCGCGGGCGGCCTGCTGATCGCTCCGCTCGCGCTGCTCGTCGAGGGGGCACCGCCCGCGCTCGACGGCCGGGCGATCGGCGGCTACCTCTACCTCGCGCTGGCCAACACGGCGGTGGCGTACTGGCTCTGGTTCCGCGGCATCGGCCGCCTCGCCGCCACCCAGGTCACCTTCCTCGGCCCGCTCTCCCCGCTGACCGCGGCCGTCGTCGGCTGGGTCGCGCTCGGTCAGTCGCTCGGCACCGTCCAACTGGCGGGTATGGCGCTGGCGTTCGCGGCGACGGTGGTGGGACAGCTCGGACCGCGTACGAAGCTCCGCGAGCGGGCCGGAGTTTCTCCGGCGGTGGCGGCGCGCGGGAGGACGGCGTGGCCTGCCTCGGCGCAGACGCCCGGTCGGCAGGAGCGGCCTGCCTCGGCGCGGATGCCCGGACCGCAGGATCGGCCTGCCCCGGCGACGACACGAACCCCGGCACTTCCGCCCCGGCCGCCCCAAAGCCCCCTCCGCTCCCCAGGACCGCGCCCTTGACTCCCTGACGCGGCACATCGAGCCTTGACGAGGCGGTGGTCCACCGGACCCCATCGGCCGTCATGAACGCTCGACATCCGTGCGGAAGTGAGGAGTTGGGGGCGTGATCCTCACTGTCGACGAGCTGACGCGCGCGGCGCGGGCGATGGTGGTGGCCCGTCCCGGGGTGGTGCGGCTGCGGAGCGCCGGGGAGTCGCGGGCCGGACGGCCGCTCTGGGTGCTGTCGTTCGGGCGGGGTGAGCGGCAGGTGCTCACCGTGGCCGGGGCGCATGCCAACGAGCCCGTCGGCGGGGTGTCCGCGCTGGCCCTGGCCGAGGAGTTCGTACGCGACCCGGGTGTCCTCGAAGAGTGGGGCTGCACCTGGCACTTCCTGCTGTGCCTGGATCCCGACGGTGCCGCGCTCGCCGAGCGCCGGTTCGCCGAGCGGCCCACGCTGGAGGAGTACTACCGGGGCTTCTACCGGCCCGCCTTCGCCGGACAGCCGGAGTTCCCGCCCGTCGAGGCCGATCCGCGTCCGCTCCTGCCGGAGTCCCGAGCGCTCGCGCGGCTCCTCGACGAGCTGCGTCCCGTCGTGCAGTTCTCGCTGCACGGCGTCGAAGCAGGCGGATCGTTCCTGCAACTCACCCGTCCCGTGCCCGGCGCGCCGGACGCCTTCCGCGCTGTGGCGGCAGAGCTCCAAATACCCCTGGAATACCGGCCGTTCGACGGCATGGGCTGGTTCGTCGACAGTCCCGGCGTGCTCGTCCGGCCCGACGGCAGCCCGGCCGACGAACGCGATCCGTCCGGCTACACCTCCCGTTCCACCTGGACGTACGCGATGCGGCACGGCACCGTGTCGGCCGTCGTCGAGGCTCCCCTGTGGAGCGTGGCGGCCGTGAGCGACCCGAGCCGCGTCGCCGACCCCGGACGGGAGATCGACCGTGCCTCGGAGATCCTGCTCAGCCGTTCCAAGCAACTGGAGGAAGTACTAGGCCCGTTGGCCGACCGGCCGCCCCGGGACCCCGCCCGGCTGCCGTTCTACACGGCCGCCCGCGAGCTCATGGACATCGGCCCCGGCGTGGTCGACACCTGGACCACGCACGACGCCCGGGGCCTCGGCGACGCCGAACTCGCCACCACCGTCGGCAACTCCGTCTCCCTCGGCATCGCGGCCCGCCGCATCCCGCTGCGCGCGGCGGCGATGATGAGGGGCGCCTTCGGCGAGGCGGCGACGGGTACGGCCGCCATCGAGGCCCTCGATGCCCTGGTGAGCGACTGGAGCCGCGAGCTCGACGCCACCTTCGACGCCCGCTGGGTACCGGTCCACCGCCAGACCGCGCTGCACACCCGCACCATGCTCCGGCTGGCCCAGCAGCTCCTGGACAGGTGAAAGGGGCGCCCGGTACGACACCGGGCGCCCCGTCCGCTACGGACTACAGCTACTACACCTGTACTACTCGTGCGAGGAGGCCGCGTCCGCAGCCTGTGCCTTCAGCGCGCGCTCCACGCCCGAGCGGGATTCCGAGACCAGCCGGCGCAGCGCCGCGTTGGGCTCGGCGGAGGCGAGCCACGCGTCCGTACGGTCCAGGGTGTCCTGGGAGACCTGTACGGACGGGTAGAGGCCGACCGCGATCTGCTGGGCCATCTCGTGGGAGCGGGACTCCCAGACGTCCTTGACCGCCGCGAAGAACTTCTCCGTGTACGGGGCGAGCAGTTCGCGCTGGTCGGTCTGGACGAAGCCGCTGATCACCGCTTCCTGCACGGCGTTCGGCAGCTTGTCGGACTCGACGACCGAGGCCCAGGCCTCCGCCTTCGCCGCCTCGGTCGGACGGGCGGCCCGTGCGGTCGCCGCGTGGCGCTCACCGGCGGCCGTCTTGTCCCGCTCGTACTCGGCGGTGATCTCCGCCTCGTCGAACCGGCCCGTCGCGGCGAGCCGCTGCACGAACGTCCAGCGCAGCTCGGTGTCCACGGCCAGCCCCTCGATGGTCTCGCTGCCGCTGAGCAGCCCCTCCAGGAGGTCCAGCTGTTCCGGCGTACGGGCCGTCGCCGCGAAGGCGCGCGCCCAGGCCAGCTGGTGGTCGCTGCCGGGCTCGGCCGCGCGCAGGTGCTCCAGCGTGGCCACGGTCCAGCGGGTCAGGCCGGTCTCGCGCCAGGCCGGGTCCGCGTACAGGTCGAGGGCCGGCTTCACCTGGCGGTGCAGCGACTGCACGACGCCGATGTCGGACTCCTTGCCGATGCCGGACAGCACGAGCGAGAGGTAGTCGCGGGCGGCGAGTTCCGCGTCGCGCGTCATGTCCCAGGCCGAGGCCCAGCACAGGGCGCGGGGGAGGGACGCCTCGAAGTCGCCCAAGTGCTCCGTGACGAAGGCCAGCGACTGCTCGTCGAGGCGGACCTTCGCGTACGAGAGGTCGTCGTCGTTGAGGAGTACGACGTCGGGGCGGCGCTTGCCCACCAGTTCGGGTACGGCGGTCAGTTCACCGTCGACGTCCAGCTCGATGCGGCCGCCCTCGGGGTCGCGCAGCAGCTTGCCGCCCGCGCCTTCTGAACCGTCCAGGTCGTAGAGGCCGATCGCGATGCGGTGCGGGCGCAGCGTCGGCTCGCCCTTGGCGCCCGCGGGCAGGGCCGGGGCCTCTTGGCGGATGGCGAAGGAGGTGATGACGCCGTTCGCGTCGGTCTCGATCTCGGGACGGAGGATGTTGATACCCGCCGTCTGGAGCCAGTTCTCCGACCAGTTCTTCAGGTCACGCCCGCTGGTCTCCTCCAGGGCGCCGAGCAGGTCGGACAGCCGCGTGTTCCCGTACGCGTGCGTCTTGAAGTACGCCTGCACACCCCGGAAGAACTCGTCGATGCCGACGTACGCGACGAGCTGCTTCAGTACGCTCGCGCCCTTCGCGTACGTGATGCCGTCGAAGTTGACGAGGACGTCGTCCAGGTCGCGGATCTCGGCCATGATCGGGTGCGTGGACGGGAGCTGGTCCTGGCGGTACGCCCAGGTCTTCATCTGGTTCGCGAAGGTGGTCCACGAGTGCGGCCACCGCGACTCGGGTGCGTACGCGAGGCAGGCGATCGATGTGTACGTCGCGAACGACTCGTTCAGCCACAGGTCGTTCCACCACTCCATGGTCACGAGGTCGCCGAACCACATGTGGGCCAGCTCGTGCAGGATGGTCTCGGCGCGCATCTCGTACGCCGCGTCCGTCACCTTCGACCGGAAGACGTACTGGTCGCGGAAGGTGACCGCGCCCGCGTTCTCCATCGCGCCCGCGTTGAACTCCGGCACGAAGAGCTGGTCGTACTTCTTGAACGGGTACGCGTAGTCGAACTTCTCCTGGAACCAGTCGAAGCCCAGCCGCGTGACCTCGAAGATCGCATCCGAGTCCAGGTACTCGGCGAGGGAGGGCCGGCAGTAGATACCGAGCGGAACGGTCTGCCCGTCCTTCTCGTACACGCTGTGGACGCTGTGGTACGGGCCGACGATGAGCGCGGTGATGTACGTGGAGATCCTCGGCGTCGGCTCGAAGACCCAGGTGTCGTCCTTGGGCTCGGGCGTCGGCGAGTTGGAGATGACGGTCCAGCCGGTGGGGGCCTTCACGGTGAACTGGAAGGTGGCCTTCAGGTCGGGCTGCTCGAAGGACGCGAACACGCGGCGGGCGTCCGGGACCTCGAACTGGGTGTAGAGGTAGGCCTGTTGGTCGACCGGGTCGACGAACCGGTGCAGCCCCTCACCGGTGTTGGTGTACGCGCAGTCGGCGACGACCCGCAGGATGTTGCGACCGTCCAGCAGCCCCGGCAGGGCGATCCTGGAGTCCTTGAACACCTCGTCGGGATCGAGTGCGTCCCCATTGAGGGTGACCTCGTGGACGGTCGGAGCCACCAGATCGATGAAGGAATCCATACCGGTCAAGGCGACGTCGAAGCGCACCGTCGTCACGGACCGGAAGGTGCCTCCCTCCTGCGCGCCGGAGAGGTCGAGATCGATCTCGTACGAGTCAACGGTGAGCAGCTTCGCCCGCTGCTGCGCCTCTTCACGGGTCAGGTTTGTGCCAGGCACGCGGTCATCTCCTCGGTGCGGTCCTCGTATGTAACGGTTCGACCATCCTTCCATGCCGCGTCGGATTCACCCGATAGTGCTGTCCTGCGATTACCGTGGAGCAGCGGGACGCCGCCGCCCCCACGCTCCGGCCTGGAAGGAGGCGCCGCGATGACACTGATGCATCACGAGACAGCCGAGGACACCGTGCGAGGCGAGACCGGACACGAACTGCTGCGCTTTCTGGAAGAGATCCCCGAGCTCGATCAGCTCAAGATCGAGCTCATCGACGGAAAGATCGTCATGCAGGCATCCGCAGCGCCGTTGCACAACTTCATCGTGACCAAGCTGGCCACACAGCTCGATGAGAAGGGCTGGGTGGTTCTGGCCGAGCAGGCGCTGATCTCCGACATCTCCAGCTTCGAGCCGAAGGCCGACCTGACCGTCACGACCTTCGAGAAGATCTCGGACAACCGGAACCCGCTGCCCGCCGACCGCGTCGACCTGGTCGTCGAGGTGGTCTCGACGGACAAGGACAGCGACTACATCAAGAAGCGCATGTGGTACGCGATGAGCGAGATCCCGCTCTACCTGCTCGTCGACCCGAACGACGGCACCATGGAGCTGTGCTCCGATCCGGATCCGCACAAGCTCCGCTACCGCACGTCGGACCCGTTCACGTTCGGCGACCCCGTCGAGCTTCCGGATCCGTTCGGCTTCAGCCTGGACACCACGCAGTTCAAGCTCTACCCGCCGAAGCCACGGCGGTGACCGGTTCGGGAAAGCCGAACGGCGGCGGAGCAGACACGGGACGATCCTGGCGTGAGGAAATGAGGAAGGGGCGGTCACCGTACGGTGACCGCCCCTTCCTCAATCGGGCAGGTGTCAGCCCTTGAGTTCTGCTGCCACCAGCTCCGCGATCTGGATCGCGTTCAGGGCCGCGCCCTTGCGGAGGTTGTCGTTGGAGACGAAGAGGGCCAGGCCGTTTTCCACCGTCTCGTCCGCGCGGATGCGGCCTACGAAGGACGGGTCCTGGCCGGCGGCCTGGAGGGGGGTCGGGATGTCCGACAGAGCGACGCCGGGGGCGCCTGCCAGCAGCTCCGTCGCGCGCTCCACGCTCAGCGGACGCGCGAAGCGGGCGTTGACCTGGAGGGAGTGACCCGAGAAGACGGGGACTCGGACACAGGTGCCGGAGACCTTGAGGCCGGGGATCTCCAGGATCTTGCGGGACTCGTTGCGGAGCTTCTGCTCCTCGTCCGTCTCGTTCAGGCCGTCGTCGACGATCGAGCCCGCGAGGGGGAGGACGTTGAAGGCGATGGGGCGCTTGTAGACCTGCGGCTCGGGGAAGTCCACCGCCGAACCGTCGTGCGTCAGCTTGTCCGCGTCGGCGATCACCTTCTGGGCCTGGCCGTGCAGCTCGGCCACGCCCGCGAGGCCCGAGCCGGACACCGCCTGGTACGTCGCGACGACCAGCGCCTCAAGGCCCGCCGCCTCGTGCAACGGCTTCAGCACCGGCATCGCGGCCATCGTCGTGCAGTTCGGGTTCGCGATGATCCCCTTGGGGCGGTTCACGATCGCGTGCGGGTTCACCTCGGACACGACCAGGGGTACGTCCGGGTCCTTGCGCCAGGCGGAGGAGTTGTCGATCACGACCGGGCCCTGCGAGGCGACCTTCTCGGCCAGCGCCCGCGACGTCGCGCCGCCCGCCGAGAAAAGCACGATGTCCAGGCCGGAGTAGTCCGCCGTCGAAGCGTCTTCCACCGTCACACCGTCGATGACCGACCCGGCCGAGCGGGCCGAGGCGAACAGGCGCAGCTCCGAGACCGGGAAGTCCCGCTCCACGAGGATCCTGCGCATGACCGTGCCGACCTGACCGGTGGCTCCGACGATTCCTACCTTCACGGCGACTCTCTCCCTTTACCTGTGCATCACTGGGCGGCAGCGTTCCATCATGCGTCCCACACCGGCCCGCCTGTCCAATCCTTTGTGCTCCTGCCCGAGGAGTGGGACGGTGTGCGCCCGCACGAAGTGACGTACGTCTCGGTCGAACGTTTTGGCCCGCACCGGCGTCGTAGAGGCAGTGGCGAGGGGAGGGGTGGCTGTGCTGCGCAGAAAAAGCCGCCGCGGCCAGGGGAGCGACGGCCTGGGGAGCGACGCTCCGGCGGACGATCCGCTGGACGCGGCCCAGGAACGCCGGGTGCGTGCGGTGCTCGCACTCGGCGGCGTACCGCAGTCGGACCTGCCGGACGGGGTGCAGCAGGTCCGGCTGCGGCTCCTGGAGCGGGCCGCCAGCGGGGCGGAGGCACCGCGCGACGTGTCCGCGTGGGTGGCGGTCGTGGCGTCGAACCTGGCGATGGACTGGCACCGGGCCAGGCGCCGGCAGGAGCGGATCGGGGAACGTCTCGCCGCGCTGCGCCACCTGGAGCCCGTCGACGCCTCGGGCGACGACACGAAGGTGCTCTCGCTCGCCGTGGCCCAGGGCCTGGACGAGCTGCCCGACGCCCAGCGGCAGATCCTCGTCCTGCGCTTCTACGCCGATCTGCCGGTCCGCGGCATCGCCGAGGAGCTCGGCATCCCGGAGGGCACGGTCAAGAGCAGGCTGCACACGGCGGTCCGCGCGCTGCGCGCCCGCCTGCACGAGGACGAGGTGGTGTGACGTGGCCGAGTACGAGGGCGAAGGCGATGCGCGAACCGACGCGCTGCTGGCCGCGATCACCGATGAACCGCTGCCCCAAGAGGCCCTGGACGACCCGGAGTTCATGGCGGAGCACCGGGCGGCGCTGGCGGACGTGGCGGCGCTGCGGGAGCAGTTGCTGTTCATGGGGGAGGCGCTGGCCGCGGAGAGCGAGCGGTCCCAGGCGGCCCCGGTGTCACCCGGTCCGGCCGGGGTGAAGGCACCAGGTCCGGCCGAGGTGAAGGCGAAACCGCCCAAGCCCGCCGCGCGATCGTGGCAGCCCCGGCGCTACGCCGGTCTCGCCCTGGGCGCCCTCGTGGTCGCCATGGGCACCACGCTGCTCGGCGGGCTGGTATGGCTCGGCGTCCAAAATGGTGGCGGGGGTGACGCCGGCGCGAGCTCCGCCGATTCCGCCGCCGGCCGGGCCGAAGGCGGCGGCGACGACACGGCCGCGGACTCGGGCGAGAAACCGTTCTCACCCGAGATGTACATCGCCTGCTCGAAGGTCCTCGTCGAAGGGACCGTACAGAACGTCACGCCTCGGGACGACGGAGACGTACGAGTCGTACTGGAGGTGAAGCGCTACCTCCGGCCCGAGCGGACGGTGGCCGAACACCCGACCATCGCCGTCAACCTGTACGGCAGCGCGCGGGCGGACCTGAAGGTCGGCGTCGACGCCCTGGTGCGGGTGCCGATCCACACGCAGGAGCCGCAGGACTGGAAGGTCGGCCCCGAGGCCGCCGAAGACCGCGATGGGCTCGTCGACGCGCTGCCTGGGGCACACGGGCTGAAGTGCCCGCCGCCCGAGGAGTGACTGAGGGCAACAAAAGGGGCGGGCGCCCGGTACACACCGGACGCCCGCCCACAGTCGTACACAACCGGAGTACTACGGCGTGACCTTCTCGATCAGCACGCTGCCCGTACCCGCGGCCGTACCGCGTGCGTTCACGAGCTGCACCTGGCCGAAGAACTCGCGGCCCTCGGGCGCCACGTCAGCCGCGACGATCGAGCCGGAGAACGTCGCCGAGTCGCCCGTGCCGAGCGACACCTGCGTGTCGTCGGCCTCGATCGCGCCGAGTGCGGCCGAGAAGAACACGTCACGGTAGTCGTACTCCGTGGAGCCGCCCGGGACCGCGTAGCCCAGGACCTTCACGGTGTACGTGCCGGCGGCGGGCTTGGCGAGGGAGACCGACTCCTCCGAGTCGCCGTCGGCCGAGTTGCCCACCTCGTTGCCTTCCGCGTCGTACACGTACAGGTCGAGGTCGGCGTTCGCGACCGACGGCTTGCCGATGGTCACGTCCAGCGACTCGGCACCCGCGGGCACCTCGACCGTGCTGGTCTGTGTGGCGCCCTCGGCGATGGTCGCCCGCTCGCTCTTCGCGGAGCCGAGCGGGCCGCCCGCGAGCTTGCCCTCGACCGGCTCCAGCGTGTTCGTCACCTTCCAGGAGACATCGGCCGGGGTGCCGACCTTGGCCTCGGGGATGGTCACGAGCTCCGGGTCGAAGGTCGCGCCCAGGACGGCGAAGTCCAGCTTGTACGGGTTGTCGAGCAGCGGCGACGTACGGCGCGACTCGACCTCGATCTCCCAGACGCCCGGCTGCGGATCCGCGTACGAGCGCAGGTCGGGGCGGCAGGGCTTGCTGTCCGGGCTCGTGAAGTTGTGGTAGCAGTCCAGCGAGGACGACGATTCGAGCCCGACGCCGTACGGGTGGATGGAGAGGAACCGGGTCTGGCTCTTGTCCTTCAGCCCGCTCATCCGGACCTCGAGGGTCTTCGCGCCCTCGGGGACGGTCACGAAGTACGAGTCGTTGCTGTTGCGCTGCACCGAGCCCGACGCGGAGTAGGAGTACTTCAGCGGGGCCGAGACCACGACCGTCGACATGACCTGGTGGTCGATGCCCTCGGTGCGCGGGTCGTCGACCTCGAGGATCGCGCTCCTGATCCCGTCCGAGGACGGCTTCGCGGAGACCTTCACGGTCACCGGCTTGTTCAGCGGCAGCGACACCTCGTCGGAGCTCTCGATGCGGAACGTCTTGCCGCTGTTGTTCTCCAGGTGCAGCTCGTGCCGCAGCGCGCGGTCCGGGCCGGACGTACGGGTGATCGTGATGTCGTACGTCTTCTTCTGGCCGGCCTTGAGCCCGCCCTCACGGTCGTAGAGGCCGGTGCCGAAGCCCGGGGTCTCGAGCGCCTCGTCGATGGCGGTGTCGACCGGGGCCTTGACCGTGTACTCGTGCGCCGTGGCGCCCTTCTTGATGGACTTCCACGCGTCGACGATGTTGATCCGGCCCACGCCCTCGGCGTACGCCTGGACACCGCTGATGTGGTCGGCGGTCGACGTCAGCGCGGTGCGCAGCTTCGCGGGCGTCAGGTCGACGCCCTTCTGCTTCGCGGCGGACAGCAGCAGCGCCGAGGCGCCGGCCGCCTGCGGGGAGGCCATCGAGGTGCCGTTGAGCATCTGGTAGCCGGGCGGCAGCGTGTAGCCCGCCTCGGGGGTTATGACGCCGGGCAGCCAGGTCTGCGCGGTGTTGACCGCGGCGCCGGGCGCGACCAGGGTCGGGGTGAAGCCGCCGTCCTCACGCGGGCCGCGGGAGGAGAAGGGGAACATGGCGTACTTCTTCTCCACGGCCGAGCCGTAGTTGGACGCCCAGGTCTCCTTGGAGATGGCCGCACCGACCGAGATCACCTTGTCGGCGAGGCCGGGGTCGCCGATGGTGTTGGCGCCGGGGCCGGAGTTGCCCGCGGAGATCACCAGCTGGACGCCGTACTCGTCGATCAGGCGCGTGTAGAGCTCGGCGCGCGCGTTGTTGCCGTCGTTCAGGGCGGGCAGGCCGCCGATCGACATGTTGACGATGTCGACGCCGCGCTTCGTCACGAGGTCGATCATGCCCTCGGTGAGCGCGACGTTGGTGCAGCCGGCACCGAAGATGCAGGCACGCGAGGAGACGATCTTGGCGCCGGGCGCCGCGCCGTTCATCTTGCCGCCGAACAGCTTGTTGGCGGCGGTGATGCCCGCGACGTGCGTGCCGTGCTCGGACTCGATGATGCCGATGTTGACGAAGTCGGACTTCTTGCCGACCCAGTCGCCGCCCAGCGGGTCCATCGGGACGTCCTTGCGGATCTCCACGACGAACGGCTGGCGCTCGGCGACGGGGGTCGCCGGGTCGTCCGTGCCGAAGTAGCCGATCTGGAAACCGTCCTTGTACGGCTTCATGGCGGCGTCGTCGGAGAAGTCGTTGTTGTCGTTCACGTCCACGCGCGCGGTGCCGGACGCGGCGTCGTACAGCACGCCCCAGCTGTCCGTCTTGTCGCCGTCGCGGTTGACGTCGCCGTTCGCGTCGCCGCCGGTGGTGGCGGACTCGCGGAAACGGCCGACCTTGTACTCGCCCGCCGGGGCCTGCCAGGTCTCGCCGTCCCAGGTGAAGACCGGGCCCGAGACCGCGGTGACCATCGCGCGCCAGGTCGCGTCGCCGTCCACGAGCGGGTCGGTCGCGGTCACCCAGTCGACGATCTTGCGCTCGCCGGTGGTGGTCTTCTGCAGCGCCGGGTGGCCGAGGTCGACACCGGTGTCGAGCACACCGATGGTGACGCCGCGGCCGTCCGCCTTCGGGTTCTTCTTCACGAAGTCGACGGCGCCCGTCTCGAAGGACGGGTTGTACGGGTTCTCCGCCGGGGTGTTCTTGTCCGGGGCCGGGTACCTCTTCGCCGTGGCCTCGGCGCCCTCGGCCCGGTCGCCGCCCGGTGTCGGGTCGTCGAGGGCGATCTCGTGCCGCAGGTCGATGCCGTGCACGGAGGAGAGCTTCGCGGCGGCGTCGACGGCGGCCTCGGCCCTTGCCGTGGGCACGGTGGCGCGGACGTAGCCGAGCTTGTCGTAGGTGCGGCCGACGGAGCCGCCCTTGACCGCGTCCAGCTGGTCGGCGACCTTCTCGGTCTCGCCGGGCGCGGTCGCGATCATCATCGTGACGTTCTTCGCACCGTCGGCCTTGGCCTCGGCAAGCAGGTCGGCATCGGCCGAACCGAGCTTGTCGTCGGCGGACTTGACGGCCGGGTCGGTTGCCGCACGGGCGGCGGGGTCGTCCGCGGAGAAGGCCATGGGTATCGGCCCTGCCGCGGAGAGTGCGGCCACCAGGCCTGCGGCCACGGCGATTCTGGCCACGTGTCTCGCGCCTCTGATCGGAGCACGCTGAGGCTCGGGAGTGGGGGTCATCAGCATCCCTGTTAGGTAAAGGACGAGCATGAGTCCGGTATGTGAACCCGGATGACCGCTCAGCTTTACTCAAGAGATGCCTGTTTGGGGAGAGTTGACAGGTACGCGAGGGAAAGCTGGCGTAATCCCGCCATGCGCCATGGAGTTGATAGAGCGTCATAAGCGGATGTGCCCGCATTCGATTTTGCTGCACACATCTGCGCGCGCACAGTCAGGCGCGCCCCGTCAGGGGCACGGGGCTGTGACATCAGGGGCTCCGCCGCGATGAGAGTCCCCCCGCTCGAGCGAAGCCGAGAGTGGGAGAGCGACCAGCCACTGACGGCCTGCAGCTGCCAAACTGCCCCTCCCGCGGAGCGCTCAGCGCTCCGCGGAGCGCGTCGTCCGCGCGTAATGGCGGGACGCCTTCGCCCGGTTGCCGCAAACCGCCATCGAGCACCAGCGTCGCGTGCCGTTCCGCGAGGTGTCGAAGAAGTGCAGGATGCACGCCTCGTGTGCGCAGGCACGGATGCGATCGGGAGCTGTGCTCAGCAACTCCAGGTAGTCGCGCGCCGCGAGCCACGCGGGCCCCCAGGACTCGTCCCCGAATTCCGCACGCTCGCCCGGTCCTTCGGCGGTGAGCGTCGCCCGGATCCGGCCGTGTGCGAGGACGGCGTCGACCGGCCCGGCACTGTCCGCCTCCAGCGGGCCGTCGACGACCGCCCGCAGGGCGTCCCGGGCCGCCAGTGCATGGCGCAGCGTCGCCTCATCGGCGGCGAAGCGGTCGAGCCCGTTCGCGGCCAGCCACACGCCCAGCCCGTCGGTGTCCACGAGCAGGTCCTGCACGGCGCCCTCGTGCATCCAGCGCGTGTTGAGCAGGTCGAGGGAGAGCGGCTCGCCGGTGAGCGGACGCGGATCGAGGGCGGCGGACATCTCGGGGCTCCCTTTCCTGGCTAACCGGCAAAGAGTACTTGACCGGTTGCATCGCACGCACCTAACCGTTAATCTCCATTGCAAGGGTTAGCTCGCAAGAGGCGGGCAGCCGTCCACGAAGGGGTGTGCCATGTCGGCAACCAGCACGCTGCGCACCGGCCACATAGGCCTCAATGTCACGGACCTCGACCGCTCGCTGGCCTTCTACCGGGATGTCCTCGGCTTCGGCGTACTTGCCGAGGGCAAGGAGGAGGGACGCCGTTTCGTGTTCTTCGGGGAGGGCGGCCGCCCGACGCTGACGCTGTGGGAGCAGGCCCACGACGGCTACGACGCGGAACGCGCCGGTCTCCACCACCTCGCCGTGGAGGCCGACACGGTCGAGCAGGTCCGGGAGTACGAGTCGGCGCTGCGCGCGTACGGTGTCGACTTCGCGTACGACGGTGTCGTCGCCCACGGCGAGGGCGCGGCCTCGGGCGGCATCTTCTTCCACGACCCGGACGGCACCCGCCTGGAAATCTACGCGCCGAGCGGCGCCGAGGAGGCTCCGGCGCCCTCTGGGGCCACTCCGACCTGCGGTTTCTTCTAGAGGAGTGGGTCCCGTGGCTGCGTACGACCTGCCTGTGTACGACCCCTACCACTCCGGCTCGCGCGCCGTGCAGGACCGCCTGGGCGTGCGCGAGTCCGCCGATCACGTCGGCCGGTCCATCGGCCAGGGCATCAGACCGGTGGCCGCCGCCTTCCTGGAGCTCCAGCCGATGCTGGTGCTCGGCGCGGCGGACGGGGCGGGCCGCGTCTGGGCCTCGCTGCTCACGGGAACCCCCGGGTTCGTCAGGGCCACGGGACCCCGGCAGATCTCGGTCGCGGGAGCTCTCCGTGAGGGCGACCCCCTCGCGGACACGCTCGCGACCGGCGCCCCGGACGGCGCCCCGGTCGGCACCATCGCGCTCGACCCGCGCACCCGTCGCCGTATGCGCCTCAACGGACGGACGCGCCCCACGCCGCGCGGGTTCGCGGTCGAGGCCGACCAGGTGTTCTCCAACTGCCCCAAGTACCTGCAGAAGAGGGAGCGTTACGAGGAGGTGGAGCGCCCGGCCTCGGCTGCCGTCCGGAGGAGTGTGCAACTCACTGACGAACAGCAGGCGTTCATCGAAGCAGCCGACACCTTCTTCCTCGCCACCGTCCATGGCGAAGGTGCCGACGCCAGCCATCGCGGCGGCAACCCCGGCTTCGTACGGGTCGACTCGCCGTACGAACTGAGCTGGCCGGACTACTCCGGCAACTCGATGTTCCTCACTCTCGGCAACCTCACGGCCGACCCGCGCGCGGGACTGCTCTTCCTCGACTGGACCACCGGCACGACGCTCCAGCTCACCGGCGCGGCACGCATCGAGTTCGCCCCGGACGGGGAGCGCACGGTCCGCTTCACCGTCACCGAAGCCGTCCAGACGCCCGGAGCGAGCCCACTGCGCTGGTCGGCGCCCGAGTACTCACCCGCCAACCCGCCGCTGCCGTAACGTCGGTGCATGCACAAGGAGTTGAGGGTGGCGGCCTACGCCGTATGCGTGCGGGACGGGCGGATGCTGCTCGCGCGCTGGGTGGCGCGGGACGGGAGCAAGCGGTGGACGCTGCCCGGCGGCGGGATGGATCACGGAGAGGATCCGTACGACACCGTGATCCGGGAGGTCGAGGAGGAGACCGGGTACGCGGTCGAGCCCGTCGCGCTGCTCGGGGTCGACTCCATCCGGCGCGAGTACCCGCGCCGGCTCGGCACGACGGCCGACTTCCAGGGCCTGCGGATCGTCTACGAGGCCCGCGTCACCGGCGGCGAACTCCGCCACGAGACCGGCGGCTCCACCGACATGGCGGCCTGGCATCCGCTCGACGAAGTCCACGATCTGGAGCGGGTCGGACTCGTCGACGTGGGGCTCGCGCTCTGGCGGGAACGGCCGGCGACCGGGCGTACGGCTGGGCTGCCGGTCCCCGAGAAATAGGTTCTCTACCCAGCAAAGTGAACATGGAGTGACCGCCTCCCCTCCGTTCGACGAGGGGTCGGTGGACGCGGAGAGTGACCAAGATCCACGTACGGTGATCGGCGTTGCCCGTTGCCGCTCAGTTAACGTGCAGGTCACTCCCAGTGCCAACGATCCAGTGTGAGCGGGCAGTTCGCGTCAGTGAACCGCCCGCGACCACTGCTGACGCGTTCGCACTCGGGGAGACCGCGCCATGTCGCGCATACGCTCTGTCGCCACATCCGTTCGTGACCGCCGCGCCTTCCTGGCCGCCACCGGGGCGGTGTCACTCTCCGCGGGTATCGGCTTCGCACTCCGCCCGGACAGCGGCGGGAGCACCGTCCCCGCCGCCGACGAGGGGCAGGCGGCCATCGCCTTGTCATCCCGCCAGGCACCCGCCGCGCCACTCATGCCGTACACCCGCGGCACCACACTCGGCTCGGTCGCGGCGCCGCGGGGCTCCGCCGGCTTCCGGCGGCTCGGCGACGGCCCCGCCTGGCAGCGCGTCGTCCGCGGCGACCTGGCCGCGCCCAAGGCGGGCCGCGGCGAACGCCGCACCGCGCTCGCCGCGTTCGTGCAGTTCACCGACCTGCACGTGGTCGACGTGCAGCACCCGCTGCGGTACGAGTATCTGCGCGCCCAGGCCGCCAACGCCTGGCGTCCGCAGGAGTCGCTGTCGGTGGCCGGCGCGGTCTCGCTCGTCGAGCGGGTCAACGCGCTGCGCGGAGCCCCCGTCACAGGCTCCCCGCTGCACTTCGTGATGACCACCGGCGACAACACCGACAACAACGCCAAGACGGAGCTGGACTGGTTCCTGAAGGTGATGAGCGGCGGCCGTATCACCCCCAACTCCGGTGACCCGAAGTCCTACGAGGGCGTTCAGAACAGCGGCAGCAAGCTGTACTGGCAGCCCGACGCGGACGTCCGCGACGGCGACAAGCAGCTCGGCTTCCCGAAGATCGACGGCTTCCTCGCCGCCGCCGTACGCGAACTGCAGAGCCCCGGGCTCAACCTGCCCTGGTACTCCACGGTGGGCAACCACGATTCCCTGCCCGGCGGCTGCTTCGCGCCCGGCGACCCCTTCTTCGCCGAGCTGGCCGTCGGCGGCAAGAAGCTGATGACGCTCGACGAGACGGTGGGCGCCACCATCTGGAAGAACCTCAGGAAGGGTGGCGACCCCAAGGGCACGCTCCTCAAGGACATGCTCAAGTCGCAGGCGCGGAAGATGCGTTCGGTCACCCCGGACGAGGGGCGCGCGCCCTTCACGGCCGCCGAGTACCTGCAGGCGCACCTCGACCCGGCGTACACGGGTCCCGGCCCCATCGGGCACGGCTACTCGCAGGCGAACCTCGCCGCGAAGACCCAGTACTACACCTTCCGTATCGCGGACGACCTGCTCGGTGTCAGCCTCGACAGCACCGACCCCGGCGGCCACTACGAAGGCTCACTCGGCACGGCCCAACTGCGTTGGCTGGAGCAGACGCTGAAGACGGCCGAGCAGAACAAGGAACACGTCATCGTCTTCAGCCACCACACCAGCAAGACGATGCGCAACCTCCGCGAGGACCCGAACCATCCCGGCGAGCGCCGCCACGGCGGCGACGAGGTCCTCGCCCTCCTCGGCAGCTACCGCTCCACCCTGGCCTGGGTGAACGGCCACAGCCACAAGAACAACATCACCCCGCACCCCGCCCCGGGCAACCGCTCCTTCTGGGAGATCTCCACGGCCTCCCACATCGACTTCCCCCAACTGGCCCGCGTCATCGAGGTCGTCGACAACCACGACGGCACGATCTCCCTATTCACCACCCTCATCGAATCCGCGGCCCCGCACCGCACGGACTTCGCCGACCTCACCCAGACAGGCCTCGCGGCCCTCTACCGCGAACTGTCCTTCAACGCCCCGGGCTCCCGCTCGACCCTCACGGGCGAGCCGGGGGACCGGAACACGGAACTCGTCCTGAACAAGGGGTAGTTCCCACGAGGCTCAAAAGCGCCCAACCCCCAAGGGCAGTTCAACCATCTTGCCCAGCTACGGTGTCCCTTCCGTCGATCACCCTCCGACGGAAGGGACGTACCGACACATGACCGCATCACGCACCCTGCGTATCGCACTGGCGGGCACTGTCGCGCTCACCGCGGCGTCGCTCACCTCATCCGCGATGGCAGCTCCCGCGGTGGAACCCGTGGTGGCCGACTCCTCCCCGACCACCAGAGCCCACCGCGCGACCCAGGAAGCGATGGACGCCGCCGTGAAGGACGGCGTCCCCGGTGTTGCCGGGCAGGTGAAGGACAAGCACGGGGTCTGGAAGGGCACTTCGGGCGTCGGCAACCTCAAGACGAAACAGCCGCGCTCCGCCCACGACCGCTACCGCGTCGGCAGCATCACCAAGACCTTCGTGTCGACGGTGCTGCTCCAGCTGGAGGCGGAGGGCAGGGTCTCGCTCGACGACAAGGTCGACAAGTGGCTGCCCGGCGTCGTCCGCGGCAACGGCCACGACGGCAGCAAGATCACCCTCCGCCGGCTCCTCAACCACACCAGCGGCATCTTCAACTACACGGCGGACGAGGCGTTCGGCCGCAAGTACTTCCTCAAGGACGGCTTCCTCAAGCACCGTTACGACACGGCGACCCTCGGGCAGCTCGTGGAGATCGCGATGTCCCACAAGCCGGACTTCGCTCCCGGCACGTCCTGGAACTACTCGAACACCAACTACACCCTGGCCGCGATGGTCATCGAGAGCGCCACGGGCAACTCGTACGGGAACGAGATCCGCCACCGCATCATCAAGCCGCTCGGCCTGCACGCCACGTCCGTCCCCGGTACGGATCCGAAGGTGCCGCAGCCCAGCAGCCGGGCGTACGGGAAGCTGGCCGAGACCGCGACCGGCCCGACGTACGACGTCACGGAGCTGAACGCCACGCTCGCCGGCGGCTCGGGCGACATGATCTCCGACTCGGGCGACCTGAACCGCTTCTACTCCGCCCTCCTGCGCGGCAAGTTGGTCCCCAAGGCCCAGCTCGCAGAAATGAAGAAGACGGTCAAGATCGACGGTTCCCCCAACCTCGCGTACGGCCTCGGCCTGTCGGCAACCAAGCTGAGCTGCGGAATCACGGTCTGGGGCCACGGCGGAGGCATCCACGGCTCCCTCTCGGAGGCCGCCACGACGGCGGACGGCCGCCACTCGTTCTCGTTCAACTTCAACGGGGACTGGGCGGGGGACAGCGGGGCGGTGATCGAGGCGGAGTTCTGCGGCGAGTAGGGCGTCCGCGTACGTACGTAGGCGGTGCTGCACCGTGGCCTGTTCCCGGAGAAGATCACGGATGCCTTCACGGCGAAGTACGGATGCGATGTCTCCGCCCCGCACACACCGGGCGGGGACCGCGTACTGCTCGAAGTCCCCGTACGGCGGTGGCTGCCGGCCGGTTTGGCTCAATGATCGCCGGACACGACGTAAGGGCTAGGGTCGTGGCTGATCAGGTCGCTGAGGGGGGATCCGAGGATGAGCGGGATAGTGACGGCGGTCAGCAGCAACGGCGAGTACTCGTTCACCAAGCCGAACCGGGACAGCATCACGCTGCTCGCCGGGCTCGGTGTGGAGGGTGACGTACATGCCGGCGTGACGGTCAAGCACCGCTCGCGGGTCGCACAGGACCCCACCCAGCCGAACCTGCGCCAGGTTCATCTCATCCATGAAGAGCTCTTCGTCGAGGTCGGTGCGGAGGGATTCGAGGTGGTGCCCGGTGACCTCGGCGAGAACATCACCACCCGCGGCATTGATCTGCTCGGCCTGCCGGTCGGCACGCTGCTGCGTATCGGCGATGACGCGGTGCTGGAAGTGACCGGCCTGCGCAATCCCTGCCTGCAGATCGACAACTTCCAGGACGGGCTGCTGAAGCAGGTCGTCGGCCGTGACGAAGCCGGGAACGTCGTGCGCAAGTCCGGAATCATGAGCATCGTGAAGGAGGGTGGCGTGGTGCGCCCGGGCGACACCATCGCAGCGGAACTTCCCAGTGGACCGTACCGGCCCCTGGAGCGGGTCTGATGTCGCTCACCATCGGCCCGCCCGGCCAGTGGTGCGCCGGAGGGCCGTCACCCGGCGGGACAGCCGGGTGACGGCCCTTTTCCTCGCCGCCGACCGGTGATGAAAGCCGCGTTGCGTAGGGCATCGAGGGGCTGTGGGCTGTGCCGTACACCTCACACAAGGAACGCCTACCGCCAGGCGTCGACCAAGTCCTGCGGCCCCCAGTGCGCCGCGAGCGGCAGGCCGTCCGTGACACCGGAGCGGGAGACCGCGACGAGGGGTGTGTCCGGGTCGGCACCGGGCACGGCGAGTGCATCGCGGACCAGGGCGTCGTACTCGCGGCGCCCGAAGGGCTGGGACTCCAGCCACTTGACCGACCCGATGAAGTGCACGGCGCCCGCCACGGGTTCGCGGTCCGCGCCGATCAGGTCGATCTCGGGGTTGTTCTGCCGGTTCCACCAGCCGCCGACCGCCTCGGTCTCGGGCCAGAAGTCGTCCGGCAGCAGGCGCAGCAGCGACTCGCGGACCACCGGTTCGATGGCGCGTCCCCGCCAGGTCGTCCACGACCGCTCGATGCGCTCCAGGGCCAGATCACCCCGGCCGCGTTCGATGAGCGGAATTCCGCGTCGCAGGAAGGCCAGCCAGAAGCGCAGATACGGATCGGCGACGCGGTAGCGCTTGTTCTTGCTGTCCGGTTTTGTGGACAGCGGCAGGTCCACCGCCAGGACCCGCTTGGCCAGCAGCGTGTTCAGCAGCGGGGCAAGGGTGCCGGAGGGCAGCGCGCCCGCGCCGCCGGCCTGTGCGGCGATGGTGGAGAAGGTCCGCTCACCGCTGCCGACGGCTTCGAGTACCGCACGTGAGTGGGACGCCTCGGGGAACTCTCCGAGCAGTGACAGCTCGCCCGCGACCAGCAGGGGCGAGAGAGGGTTGCTCACGGCCTCGCGCAGGAACTCCGTACGGGGCGTCCCCGGCCGCCACGACTGGACGATCTCCGGGAAGCCGCCGGTGATCAGCAGGGCGTCCATCGCCTCCGCCGCGTCGAGCCCGGTCGCCGCCTGCACATCGGCCAGGTGCAGCGGCCGTACGGTCATCTTCGTCGCCCTGCCGAAGAACGGACGGCCATGCGACTGCAGGGCCTCCATCACCGACATGTCGCTGCCAACGAGGACGAGCAGCACCGGCTTGGCGGACAGATGGCGGTCCCACACCGTCTGCAGCGCCCCCTCGAACTCGCCGTCCTGCTCCACCAGCCAGGGCACCTCGTCGATCACGGCGATACTCGGAGCGTCGTCCGGCACCGCGAGGGCCATGGAGCGCAGCGCCTGGTTCCAGTCGGCGGCTTGCAGCCCGGCCACCAGTTCCGCGCCGGGCAGGGCGGAATGCGCGAGCGCCGCGGTGAAGTCGGCCCGCTCAGCCACCGGATTACGGCCCCGGGTCGCCTGGAAGACCACGTAAGGAACCCCGGACCGGTCACAGAACTCCTGCACCAGGCGGGACTTCCCCACGCGACGTCGGCCCATCATGATCATGGACCGTCCGCGGGTGGCCCCCGTACCGTCGACCACCAGGCCCAGCTGCTGAGCCAGCAGATCAAGATCGGCTGTCCTGCCCTTGAACTCCATCAGAGGCTCACTCTCTGGTCGGCTCAATAAACTCAGATTCGATATTACGTAGATTGAATCTTACTTTGTCTGGGTCTGTCGAAATCCGGCGAGCGGCTCCGACGTGCCGGGTGTGGGCCGGAGCCGTCGGCTTCGGTCGGACAGTTGGTATCGGACAGTCGGTAGTCGATCAGGGCAGGAATGGAGTTCGATCATGTTGCTGGAGGAGAAGGTCGCCGTGGTGTACGGAGCCGGCGGGTCCATCGGCGGGGCGGCGGCCCGGGCCTTTGCTCGCGAGGGGGCGCGGGTTTTTCTCGCCGGGCGTACGGCGGCGTCGCTCGAGGCGGTCGCCGGAGATATTCGCGGTGCCGGCGGTACGGCGGAGACGGCTGTGGTCGATGCCCTGGACGAGGCGGCGGTGGACGACTTCGTCGACGGCGTGGCCGCGCGGGCCGGGCGGATCGACGTCTCGTTCAATGCCATCGGCATCGGGGACGTTCAGCAGCCGCTGATGGAGATCTCGGTGGCGGACTTTCTGCAGCCCATCACGAACGCGATGCGCTCGCAGTTCCTGACGACCCGGGCGGCGGCCCGGCACATGACCGCCCGCGGCTCGGGAGTCATCCTCGCCTTCGGCGGCGGCGGGACGCAGACGCTGCCCGGCCTCGGCGGCTTCAAGGTCGCTCTGGACGCGCTCGAGGGGTTGCGTCGTCAGTGGGCCATCGAAATGGGCCCGCACGGTATCCGTGTGGTCACCCTGAAGTCGGGCGGCGTGGCGGAGAGCATCCCCGACGGGTTCCCGGGCAAGGAGGCGATCACCGACAGCCTCGTCAAGGAGACCCAGCTCGGCCGCGTCGCGACCCTCGCGGACGTGGGCGACGTGGCCGCCTTCGTCGCTTCCGACCGGGCGCGCACACTGACCGCGACGGACGTGAACATCTCCTGCGGGGCCATCGTGGACTGAGCGAGGGGCCATCAGTGATGTGGGGGCCACCAGTTGTCCGGCGGCCCCCACAGATCACCGGGGCAGCACCACCACGTAAGCCGCCGGATCGCGGTCGCACGCCGCCATGAGCGCGGTGCGTACGACGGCTGCCTGCTGCTCCATGGCGTCGCGCAGTTTCCGCGGGGTGACGTGGACGACGGTGATACCGAGCCGTTCCAGGTGGTCGCGTTTGCGGGCGTACTCCGACCACAGCGCGTCGTCGTCCTGGCGGGGCGCCCTGGTGTCCAGTTCGAGGGCCACGGCCTGTTCGGGCCAGTACGCGTCGAGGCCGCCGAGGTGAGGGCCGCCGGGCAGGCACAGATCCACGTTCCAGACGGGGTCGGGCAGGCCGTGTTCGCGGACCATGCGGTACAGGTTGTCCTCGGCGATGGCCCGGCCCTCGGCGAGCAGGGTGTCGACGGCGTCCACGACGTGCGGCCGGTTCAGCAGCCGGGCCTGCGTCAACTCCCGTACGACGGCGGCCGGTTCGCAGTGGCCGCCGCGGACCGCCTCGGTCAGCAGACGGCGTACGGTGCCCGCCTCCGAGAGCTCGGCGACGGCGTCGGACAGCGCGCGCGGAACGGGAGCCACCGGGAGACCGGTGACCTCCTCGGGCTTCGGCAGCGCGGGGGCCCGGACGATACGCGCACAGCCCGTCGAGCGGAGCCGGCGCATGCGCGGTACGAGGACGTCGATCCGGTCCAGCGACAGAAGCGAGGGTGCGGACGGGAAGCCGTACAGGGCGAGGGCCGCGAGACCGGTGATCATCGCGTCGGGATAACGCTGGAGTGCGGGCGGTTCCTGTGCGCCGGGCCCGGTCGCGGCCGGCTGAGCCGGGATGCCCTGTGCCTTCAGCCCCGGTTCGCGCAGCGATGAGCGGGCCGCGTACATCAGGACCGCGTGCAGCCGTTCCTCACCGGTGGGCGGGCCGGGGTGCAACAGGCAGACACCGGGCAGGAACTGCTGCCAGGCTCCGCCCGGCCGGCACTGCTCGTTGATCTCGGCATTGGTCACGCCGTGCGCCCGCAGCTGCGCGTTGGTCAGCACGCGCCGCCGGGCGTCGGACAGGTGGCTCAGGGGGCGGGGGGAGAGAGGGGTGTTGTGGTTCATGCCCCCGAATCTCCCGCACCCGCCCGCCCCCCTAACCGCTGTTACGTTCCCGTCGAAAAACCCGGACAGCCCAGCCCTGAAGTGCAGGCGCACGACAGCCGAAACCCCCTGGTCCGTATGGGGGTTACGGCCCCGATTACCAGCATTCCGTAACTGTTATGCCCGGCAACGTGTGTTGACGCCGCCAGAGTCGCCCCGCGCCCGCTTCAAGCTGCGCCCGCTTCATACGGGCCCGGTCCCTGGGGCGCCTGATTCACGCTGGCCCAGTCAGGCGCGCCCCATCAGGGGCGCGGGCTGTATCAATTTGCGGCTCCGCCGCGCGGGCGCGACCAGCCACAACGAACCCGCAGCCGCCATATGGCACCAACGCACCCGCCCCTAACGCGTCCCCGCCTAACCGACGGAGTCACACGCCTGTGCCCGCAACGCCCGCGCCAAGTCATCCCGAGCCTCCAGCACAAGCCGCCGCAGCGCAGGAGCCGCCCCTTCATGCTCGGAGAGCCACGCATCCGTCGCGGACAGCGTCGCCTGTGAGTCCTGAAGGGACGGGAACAGGCCCTTGACCACGTCCATGGCGATCTGGATGGACCGCTCCTCCCAGACGCGCTCGATCACCGAGAAGTACTTGGCGACATAAGGAGCCCCAAGCTCCCGCTGCGACGGCTGCGCGAACCCCGCGATCGTTGACTCCACCAGCGCATTGGACAACGCGTCCGACTCGACAACCGCCGCCCAGGCCTGCGCCTTGACCGCCGCGGACGGCCGTGCGGCAAGGCACCGAACCTGGTGCCTCTTCCCGGAGGCCGTGTCATCTCGGGCGAGCTCCGCGGAGAGTACGGCCTCGTCGGCGACGCCGTGCGAGGCGAGCGGTTCCAGGAACGCCCAGCGCAGCTCCTGGTCCACCTCCAGCCCGTCGATCTTGGCCGTCCCCTCCAACAGATCCCGCAACAGCCCCAGTTCGGCCTCACCCGACGCGACCGCCGCGAAGAACCGCGCCCACGTCAGCTGATGCTGGCTGCCCGGCTCGGCCTGCCGCAGCTCCCGCAGTGCACCCTCCGCGAGCAACTGCCCGCCCACCTCCCGCCAATCGGGCGCCGCGTAGTGCGTGAGCGCGGAGTTCGCCCACGCGTGCAGCATCTGGAGCACACCGATGTCGGACTCGCGGCCCGCGAAGCGCAGGACGAGGTCGATGAAGTCCCGGGCCGGCATCAGAGCGTCCCGTGTCAGGTTCCACAGCGCGGACCAGCACAGTGCGCGGGCCAGCGGGTCGCTGATCTCGCCGAGCCGCTCCCGCAGCGTCGCCAGCGAGCCCTCGTCGAAACGGATCTTGCAGTACGTCAGGTCGTCGTCGTTCACCAGCACCAGCTCGGGAGCCTCGGCACCGGCCAGCTCCGCCACGACCGTACGTGGCCCGTCGACGTCCACCTCCGCCCGCGCGTACCGCTCCAGCGCACCCTCGGAAGACCGCCGGTACAGGCCCACCGCCACCCGGTGCGGGCGCAGTTCAGGGTGCGACTCGGCGGCCTCCTGGAGGATCGCGAGCTCGTCGATCCGCCCCTCGGAGCCCAACAGCACCTGCGACGTGAGGGAGTTGACCCCGGCGGTCTGCAGCCAGGCCCGCGACCAGGCGGCCATGTCACGCCCGCTCGTCTCCTCCAGGACCGACAACAGATCCCCGAGCCGCGTGTTCCCGTACGCGTTCCGCTTGAAGTAGCGCCGCGCGCCCTCCAGGAAGGCGTCCCGCCCCACATACGCCACCAACTGCTTGAGAACCGACGCCCCCTTGGCGTACGTGATCCCGTCGAAGTTCAGCTTCGCGTCCTCCAGGTCACTGATGTCGGCCGTGATCGGGTGCGTGGAAGGCAGTTGATCGGCGCGGTACGCCCATGCCTTCCGGTTGTTGGCGAAGGTGGTCCAGGCGCCCGCGAACCGGGTCGCCTCGGCCGCCGAGAACGTCCCCATGAAGTCCGCGAACGACTCCTTGAGCCACAGGTCGTCCCACCACTCCATGGTCACGAGGTCGCCGAACCACATGTGCGCCATCTCGTGCAGGATGACGTTCGCCCGCCGCTCGTACGACGCCTGTGTCACCTTGCCGCGGAAGATGAACTCCTCCCGGAACGTCACACAGCCCGGGTTCTCCATCGCGCCCAGGTTGTACTCCGGCACGAACGCCTGGTCGTACTTCCCGAACGGGTACGGATAGTCGAAGTGGTCGTGGAAGAAGTCAAGACCCTGCTTGGTCACCAGGAACACGTCGTCGGCGTCGAAGTGCCTGGCGAGGCCCTTGCGGCACAGCGCGCCGAGGGGGATCTCCAGCGTCGTACCGTCGTCGAAGGTGCGGGAGTAGCTGTCCGTCACATAGTGGTACGGGCCCGCGACGATCGCCGTGATGTACGTCGAGATGGGCCGCGTCTCGGCGAACTGCCATACCCCGTCGTGCAGTTCACCCACGCCGTTGCTCCATGCGACCCAGCCCTCGGGGGCCCGGACCTCGAAGCGGAAGGGGGCCTTGAGGTCGGGCTGCTCGAAGTTCGCGAAGACGCGGCGGGAGTCGGCCGGTTCGTACTGGGTGTAGAGGTAGACCTCGCCGTCCTCGGGGTCGACGAAGCGGTGCAGGCCTTCGCCGGTGCGGCTGTAGGCGCACTGGGCGTCGACCACGAGTTCGTTGTCGTCGCCGAGGTCCTCCAGGAGGATGCGGGAGCCGTCGAAGACGGCGCCCGGGTCGAGATCCTTGCCGTTGAGGGAGACGGCGGTGACGCTCGGCGCGATCAGGTCCGCGAAGCTCGTGGTGCCCGGCTCGGCGCAGCGGAAACGGATCGTGGTCACGGAACGGAACGTCCGCACACCGTCCCCGGCCCCGTCACCGACCGCCGAGCGCAGGTCGAGGGACACGTCGTAGCCGTCGACGGACAGCAGTGCGGCCCGCTCCCGGGCCTCGTCGCGGGACAGATTCTCACCGGGCACGGGCGGTACTCCCTCGGGTGCTGTTCAGCATCTGGACAGGGCCGATCCTGCCATGCGGTCCCGTGGCGAGCAGCAGGGAATAGGGTGGGGAAGGGGGTGGTTGCGCATTCAAAGACAGCCCCGTCTGTCGCATGTGCTGACCCCGTTTTAGAGGAGAACCATGTCCGAGGCCGCAACGAGCTCCGCCAAGACCCCCGTCGACTTCTGGTTCGACCCCCTGTGTCCCTGGGCGTGGATGACCTCGCGCTGGGTCCTCGAGGTGGAGAAGGTCCGCGACATCGAGGTCAGCTGGCACATCATGAGCCTCGCGGTGCTGAACGAGGACAAGATCGACCAGCTGCCCGAGGAGTACCGGGAGATGCTGGCCACCAAGGCGTGGAAGCCGGTGCGCGTGGTGACCGCGGCCTGGCAGAAGCACGGCGCGGACGTCCTCGGCCCGCTCTACACCGCGCTCGGTACCCGCATCCACAACAACGATGAGGGACCGACCATCGAGGCGATAGCCGGCGCCCTCGCCGACGTCGGCCTGCCCGCCGACCTCATCGACTACGCCGACCAGGAGGACTTCGAGTTCGACGCCGAGCTGCGCGCCTCCCACAAGGAGGGCATCGACAAGGTCGGCCAGGAGGTCGGCACCCCCGTCATCGCCGTCCCCGGCTCCGACGGTGAGCAGATCGCGTTCTTCGGCCCGGTCGTCACCCCCGCCCCCAAGGGCGAAGAGGCCGCCCGCCTCTGGGACGGCGCCCTCGCGGTGGCCTCGGTCCCCGGCTTCTACGAGATCAAGCGCACGCGCACAAAGGGCCCGGACTTCAGCAACCTCTGAGGCCTGAGGTCTCACCCGGGCGAGGCGACCCCCGCGAGTCACGTCCTCGCGGGAAGTCGCCTGTGTCCGGTGTTACGAGGGCCGCCGCAACAACCCCCGCTCCATCGCCACCACCACCGCCCGGGTCCGGTCGTTCACGTTCAGCTTGGCGAAGAGGCGCAGGAGATGGGTTTTGACCGTGGCCTCGGCTATGACCAGCCGGGAGCCGATCTCGGCGTTGGTGAGGCCGTCGGCGACGGCGTTGAGGACGTCTCTCTCACGGGCGGTGAGCGGAGGATGGGCGGGGCGGCGCATACGGGCGACCAGTTTCTCCGCGACCCGGGGAGCGAGGACCGTTTCGCCGCGCGACGCCGCGTGGATGGCGTCGACCAGCTGCTCGCGGGTGGCGTCCTTCAGGAGGTAGCCGATGGCGCCCGCCTCTACCCCGCGCTCGATCTCCGCGTCGGTGTCATAGGTGGTGAGGATCAGGACCCGGGTGTGCGGGTGTGCGGCCACGATCTCCGTGGTCGTCGCGACCCCGTCCAGTACGGGCATCCGCAGATCCATCAGGGCCACATCGGGCTCGTACGCGGCGACGAGTTCGAGCGCCGCCCGGCCGTCACCCGCCTCGCCGACGATCTCGATGCTGGGCTCGGCGGCCAGCAGGGCCACCACACCCGCCCGCATCACCGTGTGATCGTCCACCACGATGATCCGCAGTTTTCCACCGCCGGTCATGTCAACTCCTCACCGGTCTGAGCCGTACCGGGCTCGGACTCACCGACCTCGCCGGCGTCTCCGTCCATCGGGATCGTCGCCAGTACGCGCGTACCGTCCCCCACCGAACTCGTCACCCCGAGCTCCCCGCCCAGCTCCGCGAGCCGTTTGCGCATCCCGTCGAGTCCGAACCCCGCCGATTCCCCCACGACGAACCCGGCCCCGTCGTCCGTGATCTCCAGCTCCACCCCGTACGGCTGCCGGGCCAGTACGACCCCGACCGTGGACGCCCGCGCGTGCTTGCGCACATTGGCGAGCGACTCCTGCGTGCAGCGCAGCAGCGCGATCCTGGTCGGCTGGTCGCACTCGATGTACTCGAGGTCCGCGTCGACCACAAGCCCGGTGTCCTCCGCGAAACGGTCCAGGATCCGGCGCAGTGTCACCGTCACCGAACCCGCGGCCGGCTGCCCCTGCTGCTGGGCCGAACTCACCAACTCCCGTGCCTCAGCCAGGTTTTCACGTGCCGTCGACTCGATCGACCGCAACTGCTGTGCGCTGCGCGCCGGATCGCTGTCGAGGCCTGCCCGCGCCGCCTCCGCGAGCGCGATGATCGAGGCGAAGCCCTGCGCGAGTGTGTCATGGATGTCGCGTGCCATCCGTTCCCTCTCGTCGGCCGCCCCCTGACGCTGGTGCGCCTCGGACAGCTCGGCCTGTGCCTGCTCCAACTCGACGATCAGCCGTGCCCGTTCATGACTTTGGGCGACGACCGCGTGCACCCACAGGCCGATCAGCATCCCGACGGCCACCACGATCACGACCGGGACCAGCGTCTCCCCGAAGAACTTCGGCGAGTTGCCGAGCCGAAGCCAGCTCCCGGTCAGCGTCGACCCGGTGGCCAGCCCCAGAAAGAGGAGCGAGGCCCGCGGCGTACGGCTGAACATCCAGAAGTGCGGCAGCGTCACCATGAACAGCGACCCGAAGGAATTGCGCATGTACGCGAACACCCCGAGCACCGTGACGAGCACCAGCAGATACGCGTGCGGGCGCAGCACCGGGTTGTCCGGGAACAGGTCGACCACCGCATAGCAGAGCATCAGGAACCCGAGAATCCCGAGCGCCCAGTACTTGCTCCCGCCGGGCCGGTCCATCGCGGCGAGCCCGACCGCCATCGCGGCGAACAGCACCCAGCACACCGCGTTCCAGCGACGGATCGTGGCGGCCCAGAAGGGGTCGGTGGCCTGCCCGACGGAAGTGGTCATACGGATCAACGTACGTCCGCCACCGGCATCCTGGCGGTCTCTCGGCGTTCGAGGACGGGCCGCCGCACTCGGCGCGAGGGCCACCAGCTCGCCTCACCGAGCAGCAGCATCGCCGCCGGCAGGATCAGCACCCGGATGACGACGGCGTCGAGCAGCACGGCGGCCGCGAGGACGAAGCCGATCTGCTTCATCTCGATGATGTGCAGGAAGACGAAGCTCACGAAGACCGTCATCATGACCACCGCCGCACTGGTCACGACCCCCGCCGAGCTGCGGATCCCGTCCAGGACCGCCTGCCGTGTCGGCACGCCGCCGAGCACGGCCTCCCTGATCCGGCTCACCACGAACACCTGGTAGTCCATGGACAGCCCGAAGAGGATCACGAACAGGAACAGCGGCACCCGCGAGCCGATCGATCCGGTGGACTCGAAGTTCAGCAGCCCCTCGGCCCAACTGCCCTGGAAGACGAGGACGAGCAGCCCGAGCGCCGCCGCCGCGGACAGCAGGTTCAGTACGACACCGATCAGGCCGAGCACCACCGAACGGAACGCGTACAGGGTCATCGCGAAGGTCACCAGGAGCAACGCGCCGAGGACCAGGGGCAGTTTGCTGTTCTGGTGCGCGGGATAGTCGGCGTAACGGGCGACGTCGCCGCTCACACCGGAGTCGGCGCCCGGGATCCGGCCGACCGTCCCTGGCACGTACTCGTCCCGCAGATGGTCGAGGGAGTCGTACGCCTCGTCCGAGTTGCCGAGGTGCGGAACGTTCAGCTCCAGCACGCTGATCCGCCGGTCGTCAGAGGTCCGCAGCCGGGACTCGCCGGTGAACAGCGGGTCCGCTTCGGCGAGTCGAGCCAGCTCCTCCAGGGCTGCGGTGACCTCGCCTGAGCGTGCGGCATCGGCGCGTACGACGACGTCGTGGGTCACCCGCTGCTCGGGGAAGGCCTCGTTGAGCCGGTCGTACACCTGCATGGCGGGGATCTCACGTGAGTGGGTGTCCCGGCTCATCTCCGTGATCTTCAGCCCACCCAGTGGAGCGGCGAGCGCCAGCATGGCGAGCACCGAGACGCACAGCGTGGCCACCGGATGCCTGGTCGCGGGCCGCAGCAGCGCGGACCACACCCGGCCGCCGCCCTCGCCCCGCATCCGCCGTGGCGCGGGCCTGCCCCGCTCGGCACGGCGGAGCGCCCTGCGCTCGGCCCGCTTGCCGAGTTTGACCAGCAGCGCGGGCAGTACGGTCAGGGAGCTGAGCACCGCCACCAGGACGACCACGATGGTGCCGGTGGCCAGCGAGGAGAAGATCACGTCGGAGGCCAGGAACAGCGTCGCCGTGGACACCACGACCGCCAGCCCGGACACCACGACCGCCCGGCCCGAGGTCGCCGCGGCCAGCTCCACCAGCGCCTCGGAACTCAGCCGTCCGCCGGTGCGGGCCCGTTCCTCCCGCTCCCGCTTGAGATGGAAGAGCGTGTAGTCGACGCCGACCGCGAGGCCGATCATCAGGATGATGTTGGTCCCGACGCCGGTGTCGGGGGAGAGGTGCGAGACCACCATCGACAGCCCGACGGCCGCTGCGATCGACGACAGCGCGAGCAGCAGCGGCACCCCGGCCATCGTCACCGAACCGAACACGATCAGCAGCGTGATCAATGTGACCGGCAGGGTGATCGCCTCGGAGAGCGCCAGATCGTCGCCGCGCTGCTTGTCGACTCCCTTGCTGATGGAGGGACTTCCGGTCTCCTCCAGGAGCAGTCCGGGGTTCGCCTTCTGTACGGCCTCGGTCTGCGCGACCAGCGCGTCGACCTTGGCCTTCGCATCCCGCTCCTCGCCCTTCACGGCCACTTCGACCATGAGGATCCGGCCGTCCTCGGACAGCAGCGGATCGGCCACGCTCTCGACCTCGGGCAGCCGCTCCATCCGGGCGGTGAGATCAGCCGCGGCGGCCTTCGCGGAGGTTTCGGCGGCGCCCCGGTCGAGACCGGCGCCGGACCGGGCGGAGATCAGCACCTGCTCGGTGGACCTGCGCTCCAACTGCCCCTCGGAGGCCATGGCCTCGGCCCGTCCGGCCTCGCCGACCCGGTAGTCCGCGGTCTTCGCACTGTTGAGGCCGACAGCACCGCCGATGCCCAGGCACAACACCACGAACACCAGCCATCCGATGATCGCCCGCCATGGGTGCAGGGCACTCCAGCGAGCCATGCGCACAGTGAATGAGTTCATGCCCAAAAGCGTTGCTGAGCAGGGCAGTTGGCGGACAGAGGTGCTTGGTGGAACTTGCCGTCCACTGATCGGTGGACGCGAGAACTGGGGGTAGCCCCCGGACCGGCCGGCCCGCCCCGGTCTCAAAGAATCTTGAAGAGGCAAAGGTGCTGGCCAATGCCGCTATCGGCGTCAACTACGCGGCTGTATACGAACTTTGGAGGCATGAGGTCCCCGACATCGGATAGCGATCTGCTGAGCATGCCTCCCGATGACTGAAGGAGTTCCCCATCATCGTGCAACCGGCTCAAGAGTTCGGCGACAACCCTGTCGAAGTACGCGAAACCGGTCACTACACGGAGGAGTACGTTCCCAGCTTTGTCGAGAAGTGGGACTCGCTCATCGACTGGGAGAAACGGGCGGACAGCGAAGGCAATTTCTTCATCGACCTGCTGCGCAAGTGGGGCGTGAAGAGTGTGCTCGACGTAGCGACGGGCACAGGATTTCACTCCGTACGGCTGCTGGCCGCCGGATTCGACACCGTGAGCGCCGACGGCAGCGCGGACATGCTGGCGATGGCCTTCGAGAACGGCACCAAGCAGGGCGGGCACATCCTGCGCGTCGTACAGGCGGACTGGCGGTGGCTCAACAGAGACGTCCACGGGGAGTACGACGCCATCGTCTGCCTCGGCAACTCCTTCACGCATCTCTTCTCGGAGCGCGACCGGCGCAAGGCGCTCGCCGAGTTCTACGCGATGCTCAAACACGACGGAATTCTCGTCCTCGACCAGCGCAATTACGACGCGATCCTGGACGACGGCTACACGAGCAAGCACACGTACTACTACTGCGGTGAGGACGTCACCGTGGAACCGGAGTACGTCGACGAGGGCCTGTGCCGCATGCGGTACCACTTCCCGGACGACTCCGTGTACCACCTCAACATGTTCCCGCTGCGCAAGGACTACACCCGTCGCCTGATGTCCGAGGTGGGTTTTCAGCGGGTCGAGACCTACGGCGACTTCCAGCACACCTACCGGGGTGAGCAGCCGGACTTCTTCGTGCATGTGGCGCAGAAGGAGTACCGGATGGACGACCAGCAGGAGAAGGAAGGCCGGTACACGGGCGCGGTCAGCACCGCCCGCAGCTACTACAACTCACCCGACGCCGACACCTTCTACGCCACCGTGTGGGGCGGCGAGGACATCCACATCGGCCTCTACGAAAGCCCCGCGGAGCCCATCGCCGACGCCAGCCGGCGCACCGTCGAGCGGATGGCGTCGAAGCTGGAGCTGACCCGGGACTCCGTGGTGCTCGACCTCGGCTCGGGGTACGGCGGCTCGGCACGGTACCTGGCCGGGACGTACGGCTGCCGGGTGGTCGCACTCAACCTCAGCGAGGTGGAGAACCAGCGCCACAAGGAGCTGAACTCGGCACGCGCGCTCACCGACCGGATCGAGGTCGTGGACGGGTCCTTCGAGGACATCCCGCTTCCCGACGACCAGGTCGACGTCGTCTGGTCCCAGGACGCCTTCCTGCACAGCGGGAACCGCGTCAAGGTCCTGGAGGAGATCGCACGGGTGCTGCGCCCCGGCGGCCATGTCATCTTCACCGACCCGATGGCGACGGCGGACGGCGGCTCCGCCGACGTGCTGCAGCCGATTCTCGACCGGATCCATCTGGACGACATGGGCTCGCCCGGCTTCTACACACGCGAGCTGGACCGGCTCGGATTCACCGCCGTCGACGGTGGTTTCGAAGAGCACCGCGAACAGTTGGTGAACCACTACACCCGGGTCCTCGAGGAGACCGGCCGCCAAGAGGCCGAAGGGCTGGCCAGAAAGATCAGCCACGACTACCTCGCCCAGATGAAGAAGGGGCTCGGCCACTGGATCGACGGCGGCCGCGAGGGGCATCTCACCTGGGGCGTCTTCCACTTCAGGCTGGGAACCGACGACTGAGCGACGCCGACGACTGAGCCTCCTGCCAGGCATGGGGCGCAAGGGAAGCCCCCGCGAGTCACGTCCTCGCGGGGGCTTTCTTGAGAGGGTTTGGCGAGATCCGACAGTCCTCGCCGGTCCCGCCCTTGTGGGTAAAGCCGCCATTCCTCAGTGAGCAGGGTCACGCCGCCCCAGGTATACTCACCAGTCTTTGTAGGGAGCGCACCAAGCGCGCGATCCGCGGTTTGTCGAGCGCTGCTGGTGATCGGGTCCAGGGGCCTGGGATAGCGTCGCGGTGTCCCGAACCGCCCGCTCCCACACTGCCGGAGTTTCCATGAGCACCGCTGCCGCCACCGCCCTCCCGGGCAAGGTCCTCGCCGATCTGCTTCCCGCGTCCCGCGTCCGCGACATCGCGCTCGTGGCCGGTGGTGCCGCGCTCACCGGGTTCGCCGCCCAGCTCGCCGTGCCCGTGCCGGGCTCGCCGGTGCCGGTGACCGGGCAGACCTTCGCGGCCCTGCTCGTCGGCACGGCGCTCGGCGCCGGGCGCGGCTTCCTCTCGCTCGCTCTGTACGCGCTGGTCGGCCTGGCCGGTGTTCCGTGGTTCGCGGAGGGCAGCCACGGTGTCTCCCCGACCTTCGGTTACATCATCGGCATGATGCTGGCGGCCACGCTCGTCGGCGCCCTGGCCCGCCGGGGCGCCGACCGTTCGGTGTTGCGCATGGCCGGCACGATGCTCCTCGGCGAGGCCGTCATCTACGCGATCGGCGTCCCCTACCTCTCCGCCGCCACGCAGTTGAGCCCCACGGAGGCTGTTGCCGCCGGGTTCACGCCCTTCCTCGTCGGCGACGCCTTCAAGGCGGCCCTGGCAATGGGCCTGCTGCCCACCGTCTGGAAGCTCGTGAAGCGCTGAGCGTGAAGCGCTGAGAGCGACGTCGCAGCCCCCAGCCACAGCCCCAGCCCTCGCGCCCCGTAACGGGTGCGGGGGCCGCTTGATTTCCGGTCTCGTGTCATTGGCCCGGTTTGTGCTGTCATGAAAGGAGGTTGGGGGTGTAGCCGCATGAGGTGTGTCGTGGACCGGTACCGGCTCCTCGAACCCATCGGGCAGGGCGGCATGGGCCGAGTCTGGCGCGCGTCCGACGAACTGCTCGGCCGTCCGGTCGCCGTGAAGGAACTCCGGCTCGACGCCGCCGGAGCCGAGGAAATCGAGGTCCGGCGCGAGCGCGCGCTGCGCGAGGCCCGCGCTAGTGCCCGTATCGACCACCCCAATGTCGTACGGGTCTATGACGTGGCCGAGGAGAACGACCGGCTCTGGATCGTCATGGAACTGGTCGAGGCCCCCTCACTGGCCCGGACCGTCGTCGAACACGGCCCCCTCGACGCACGTGAGACGGCCAGGATCGGCCTCGCACTCGCCGAGGCGCTGCGCCGGGTGCACGCGGCCGGAGTGCTGCACCGCGACATCAAGCCCGGCAACGTCCTGCTGGGGCCGGGCGGCAGGGTCGTCCTCACCGACTTCGGGATCGCCGCCCTCCAGGACGCGCAGGGGCTGACGCAGGCCGGAGTCATCGTCGGCTCCCCGGAGTACATCCCGCCGGAACGTATCTCCGGCCGCCCACAGGGCCCGCCCTCCGACCTGTGGTCCCTCGGCGCCACGTTCTGCACCGCCCTCACCGGACACTCCCCGTTCGAACGCGCCGGGACGCTCGCCACGCTGGCTGCGGTGATGTACGAGGAGCCTCGACTGCCGCCCGAGGACGAGCCATTGACTCCGCTGCTGCGGAGGCTGCTGGCCCGGGATCCGGGCGGTCGGCCGGATGTGGGGGAAGTGGTGCGGTTCTTGAGCCGGGTGCTCACGGCGCCGCCCGCAGTCAGGGAGCGGGAGACCGAGACGAGTGAGAAGAGCGAGAGCCCCGAGTGGCTGCCGCGGCTGCTCACTGTTCTCGTCCTGGTGGCCGCCACCGCTGTGGGGATCGTCATGATCATCACGGCGATCCGTCCCGGCGGTGAGACGAAGCTGCCCGACACCACCCCGCCGCCCACGGTCGCGGGCACCTCGCGTCCGCCGCCCACACCAGGCGGGAGTCAGACCCCGTCGCCCTGACGCAGCGGCGCGCTTGACCGGTCCGACCCGAGGAGGCCGGGCCGAAACACGCGTGTCACACTCGGACCATGCGCGTGTACCTCGGCTCCGATCATGCCGGTTTCGAACTCAAGAACCACCTCGTCGAGTGGCTCAAAGCCGCCGGGCATGAGCCCGTCGACTGCGGGCCCCTCATCTACGACGCCCAGGACGACTACCCGCCGTTCTGCCTCCGCGCGGCCTCGCGCACCGCGGGGGACCCCGGGTCGCTCGGCATTGTGATCGGGGGATCGGGGAACGGGGAGCAGATCGCGGCGAACAAGGTGGCCGGGGTTCGGGCTGCGCTCGCTTGGAGCGAGGAGACTGCGGCGTTGGGGCGTCAGCACAACGATGCGAACGTTGTGGCTGTCGGGGCGCGTATGCACTCGCGGGACGAGGCGACCAAGTTTGTCGAGACGTTCCTGAACACGCCGTTCTCCGGCGACGACCGTCACGTCCGTCGCATCGACATGCTGTCGGCGTACGAGACGGCCGGGGTCATGCCGGACATCCCGGCGCACCACCCGCAGGGGTAGGGGGCTTTCCTTCCACAACCCCGTCCCTTCCCGAAACCAAGCGGCTCCGCCCCCGGAACCCCAATGGGGGCTGCGCCCCCAGACCCCCGCATCGGCCCAGCGGCCTCGTCCTCAAACGCCGGACGGGCTGAATTGTGCCTGGCCTGGGTTTGAAGGGCTTTGGCCTGAGCAGCTGAGTTCGCCGGGCGCGCCCCTTCAGGGGCGCGGGGAGCTGCGCGACCAGCCACATCGGACCCGCAGCCGACACACTGCCTCCCAAGGGGGCCTGGGGGCGCAGCCCCCAGTTTCGGGAAGGGGCGGGGCTGGGGAAAGAATCCCGCTCGGACCGCAGGACGAACACGACCAGGAGGCCCCCGTGCCCGAAGGGCACACCATTCACCGGCTCGCCGAGGACTACCTCGGACGGTTCGGCGGCCGGACGGCCCACGTCACAAGCCCGCAAGGCAAATTCGCCGACGCCGCAGCCCTCCTGGACAGGACAGCGCTGACAACCGCCGAAGCCCACGGCAAACACCTCTTCCTACGGTTCGAAACCGAGGCCTGGACCCACATCCACCTCGGCCTCTTCGGCAAGGTCACCCTCGGCGACGCCCCCGTACCCCCACCCACCGAAACCATCCGCCTACGCCTCACCAACGACACCGCGTACGCAGACCTCCGCGGCCCCACCACCTGCACCCTGATCACGGACACGGAAAAGCAGGCGGTACACGACCGCCTGGGCCCGGACCCCCTGCGCGAGGACGCCGACCCGGCACAGGCGTACGCCCGCATCTCCCGCAGCCGTACGACGATCGCCGCCCTCCTCATGGACCAGAAGGTCATCGCAGGAGTAGGAAACGTCTACCGTGCGGAAGTCCTCTTCCGGCACGGCATCGACCCGTACCGGCCGGGAAGGGACATCACCCCGGCCGAGTGGAACGCGCTGTGGACGGACCTCGTCACGCTCATGCGCCAGGGCGTGAGCAACAACCGCATCGACACGGTCCGCCCGGAACACGAGCCGGACGCGATGGGCCGCCCGCCGCGCAAGGACGACCACGGCGGCGAGGTCTACGTGTACCGCAGGGCCAACCTGCCCTGCCACATCTGTGGCGGCGAGATCCGCACCGCCGGTCTCGCCGCCCGCAACCTCTTCTGGTGCCCTACCTGCCAGAGGGCCTGAAGCCGCTCAGAAGCCGTGCGGCAGCCACGGTGCGACGGCACCGGAGAAGCCGAGCGAGGCCTCCGCGACCGCGCCTTGGCGCAGCTCCCGCACAAGCCCCGCCGCTGCGAGTGAGGCAAGGGACACGCCACCGAGATAGGCCGACCCCAACTCCCGTACGGACAGGGCGAGATCCGCCGAGTCGGTGGTCCGCTCGCAGGACGCCCCCTTCGCGTCACCGGAGAGCCGCCAACGCCCCCCGTTCCAGGGGCAGAAGGCGTCCTCGACCTCGAACACGACGTCCACGGGCGCCTGGTACGTACGCGCCTCGAGCGCGGCCCCCACATCGACGAGCCGTACGTGCAGCGCGTCCCGCAGGCCGAGCCCGCACCGCCGGATGTCGGAGACGAGGTGCTGCCAGGCGTCGTCGACGGGACGGTTACGGGACTTCACCGTCGACGTCAGGTCGATGTCGAACAGGAACCGCCACAGCGCCGCGTACGCAGCCGGGTCCAGCGCCTCCAGATCGCGCAGCTCGATCGTGCCCTTGGGCCCGGCCGCGTCCCACTCCGGCTTGATGAAGTACCGGGCGTAGCCGACCACCTCGCCTTCCCGCTCGGCGAGCACACACTGCAACGGCGACGAGCCCTTCCGCTCGCTCTCCGGGTCGAGCAACGGCAGCCGCTCCCAGCCGGGCAGCCGTGCCATCATCCCGGGCCGGGTCGGCACCTGCCGTGCGTAGACGGCTTCGCACGCATCGCGTACGGCGTCCGCATCAGGTTCGGCGAGGCGCAGTCGTACGTCGTCGGTGCCGGCCGGCGCCATCAGCCGTACCCGGGACGTGTCGATCTCCGCGCGCAGCTGCTGGGTCGCCGCGCCGTAGCCGAAGCGGCCGTATATCACCGGTTCGGAGGCGGTCAGTACGGCCAGCGGCTCGCCCCAGGAGTGGATGTCGTCCAGCTGCCTGCGCTTCATGGACGTCAGCACACCGCGGCGGCGGTGCGTCGCGGCGACGCTCACCATCGTGATGCCGGCCGCCTTCACCGGGGCGCCGCCGGGCACGGTCATACGGAAGCTGAACGCACCCGCCGTGCCCACGCACTCGTCGCCGTCCCAGGCCCCGATGAAGCGGTCGAACTCCGTGAGGCCGTGCCACAGGGATCGCTCCTCGGGCGACTCGTCGACTCCGCCGAAGGCGAGCACGAGCTTTCCGTACCACTCGTCCCATTCTTCCGGCCGGAGCACGCGCACGTCAGTCGTCATATGCCATGCCTACCAGGGCAATCCGGGATCAGCGAGTGGATTTATGTCAGCTCGGGGCGGGCCGCCCACTGCGGCATGCGATCCTCGGGGATCGGACGTTTCTGTGACTTCGGTTCTCGGACGGGGGACAAGTGGGACCTCCCGTGCCAAGTACCAGGTCCGATGGATAGGGTCCCGAACAATGGCAGCAGGACGAGAGCGGCGCGCGGAAGCCGAGACGTTCACGGCCCGGTTGAAGAAGCAACTGCACCGGGTCCGCACAGGGCTGCGCAGATCCGCTGTCGACTACTTCCGCGGGGACGGCTCGGACTGGGTCGCGCTGGCCGGTCTGCTACTGACCATTCCCGTGATCACGGGGGCCACACTCGTCAACTCCGTGTGGTTTTCGCCGGCCGCGCTGGTCCTCCCGATCGTCGCCGGCGGGCTGGTGCTGCGGCCGGCCAGCCTGCTCGGCCTGTACGCGGCCGCCGCCACCGCGCTGATCATCGAGTCCCTGAAACTCGGCCCCTACACGGAGGGGCCGTCCCGGGTGACGCCGGGGACCGTGCTGGTGGTCGCCGCCTGCGGCTTCTTCGGCCTGCTCATCGCGCAGTTCCGCAGCCGGGTGGGGGTGCCGTGGCGACGCGGCGGCACCATGCTGTTCGACCTGCGGGAACGGATCCGGGTCCAGAGCAAGTTGCCGAAGCTGCCGGCGGGTTGGCATCGCGAGATGGCCTTGCGGCCGGCCGGTGGTCAGTCGTTCTCGGGGGACTTCGTGGTGGCCGCCCGTACGAACGGAGGGCGCACGCTCGAGGTCGTACTGACGGACGTGTCCGGCAAGGGCATGGACGCGGGGTCGCGTGCGCTGCTGCTGTCCGGGGCGTTCGGGGGACTGCTCGGCTCGCTGCCGCCGCACGCGTTCCTGCCCGCGGCGAACGGTTACCTGCTCCGGCAGGACTGGGACGAGGGCTTCGCCACATCGATCCACCTCGTCCTGGACCTGGACTCCGGTGACTACGAGCTCTTCTCGGCCGGGCATCCACCGGGGCTGCAGCTCAGCGCGGGGAACGGGCGCTGGGAGGAGAAGTCCGCTGAGGGGCCGTTGCTCGGGGTGTACGACGGGGCTCAGTTCGATCCCGTGAAGGGTACGTTGCGCCCGGGCGACGTTCTGATGCTGTTCACGGACGGCCTGGTCGAGACCTCCGACCGGGACATCGTCGAAGGCATCGACCGCCTCACGGGAGAGGCCGACCGGTATGTGGCGGGCGGCTTCCATGGCGCTGCCTGGCACCTCATCGAGGCGGTGGCGAAGGACGTGAACGACGACCGGGCGCTGCTGCTGATCTGCCGTGAGGGTGCGACGGCGTCGGTCACCGTGTGACCTGTGCGGGGTCAGCCGGCACCGGCGGTCTTCCGTACCGGCCCCTCCGGGGACGGCCACGGTATGTGCCTGACCCGAGTGGCCTGAATCACGCGGACTTGACGCGCCACGTCAGCTCCGCCTTCGTCACCGGACTCTGGACGCAGGTCGGAAGCGCCAACGGCCGGCGCTTCGCGGCACACTCGACGCATGAACGACAATGCCCTGCTGAGCCTCACCGAAGTCGAAGCCATCGCCCGTAACGCACACGCCGCCCAGACCGACAAGGCGGGCCGGCCGTACGCCGAGCACCTTCAGGCGGTGGCCGAGGGGGTACGTGCCCGTGGAGGCGACGACGAACAGATCGCCGCCGCCTGGCTCCACGACGCCGTCGAGGACGATGCCGTCTCGGAGGACTGGCTCCTGCACAAGGCCGCGCTGACCCGGCGTACGAAGGACATCGTCCTGGCCCTCACCAGGCGCCCCGGCGAGCCCCCGGAGTCGTACGCCGAACGCATCCTGGCGACGCCGGGGGCCCTGCTGGTCAAGGAATCCGACCTGGCTCACAACGCGAATCCGGCGAGGCTCGCGGCCCTGGACGAGCCCACGCGGAAGCGACTGGCCCAGAAGTACGCGAGGATGCGCGAACTCCTGGGCCTGGCTTAGGACTTGAGCCTCGTTTTGAGCTGATCCCCTTGGACGGGCCTAGGACCTGGCCCGCCCCCGCGCCAGCTCGGCCGCATCCCGCTTGAACGCCCACTCCATCTTCGGCTCCATCGCGAAGCGGAACATGCGCTGGACGGGCGGGGTGCACAGCAGGGTGACCACGGCGGCGGCGACCAGGGTGACGAAGATCTCGCCGAGCGGCTCATGCAGCCACGTGTAGTCGAACCAGCCCCAGAAACGGCCGCCCTTGACCAGGAAACCGTGCAGCAGATAGCCGTACAGCGTCCCCGCGCCGAGCACCGTGAACCACATCTTGCGACCCGGCACCCAGGAGAAGAAGCAGGCCGTGAGGACCATCGAGCAGCCGAACAGCGCGAGCGTCATCACGACGCCGGCCCACCACGGCGTGCCCAACTCCTGCGCGCTGTCCCGGTGGTAGAACCAGGCCGAGGTCATCCGCGGAGCCGCCCAGTACGCCACGACTAGCGCCGCCGCGAACACCGGCACCGACAGGATCCGGACCTCACGGCGCCGCATCAGCTGGAAGTGCTCGGGCTTCATGAACAGGCCGATGACAAAGAACGGCAGGAACTGCAGCACACGTTGCAGATCCAGGTCGTCGCCGATGTCGGGCGACACGGAGGCGAGAACCGCGATGGCGAGCGCGAGCGGCACCGGCCAGCGAACGACCTTCCACATCGGCGTCGTCAGCCGCCACACGAACAGCGCGACCAGGAACCACGTGAGGTACCAGGGGTCGAGCAGGCTGACCGGATGGCCCGGATCGTCGTCCGCCACCTTCTTGAAGACGGAGTACGCCGCTTCGAAGAGGATGTACGGCACGGCGATGCCCGTCACGAGCCGCTGGAGCCGGTCGGCACGCATGTCGAAACTGCGCGAGAAATAGCCGGAGATGAGGATGAACGCCGGCATGTGGAAGGCGTAGACGACCATGTAGAGCGCCTCGGCGCTGCGGCTGTGGTCGGTCAGCGGTTGCCAGGTGTGACCCATCGCGACGAGCACGATGGCCAGGTACTTGGCGTTGTCGAAGAACGCGTCGCGTTGCTTGGCCGGCCTGGCCTGAGGCGCGGCGGGAGCGGTGTTGGCCTGCGCGGTGTCGCGGGTTCGCGGGCTCGGCATCGCGGACACCGACGACTCCTCCGTCGGCGGGAGCGGAGCCCTCTGTTGGCCGTGTGGGCGGAGCGAGTTCGTCACAGACCCTCCCACCAGGAACTGGGGGAGACGATCCGGGACCTCACTGCGCGTGCGGGGGACGAGGCAGCGGTGAACATCTGAGGCACCCTAGCGTCGCCGACGCGATTTCGTAAAACCCTGGACGTCATTCCTGCTTAACCCTCGCTTATCGCGGGGAGTATGGGGGATTTGAAGAAGCGGGTGACAAGCGAGAGACGAGCGAGAGATAAGCAGGCGACGAAGCCGGCTTGGTGATGCAGAGGTCGACTGATGTGACACGTACGCCTGTTACGTCCCTCTTCATCCCGACTAAATGGTGCATAACACTCGCGGGCGACTCTGGTGAAATGTCCATTGATTGGCGTTTGTTGACACCCTCTCCGAAGCGCTCGCCGGTCCCTCGCTGTGCCTGCGGCAACAATTCGAATTATCCGCGAACAGGATGTGTGGGCACGGCAATGACCATCCTGAATTCGACGTGCGGGAGGCTCCGCGAATTGCCGTACGCGGCACCGCCGTTCATGGCCGCCGAGGAGCGCCGCACAGGTACGGATTGTGCAGGTTCGGCGAGAACGATGGCCGATGATGCTCCACCTTCCGCATAGGCCGGGCCTGTTGGTGGCACGATGGTTCTGCGGGGGTGTGCTGGGCGGCACCCTCGGGCCGGGAGAGCGGACCGACCGTAGGGTGTGATCAGTTGTGGCCATTTCGCTATCAGTTGTGCTGCTGTTGGCGATCGTCCTCGTGGTGTTGATCAGAGGAGGATCGATCAAGGCGGGTCCGGCGATCGTCGCCGTGCTGTTCGGCTTCTTCCTTGCCTCGACGGGCATGGCCGATGACATCCAGCGGTTCCTCAACTCGATAGCGGAGACCCTCAACGAGATCCAATTCTGAGCGAGTTGAGCAGGTACGGCACTTCGTCAGGTACGGGATCGGATCCGGGATGACGAAGACCTGGCAGCTCCGCGAGAGCCGGCCCGGCCCGATCGGAACCGTCCGCCGGGACCGCATCGTCCCCGCCGACGGCCGGCCCGTGCTGCTGCACGGCACCCCGTTCTCCTCGTACGCCCGGCTCTCCTCGTACGCCCGGCTCTCCTGGTACGCCCGGCACGAGATCGCGCCGACGCTCGCCGTGCAGGACCACCGGGTCCACGTCCGGGACATGCCCGGCTACGGCAGCTCGTAGAAGTGCGCGGGCCAGGACGTCTCGCTGAATGCCCAGGCCGAGGTCTTCGAGCAGCTCCCGGCTCCCCTGCCACGAGGCCCTGGTCCGCGAGTACGTCGGCTCCGCGAGCCATCCTCAGGGAATGACCAGCCCGGAAACGCCTCAGGGCCAGGCAGAGGATGTGACCTCTGACCTGGCCCTGAGCCGTGTGGAGCGGGCGACGGGAATCGAACCCGCGTAGCCAGTTTGGAAGACTGGGGCTCTACCATTGAGCTACGCCCGCACAGGACGCGCCGCAGGTCAGTGGACGCGCGGCACTGGAGCATCGTAGCGGGTGGCGCCCTTGGCCGCACATCCCGTTCCGCGTCCGTTCAGGCGCCCACTCAGGCGCCCGCGAAATGCGGGAGCCGCGGTGTCGGCGGGCATGTACCCTACGTGTCGCACCGACGGGGTGTGGCGCAGCTTGGTAGCGCGTCCGCTTTGGGAGCGGAAGGCCGTGGGTTCAAATCCCGCCACCCCGACCATCAGCAGGGACCCGGTGACCGCCGACGGGGACCCGGTCCGGAACCCGACCGGGCTCCCGGGGCCCGCGGCACCGGAAGCTCGCCTTTTGGGGCGTGTACCGCCTGCGGCTACTATGCAAACTGCGCGCCCGTATGTCTGCACTGTTACATCTCACAAGGGCCGCGAATCCGCTGAGGCACCCGCCGCATCCGGCAGAGGTCGACAGCAGAACCCCAAGAAGTCAGCCATCAAGGAGACCGAACCGTGAAGAGCGCCGTGGAGACCCTGAACCCGACCCGGGTTCGGCTCACTGTCGAGGTGCCCTTCGAGGAGCTCAAGGACAGCCTCGACGCGGCGTACAAGAAGATCAACCAGCAGGTCACGGTGAAGGGTTTCCGGAAGGGCAAGATTCCGGCGCGCGTCATCGACCAGCGGTTCGGCCGCGGTGCGGTTCTGGAGGAGGCGGTCAACGACGCGCTTCCGAAGTTCTACACCGACGCGGTCAACAACGCCGAGCTGAACGTGCTCGGCCAGCCCGAGGTCGACATCACGGAGCTGAAGGACGGCGAGACGCTGAACTTCACCGCCGAGGTCGACATCCGCCCGGCCATCGAGATCCCGGACTACTCCGGCATCGAGGTCGAGGTCGACGCCGTCGAGGTCAGCGAGGAGGACGTCGACAAGGCCGTCGAGGAGCTGCGTGAGCGCTTCGCGTCCACCACGCCGGTCGAGCGCGCCGCCGAGGACGGCGACGTCGTGACGATCGACCTGGAGGCCAAGGTCGACGGCGAGGTCCTGGAGGACGGCGTCGCGAACGGCGTCTCCTACACCATCGGCTCCGGTGAGCTGCTGGAGGGCATCGACGACGCCGTGAAGGGCCTGGAGGCCGGTGGCGAGGCCACCTTCACCTCCGAGCTCAAGGGCGGCTCGGCGGCCGGCAAGGAGGCCGAGGTCTCCGTCAAGGTCACCCAGGTCGCCGCGCGTGAGCTTCCCGAGCTGGACGACGACTTCGCGCAGCTCGCCTCCGAGTTCGACACCCTGGAGGAGCTGCGCACGGACAGCCGTAAGCGCCTCGAGAACATGAAGCAGTACGACCAGGCCACGCAGGCCCAGGAGCGCGTCCTGGAGAAGCTGCTGGAGCTGGTCGAGGTGCCCGTCCCCGAGAAGCTCCTCGAGGACGAGATCAACACCCGTAAGCACAACCTCGAGCACCACCAGCTCGGTCAGATGGGCCTGGACCTGCCGCAGTACCTGGAGATCCAGGGCAAGACGGCCGAGGAGTTCGACACCGAGACGCGCGAGGCCGCGGTCAAGGGCATCAAGACCCAGTTCGTCCTCGACGAGCTGGTCAACAAGGAGAAGCTGAACGTCAACCAGGAGGAGCTCACCGAGCACCTCATGCGCCGCGCCGCTTCCTCCGGCATGTCCCCCGACCAGTTCGCCCAGGCCGTCGTAGAGGGCGGCCAGGTCCCGATGCTGGTCGGCGAGGTCGCCCGCGGCAAGGCCCTCGCGGTCGTCGTCGAGGCCGCCACGGTCAAGGACACGAACGGCGAGATCGTGGACCTGGACGACGAGGAGGACGAGGCCGAATCGGCTGCCGCCGAGGGTACGGAGGCGGCGGACGCTTCCGCTGAGGCCTCCGAGGAGAAGCCCGAGGCCTGACGCCTCGCTGTACCTCCAGCAGGCCCCGGACCGCACGAGCGGTCCGGGGCCTGCTGCGCTACGCCCAGGGAAGCGTCCCAAAGGGGCGCGGGGAACTGCGCGGCCAGCCCACAACAAGCCGCACCCGCCGATACACAGCCCGTGGCAGACGCGTCTGCGGCTTTGTGGGGGTTGCTCGCGCGGTTCCCCGCGCCCCTGCGGGGCGGGCCCCGCCAAAATCCCTGCGCAACCAGCGGAGCGCATGCGCTCACAGCGAACAGTTCCCTCCTCGGGATTCCCCGAAGGGACCCGCGCGTTAGGGTCCATGAGTACGAGGGCAGGGGAGTCCCGAAACACCGCCGGACGGCCCCCCGCCCCGGCAGAACACGTGAGACGGCCCCGGCGCCGTCGTTAAGACGAGCAGGTGGATACGTGACGAATCTGATGCCTTCAGCCGCCGGCGAGCCCTCCATCGGTGGTGGCCTCGGCGACCAGGTCTACAACCGGCTGCTCGGTGAGCGGATCATCTTCCTCGGCCAGCCGGTCGACGACGACATTGCGAACAAGATCACCGCACAGTTGCTGCTCCTTGCCGCCGACCCGGACAAGGACATCTTCCTGTACATCAACAGCCCCGGCGGATCGATCACGGCCGGTATGGCGATCTACGACACCATGCAGTACATCCAGAACGACGTGGTGACCATCGCCATGGGCATGGCGGCCTCCATGGGCCAGTTCCTGCTGAGCGCGGGCACCCCGGGCAAGCGCTTCGCCCTGCCGAACGCCGAGATCCTGATCCACCAGCCCTCGGCCGGCCTCGCCGGTTCCGCGTCGGACATCAAGATCCACGCCGAGCGGCTGCTGCACACCAAGAAGCGGATGGCGGAGCTGACCGCCTTCCACACCGGCCAGACCGTGGAGCAGATCACCCGCGACTCGGACCGTGACCGCTGGTTCGACCCGATCGAGGCCAAGGAGTACGGCCTGATCGACGACATCATGCCCACCGCTGCCGGTATGCCGGGCGGCGGCGGCACCGGAGCGGCCTAGTCACGCTCGCGCTCACGGGCAGCCTGTACACGCAGCCCGAGCGCAGCTGACGTAAATAAGCCTTCCGAGCCCCCAGCCGACCGCCTCAGCTCTTTTCAGGCTCCCAGGAGACACAGTGAACGACTTCCCCGGCAGCGGCCTCTACGCCCGCACGGAGGCCGAGTACACCGGCCCCCGCGCGGAGTCCCGCTACGTCATCCCGCGCTTCGTCGAGCGCACCTCGCAGGGCGTGCGCGAGTACGACCCGTACGCAAAGCTCTTCGAGGAGCGCGTGATCTTCCTCGGCGTGCAGATCGACGACGCCTCCGCCAACGACGTCATGGCGCAGCTGCTGTGCCTGGAGTCGATGGACCCCGACCGTGACATCTCGGTCTACATCAACAGCCCCGGCGGCTCCTTCACGGCGCTCACCGCGATTTACGACACAATGCAGTTCGTGAAGCCGGACGTCCAGACGGTCTGCATGGGCCAGGCGGCCTCCGCCGCCGCGATCCTGCTCGCCGCCGGTACGCCCGGCAAGCGCATGGCACTTCCCAACGCCCGTGTGCTGATCCACCAGCCCTACAGCGAGACGGGCCGCGGCCAGGTCTCCGACCTGGAGATCGCGGCGAACGAGATCCTCCGGATGCGTGCCCAGCTGGAGGAACTGCTGGCCAAGCACTCCACCACGCCGATCGAGAAGATCCGCGAGGACATCGAGCGCGACAAGATCCTCACCGCCGAGGACGCGCTCTCGTACGGCCTGATCGACCAGATCATCTCGACCCGGAAGATGAACAACGCCGCGGTCGCGTGACGTAGCGCTGTATCGTCAGCCGCCCCTTGGCACGGTTTGGCGCCGTACGCGTCAAAGTGAACCGCGCCAAGGGGGGCCCGAACGGGGGGCTCGGCAAGGTACCGTCGGACATAAGGCAGCACCAGGAGCCGCTGGACCTAGGCGTCTCCCAGGCGAAGGGGAAGCACACCGTGGCACGCATCGGTGACGGCGGCGATCTGCTCAAGTGCTCGTTCTGTGGCAAGAGCCAGAAGCAGGTCAAGAAGCTCATCGCAGGCCCCGGTGTGTACATCTGCGACGAGTGCATCGATCTCTGCAACGAGATCATCGAGGAAGAGCTCGCCGAAACGAGCGAGGTGAGGTGGGAGGAGCTCCCCAAACCCCGGGAGATCTACGAGTTCCTCGAGGGGTACGTCGTCGGCCAGGAGTCGGCGAAGAAGGCCCTCTCCGTGGCGGTGTACAACCACTACAAGCGGGTCCAGGCCGGTGAGAACGGCGGGAGCCAGAACCGCGACGACGCCATCGAGCTGGCGAAGTCGAACATCCTGCTCCTCGGCCCCACGGGCTCCGGCAAGACGCTGCTCGCCCAGACTCTGGCGCGCATGCTGAACGTCCCGTTCGCCATCGCCGACGCGACGGCACTGACGGAAGCGGGATATGTCGGCGAGGACGTCGAGAACATCCTGCTGAAGCTCATCCAGGCTGCGGACTACGACGTCAAGAAGGCCGAGACCGGGATCATCTACATCGACGAGATCGACAAGGTGGCCCGCAAGAGCGAGAACCCGTCGATCACGAGGGACGTGAGCGGCGAGGGCGTCCAGCAGGCGCTGCTCAAGATCCTTGAGGGCACGACCGCCTCCGTGCCGCCCCAGGGTGGACGCAAGCATCCCCACCAGGAGTTCATCCAGATCGACACGACGAACGTCCTGTTCATCGTGGGCGGCGCCTTCGCCGGCCTGGAGAAGCTCATCGAGTCCCGCGCGGGCGCGAAGGGCATCGGCTTCGGCGCGACGATCCGCTCGAAGCGCGAGCTGGAGGAGAAGGACCAGTTCGAGGACGTCATGCCCGAGGACCTGGTCAAGTTCGGCATGATCCCCGAGTTCATCGGCCGCCTCCCGGTCATCACCTCCGTACACAACCTCGACCGCGAGGCGCTCCTCCAGATCCTCGTCGAGCCGCGCAACGCCCTCGTGAAGCAGTACCAGCGCCTCTTCGAACTCGACGGCGTAGAGCTGGACTTCGAGCGCGAGGCCCTCGAAGCCATCGCCGACCAGGCCATCTTGAGGCAGACCGGCGCCCGCGGCCTGCGCGCCATCATGGAAGAGGTCCTCCAGTCGGTGATGTACGAGGTCCCGTCCCGCAAGGACGTCGGCCGCGTCGTCATCACAGCGGACGTCGTCCTCTCGAACGTCAACCCGACGCTCATCCCACGCGATGCGCGGGGCCGGGGCTCGGGGGAGCAGAAGACGGCGTAGCCGCTCGTACGCGTAGCGAAGGGGCCCCGGCCAACTGGCCGGGGCCCCTTCGTCGTTGAAGCGTCGTTACTACGTAGGTCAGATCTTGACGCGGACTTCCTTGCGGAACTTGGCCGTCTGCTCGGCCGCCGCTTCGAGGTCGGCGCCCTTGCCCGCCAGTGCGTCGGCGATGTTCGCGTTGATGGTGACACCGAGCGTGCTGTGGTCACCCCAGATGCACACCGGCATCCTGATCTCCTTGGGCCCCGCCCCGCCGGTCTCGTCGCCCGGGACCTTGGTCTCCTGGCACTTCAGGATCGCGCCGTCGAGCCCTGCGGGCGTGAAGGCCTTCGGGCTGCCGACGACCTCGCCGTCGCCGTCCTTTCCGGCCTCCTTCTTCATGTCGGCGAACATGGCGTCGACGACCTTCTCCGGGTCCTCGATCTCGCCGTAGACGCCCAGGAACTGGAGGAGCTTCTGCGACAGCGGGTTGCTCTCGTCCCCGGCCGTGTACGCGGCGTTCACGTCCGTGGGGTTCTTCACGCCGGCTTCCTCGGCGGTCTTGATGTCGTCCTCGTTGAAGCTGCTGCTGTCATCGCCTTCGCCGCCCTTCTTGTACTCACCGCTGAGCACCGTCGCCGGCGTAGTCAGCTTGTGCGGGCCGTCGTCCGCCACGTCCGAGGAACCGCCGCCCCCGCCGATCACGAAGTACGCGCCCACCGCGATCGCGGCCACGACCGCCACGGCGCCGATGACGATCCCGGTCTTCTTCTTGCCGCCGCCGGGAGCGGGCGGCTGCGGCATGCCGTAGGGCGGGGGCTGCTGGCCGTACGGCGGCTGCTGGCCGTAGCCGGGCTGCTGGGGCGGAGCACCGGGAGGAGTCTGCTGGGGGTACCCATAGCCGGGCTGCTGCGGAGGAGCCTGCTGCGGGTAGCCATAGCCGGGCTGCGGGGCCTGCGGCTGCTGGCCGTAGGGGCCGGGCTGACCGCCGGGCTGACCGTACGGTCCCGGCTGCTGGGGCTGCCCGCCGTACGGGCCCGGCTGGTTGTAGCTCATTCTGGGTTCCCCTCCAGATACTTATGCGTTCCGAACATCCTGTCGTAAGGAGCGTGCGCGGGGAGCGCTGGGGGTCTGACCGTTACCGAACAATGGAGTTTCAGGACCGCCCCGTAACACCTCTAAACTGACCCCGTGACCGACAACGCTCAGCAGCAGCCGCCAGCCAACACCCCCGAACTGCCGACCCAGTACGCGCCGGCCGAGGTAGAGGGGAAGCTGTACGAGCGCTGGGTGGAGCAGGGTTACTTCGAGGCGGACGCGAAGAGTGAGAAGCCGCCGTACACCGTGGTCATCCCGCCGCCGAATGTCACAGGCAGCCTGCACCTGGGGCACGCCTTCGAGCACACGCTCATCGACGCCCTCACGCGCCGCAAGCGCATGCAGGGGTACGAGACGCTGTGGCAGCCCGGGATGGACCACGCCGGTATCGCCACGCAGAACGTCGTCGAGCGTGAGCTGGGCAAGGAGGGCAAGTCCCGCCACGACCTGGGGCGCGAGGCCTTCGTCGAGCGCGTCTGGCAGTGGAAGGCCGAGTCCGGCGGGCAGATCTCCGGGCAGATGAAGCGGCTCGGTGACGGCGTTGCCTGGTCGCGTGAGCGCTTCACCATGGATGAGGGGCTCTCGGAGGCCGTTCAGACCATTTTCAAGAGGCTGTACGACGACGAATTGATCTACCGCGCCGAGCGCATCATCAACTGGTGTCCCCGGTGCCTCACCGCCATCTCGGACATCGAGGTCGAGTACCGGGACGACGACGGCGAGCTCGTCTCCATGAAGTACGGCGAGGGGGAGGACACGATCGTCGTCGCCACCACCCGTGCCGAGACGATGCTCGGTGACACGGCGGTTGCCGTCCACCCCGGCGACGAGCGGTACAAGCACCTAGTCGGCAAGCTCATCAAGCTGCCGCTGACCGACCGTTCCATCCCGGTCGTGGCGGACGAGCACGTCGACCCCGAGTTCGGCACGGGCGCCGTCAAGGTCACCCCGGCACACGACCCGAACGACTTCGAGATCGGCCAGCGGCACGACCTGCCGGCCATCACGATCATGGACGAGCACGCCGTCATCACCGCACACGGCCCCTTCCAGGGCCAGGACCGGCTGGAGGCACGCTCCGCGATCGTCGCCGCCCTGCGCGCCGAGGGCCGGATCGTCGCCGAGAAGCGGCCGTACGTCCACTCCGTGGGCCACTGCTCGCGCTGCAAGACCACCATCGAGCCGCGCCTGTCCATGCAGTGGTGGGTCAAGGTCGGCCCGCTCGCCAAGGCCGCCGGTGACGCGGTCCGCGACGGCCGGGTCAAGATCCACCCGCAGGAGATGGAGAAGCGGTACTTCGACTGGGTCGACAACCTCCACGACTGGTGCATCTCACGGCAGTTGTGGTGGGGACACCGGATTCCGGTCTGGTACGGCCCGAACGGCGAGGTCGTGTGCGTCGGTCCCGACGACGAGGCCCCGACCGGCGAGGGCTGGACGCAGGACACCGACGTCCTCGACACCTGGTTCTCCTCCGGCCTGTGGCCGTTCTCCACACTCGGCTGGCCCGAACAGACCGACAGCCTCGCGAAGTTCTACCCGAACTCCGTCCTGGTCACCGGCTACGACATCCTCTTCTTCTGGGTCGCCCGGATGATGATGTTCGGCCTGTACGCGATGGACGGCACCCCGCCGTTCCACACCATCGCCCTGCATGGGATGGTCCGCGACCAGTTCGGCAAGAAGATGTCGAAGTCCTTCGGCAACGCGGTCAACCCGCTGGACTGGATGGACAAGTACGGCTCCGACGCCCTGCGCTTCACGCTTGCGCGCGGCGCCAACCCGGGTGTGGACGTGCCGATCGGCGAGGACTGGGTCCAGGGTTCGCGCAACTTCGCCAACAAGATCTGGAACGCCACGCGCTTCGCGCTGATGAACGGCGCCACGATCGAGGGCGAACTGCCGCCAGTCGAGCAGTTGTCGGCCACCGACCGCTGGATCCTGTCCCGGCTGAACGCGACGGTCGCGGAGGTCGACGCCCTCTACGAGGACTACCAGTTCGCCAAGCTGTCGGACGCCCTTTTCCACTTCGCCTGGGACGAGGTCTTCGACTGGTACGTCGAGCTGTCCAAGACGACGTTCAACGCGGGCGGCGCGGCGGCCGACGTCAGCAAGCGGGTCCTCGGTGAGGTCCTGGACGTCACGCTGCGGCTGCTGCACCCGATCGTTCCGTTCGTCACGGAGACCCTGTGGACCACCCTCACGGGCGGCGAGTCCGTCGTGATCGCGGACTGGCCGACCGCTGTGCTTGTTCCTGGGGCTGACGCCCCGGGCGGCTTCCGTGACACGGCGGCCGAGCGCGAGATCGAGACGCTCCAGCAGGTCATCACGGAGGTTCGCCGGTTCCGTGCCGACCAGGGGCTGCAGCCCGGCCAGCGCGTCCCGGCCAGGCTCACGCTCGACGGGACCGCCCTGGCGCCGCACGAGGCGGCCATCCGCCAGCTGCTGCGCCTCCAGCCGGAGGGCGAGGGCTTCGCGGCCACGGCGACGCTGCCGGTAGCGGGCGCGCAGGTCGCGCTGGATCTCTCCGGCACGATCGACGTGGCCGCGGAGCGGAAGCGGCTCGCGAAGGATCTCGCCGCCGCACAGAAGGAACGCCAGCAGGCCGAGGCGAAGCTGGGCAACGAGGCGTTCCTCGCGAAGGCTCCGGAGCAGGTGGTGGACAAGATCCGTACGCGGCTTGCCAAAGCGGGCGAGGACATCGCGCGGATTCAGGCTCAGCTTGAGCGGTTGCCGCAGGGCTAGGCGGTGTTACGTGGTGGAGGGCGCCCGGAGCCGGCAGGATTCGGGCGCCTTTTGCAGGCCCGGCGGCGGGCACCCGGGCCCATGTCGGTCGGGCTCCGTAGACTGGCCCCGTGAGTGAGCTCCCCCCAGACCACAGCAGCGAGCCCGACCCCTTCGACGAGATCGTCGACGCGGAGACGGAGCGCGATCCCGATCTCGCGGTGATCGAGGCCGGCAGCCGTACCCTGCGCGCGCAGGGCGGGCCGCCGGAGGCGGACATTCCCGTGCGGCCGGCCGATCCCGAGGTCGACAAGGCGTTGCGTGAGGTCGAGGCCGAGTTGGCCACGCGGTGGGGTGAGACGAAGCTGGAGCCGTCGATCACGCGGATCGCCGCGCTGATGGACGTACTGGGGGAGCCGCAGCGCTCGTACCCCTCGATCCACATCACGGGGACGAACGGCAAGACGTCCACGGCCCGCATGATCGAGGCGCTGCTCGGCGCCTTCGAACTGCGCACCGGGCGGTACACCTCGCCGCACGTCCAGTCGATCACCGAGCGGATCAGCCTGGACGGCGCGCCGATGGACGCCGAGCGGTTCGTGGAGACGTACCGGGACATTCAGCCGTACGTCGAGATGGTGGACGGACAGCAGGAGTTCCGGCTGTCCTTCTTCGAGGTGCTGACGGGGATGGCGTACGCGGCGTTCGCCGACGCGCCGGTCGATGTGGCCGTCGTCGAGGTGGGCATGGGCGGCAGCTGGGACGCCACGAATGTGATCGACGGTGATGTCGCCGTGGTGACCCCCATCGATCTGGACCACACGGACCGGCTGGGCACCACGCCCGGCGAGATCGCCATCGAGAAGGCGGGCATCGTCAAGCAGGGCGCGACCGTGATTCTGGCGCAGCAGCCGGTCGACGCGGCGCAGGTGATGTTGAAGAAGGCCGTCGAGGTCGATGCGACGGTCGCCCGCGAGGGGCTGGAGTTCGGCGTCGTATCGCGTCAACTGGCTGTCGGCGGGCAGCTGTTGACCTTGCGCGGGCTCGGCGGGGAGTACGAAGAGGTGTTCCTGCCGGTGCACGGCGCGTACCAGGCGCACAACGCGGCCGTCGCGCTCGCCGCGGTGGAGGCGTTCTTCGGTGTGGGCGCGGCGCGGGCCGATCGGCTCGATATCGACACGGTGCGCAAGGCCTTCGCGGCGGTTGCCGCGCCGGGGCGGATGGAGGTCGTGCGGCGGTCGCCGACCGTGGTGCTGGATGCCGCGCACAATCCGGCGGGTGCCAGGGCGACCGCCGAGGGTGTCAGCGAGGTGTTCGACTTCAGCCGGCTGATCGGGGTCGTCGGTATGAGCGGCGACAAGAACGTACGAGGTCTGCTGGAGGCCTTCGAGCCGATCTTCGCCGAGGTGGTGATCACGCAGAACTCCAGCCATCGGGCGATGGACGCGGATGCGCTGGCCGCGCTGGCCGTGGAGGTGTTCGGTGAGGAGCGGGTTCAGGTGGAGCCGCGGCTCGATGACGCTCTGGAGGCCGCGATCACCCTGGCCGAGGAGGAGGGTGAGTATGCGGGTGGGGGCGTTCTCGTCACCGGTTCCGTGATCACCGTGGGTGAGGCCCGGCTGCTGTTGGGGAGGGGCTGAGCTGTGCGTACGCTCTGTGCTTCGACGCTGATCGGTGAGTTCTTCGTGATCGGCTTTGCCGGGCTTGTCGCGATGAAGGATCCCGATCTGTCCATGACCACGGTGTGGACGGTGAGTGGCGTTGCGATGCTGCTGTGTCTGCTGCTGTGTGGTGTGGTGACGCGGCCGGGGGGTGTTCAGCTGGGGTGGGCGCTGCAGATTGCGTTGATCGCGTCCGGGTTTGTCGTGCCGACGATGTTCTTCATGGGGGCGATCTTCGCTGCGCTGTGGTGGGCTTCGGTGCACTATGGGCGGAAGGTGGATGAGGCCAAGGCGCGGTTTGCTGCGCAGGCTGATGCGGAGAGTAAAGCGGCGTAGGCGCCTGCGGCGGGCTTTCCCACCCCCGCCCCTTCCCGACTGAGAGGCTGCGCCCCCAGGCCCGCGCAAGCAGAAGCAGGGTCGTATGTCGGGTGCGGATCCGTCGTGGCTGGTCGCGCAGTTCCCCGCGCCCCTAAAGGGGCCCGGCTCCCTGTAATCTCTGTGAATCCGTACACCTGTTGCCGAAGGAGATCCCACGTGAGCCAGCGCACCCTCGTCCTTCTCAAGCCCGATGCTGTTCGTCGTGGCCTGACCGGCGAGATCATCAGCCGTATTGAGCGCAAGGCCGGCTGGCAGATCACCGCGCTGGAGTTGCGGAACCTGGATCAGGAGACGCTGGAGCTCCATTACGGCGAGCACAAGGGCAAGCCCTTCTACGAGCCTCTGGTCGACTTTATGGCCTCCGGGCCCGTTGTCGCTCTGGTCGTCGAGGGGGAGCGGGTCATCGAGGGTGTGCGTGCGCTCGCGGGGCCTACGGACCCCATCGCTGCGGCTCCTGGTTCCATTCGCGGCGACTTCGGTGTGATCGTCCGCGAGAACCTGATCCACGCCTCGGACTCCGAGGAGTCCGCCGAGCGCGAGATGAAGATCTTCTTCCCCGGTCTGGCTTGATCGCCGACACCCGACCGCGTCTGCTCGCGACACGGCACACCCACCCGGCGTACGCGAAGATTTTCTGACGATGCGTCAACCCTGAGCCGTATCTGACCAGGTCCTGCCGCAGAAAAGCGGCGGGGCCTGGCATATGCGTGGCGATCGGGGGAACGCATGCCTCCATTGGCTCGTCTCCACAAGCGAGGCGGCACATCATCTGCTGACAATGGCGAAGACCCTCGCGCGGTGTTCGGTGCAGGCGAGACTACGATGGAAGCCTTCACGTCACAGCGCTCACCCTCGCCGACCTAACAAGCCATCAAAAGCTCCACTTGGGAAGGCCAGACGAATCCTGATGGGGAACTCAATGTCGTTCATCGGCCGTGACATGGCTGTCGACCTCGGGACCGCCAACACGCTGGTGTACGTCAGGGGTCGAGGGATCGTACTCAACGAGCCGTCCGTCGTCGCGATCAACACCAACACCGGTGGCATCCTCGCGGTGGGTGCCGAAGCGAAGAAGATGATCGGCCGGACTCCCGGCAACATCGTCGCCGTGCGTCCGCTGAAGGACGGTGTCATCGCAGACTTCGAGATCACCGAGCGGATGCTCCGCTACTTCATTCTGAAGATCCACAAGCGGCGGTATCTCGCCCGTCCTCGTGTTGTCGTCTGTGTGCCCTCCGGGATCACGGGCGTTGAGCGGCGCGCCGTCATCGAGGCTTCCTCGCAGGCCGGCGCCCGCCAGGTGCACATCATCGAGGAGCCGATGGCTGCGGCCATCGGCTCCGGACTGCCGGTCCACGAGGCCACGGGCAACATGGTGGTGGACATCGGCGGCGGCACCACCGAGGTCGCGGTCATCTCGCTCGGCGGAATCGTCACGGCGCAGTCCATCCGCGTCGCGGGCGACGAACTGGACAACGCGATCATCCAGCACATCAAGAAGGAGTACAGCCTGCTTCTTGGTGAACGGACGGCCGAGCAGATCAAGATCACCATCGGCTCGGCGTACGACCTCGACGCTGACGAGCACACCGAAATCCGCGGCCGGGACCTGGTCTCCGGTCTGCCGAAGACCGTCGTCATCTCCGCCGCCGAAGTGCGCAAGGCGATCGAGGAGCCGGTCAACGCGATCGTCGACGCGGTCAAGACCACGCTCGACAAGTGTCCTCCGGAGTTGTCCGGTGACGTCATGGACCGCGGGATCGTTCTCACCGGCGGCGGCGCGTTGCTGCGAGGGCTCGACGAGCGGCTGCGGCGCGAGACCGGCATGCCGATCCATATCGCCGAGGACCCGCTGGACAGTGTGGCGCTCGGTTCCGGCAAGTGCGTGGAGGAGTTCGAGGCGCTCCAGCAGGTGCTCGACGCCCAGCCCCGCAGATGACGCAACTCTTCGATTCCGCCGTACGAGACGATCTCTTCTCGTGCGGCGGAGCGTTGATATAGAGGCATAAGCTCCCCCATAGCGCCCCGGCCGAGGGGAGCCCCACACGAATCCGACGAGGAAGGCACGGCCGCCGCACGTGAGGGACACACGAGAGAGCCGGCTGCTCCTGGTGCTGCTGATCGCCATCGCGTTCGCTTTGATCACGGTGGACATCCGCGGCGGTGAGGACTCGCCCGTCGACGGGGCCCGCTCGGCCGCCGCCACGGTCTTCGGCCCGATCGAGAACGGGGTGTCCTCCGCGGTCGACCCCGTCGGCAACGCGATCGCAGCGGTCCGCGACTCCGGCGACCGGCACGACCGTATCGCCCAACTGGAGCGGGACAACGCCGCGTTGAAGGCGAAGCTGGGCAGCGACGACCGTAACCGCAGCCGGCTGAAGCAGCTCGACAAGATCCTCAAGACGGCGGGCGCCGGGCAGTACGGCATCAAGGGAGCCGAGGTCATCGCGATAGGAGCGGCCCAGGGCTTCTCCTGGACCGTCACCATCGACGTCGGCGCGAACGACGGCATCCAGCGCGACATGACCGTCCTGAACGGGGATGGGCTCGTCGGGCGGGTGACGACTGTCGGGCCCAACACCGCCACCGTGCTCCTCGCCAGCGACCCGGACTTCACGGTCGGTGCGCGCATGGAGTCCACCGACGAACTCGGCTTCGCCTCCGGCCAGGGCGACCGGCCGCTGCGTGTGGAGATGCTCAACGGCAAGGCCAAGATCAAGAAGGGGGACCGTCTCGTCACCTTCGGGTCCCAGGCCGACAAGCCGTTCGTTCCCGGTGTCCCCGTCGGTGTCGTCTCCCGCGTCGACCCCTCCGGCGGCGATCTGACCCGCACCATCTACGTCGAGCCGTACGTCGGTTTCAGCAAGCTCGATGTCGTCGGCGTGGTCACCCAGGCCCCGCCCAGGGACCCGCGCGACCAGGTGCTGCCGCCCAAACCCAAGCCGACCCCCAGGCCGACGGTGACCGTGACGGTCACCCCCTCGGCCGGAGCGCCCGCCGACGGCCTGCCCCAACAGCAGCAAGAGCAGTAGGAGCTGAACCGTATGCGCTTCAACCGAATGCTGCTCTCCGCCACCTTGGTGATCGTCGCCCTGGTGGTCCAGGTGACCATCCTCGCCCGCCTCCAACTCCCGGGCGCAGTACCGGACTTGCTGCTGCTCACCGTCCTCGGCCTCGCCCTGGTGTACGGCCATGTCGGCGGCGCCCTCGTCGGCTTCGGCGCCGGACTGCTCGTCGACCTCGCGCCACCCGCCGACCACGCCGCCGGGCGCTACGCGCTCGTGCTGTGCGTCATCGGCTACCTCGCGGGGCTCGCCAAGCCCGACAACGGCCAGATCAGATCCGCGACCGGCCCGATGGTCGTGGTCGTCGCCTCGGCGATCGGATCCACGCTCCTGTACGCGGGAGTCGGGGCCCTCGTCGGTGACACCGCCGCGCGTCATGTGGGCCTGGGCAGTCTGCTGTTCACGGCCGCGTTGTACGACCTGCTGCTCGCGCCCTTCGTGGTGCCCGGGATCATGGCGCTGGCGCGCCGCGCCGACAACGACCCACTCGCCGAGGCCACCTCCGCCAAGGCGAGCGACGTCTCCTCCGGCTGGCTGTCCTCCTCCGGCGGCACGGGGCTGCGCCTCGGCGGTCAGCGTGGTGGGCTCCGTACGAAGTCCCAGGGCGGGCTCCGTACGAAGTCCGCGGGCGGGCTCCGGATGAAGTCCGCGGGCGGGCTCCGGATGAAGTCCGTGAAGAACCGGGTGGCCCGGGCCGGACGCATCAAGGGGGTCAAGCGGCTGTGAGCGCAGCGGAAGTTGGCGGGTCCGTCTCACCTCGGTGGTCTCACAGGTCCGTCGTATATGACACATACACGCACTGAGAGGGGGAAGCAGCAGTGACCAACATCCCCGAGACCGGGCGGACCCCACGCGTCCAGATTCGGCTCGTTGTCATCCAGATTCTCGTCTTCTCCCTCCTCGCCACCCTCGGCGGACGCCTCTGGTACCTCCAGATCCGCGAAGGCGACGCCTACGCCAAGGAAGCGTCCGGGAACCACGTTCAGCAGGTCGTGAGCCCGGCCGTGCGCGGGTCGATTCTCGACGCGCGCGGCGTGCCGATCGCCGACAACGAGACGCGGCTCGTGGTCTCCGCCTCGCGTACCGATCTGCTGAAGATGAACGACGACGGCGAGGCGGTGCTCACCAAGCTCGCCGGTGTCCTCGGCATGAAGCCCAAGGACGTCATGGACAAGGTGCGGCTGTGCGACTCCAAGACGCCGCAGCCCTGCTGGAACGGCTCGCCCTACCAGCCGATCCCCATCACCGACGAGGCCACCGCCAAGCAGGCCCTCCAGATCCGTGAACGCTCCGAGGACTTCCCCGGCATCACCGCCGAACCCCAGGCCGTACGCCGCTACGCGAGCCCCGGCGACGCCAACACCGCGCAGGTGCTCGGCTATCTCTCGCCCGTCACGGACGAGGAGATCACCAAAGCCGAGGACACCAACTCCCCGTACCTGCGCTCCGACATGGTCGGCCGCTCGGGCCTGGAGCGCCAGTACGACCGGCAGCTGCGCGGCAAGGCCGGCGTCACCCGCTACGAGGTCGACAACCTCGGCCGCGTCATGGGCGAGGCCCAGAGCGACCCGGCCGAGCCCGGCGCCAACCTCGTCACCAGCATCGACGCCCGCGTCCAGCGCGTCGCCGAGTACGAGCTGAACAAGGCGATGAAGGACGCCCGCAAGGAGTTCGACAAGAACACCGGCGAAAACTACAAGGCGGACTCCGGCGCCGTCGTGGTGATGGAGTCCAAGACGGGCCGCATCGTCTCCATGGCGTCCAACCCGGCGTACGACCCGAACGCCTGGGTCGGCGGCATCTCCGCCAAGGACTACGCGCGCCTCACCGGCAAGAAGTCCAACTACCCGCTGCTGAACCGGGCGATCCAGGGCCAGTCCGCCCCCGGCTCCGTCTTCAAGGTCATCCCGACGGCCGCCGCGATCAAGGCCGGCTACTCCTTCGACGGCCCGTACCAGTGCTCCAGCTCGTACAACATCGGCAGCCAGGTCTTCAAGAACTTCGAGTCCAAGGGGTACGGCCCGATCTCGCTGGGCCGCGCGCTCGAGGTCTCCTGCGACACCGTCTTCTACCGGCTCTCCCACGAGGAGTGGAAGCGGGACGGCGGCAACAAGCCGAAGAAGAACGCCAAGGACTGGTTCTACAAGACGGCGCACCAGTTCGGCCTCGGCAAGGAGACCGGCATCGACCTGCCGAACGAGGTCACAGGGCGTGTCCCCGACCGCCAGTGGAAGCAGGCCTACTGGAAGGCCAACAAGGACTCCTGGTGCAAGACCGGCAAGAAGAACGGCGACTACGCCGAGCGCATCGCGTACGAGAACTGCCTCGAAGGCAACAGGCTGCGCGCCGGTGACTCCGTCAACTACTCCATCGGCCAGGGCGACACCCTCGTCACCCCGATCCAGATGGCCACCATCTACTCGGCGATCTCCAACGGCGGCACCTTGTACGACCCGACCGTCGGCAAGGCGATCGTCAGCGCCGACGGCAAGAGCGTCCAGGAGATCGCCCCGAAGCCGCACGGCAAGCTGCCGATGTCGAAGCAGACGCTCAGCGAGATAGACCAAGCCCTCGAGGGAGTCGCCACCCGCGGTACGGCCGCCTGGCGCTTCGCCGATGTCGGCTGGCCGCAGGACAAGATCCCGATGCACGCCAAGACGGGTACCGCCGAGGTCTATGGCAAGCAGACCACCTCGTGGTTCACCACGTACACCGAGGACTACACCGTCATCATGACCATCTCCCAGGGTGGTACGGGCTCCGGCGCCTCCGGCCCCGCCGTGCGCAACATCTACGACGCGCTGTACGGCGTCTCCGACGACGGCAAGATCGACAGGAAGAAGGCCCTGCTGCCCGAGCCGCAGAAGAGCCTGCCGAAGATCCAGCCGGACGGTTCGATCGACGCCCCGAAGATCAAGAAGTATGTGCCGCAGGAGGAGCAGGCGGCCGAGAGCCAGCAGGCGGCGACCGGTGACGACCCGGCCGCCACGGCGCCCTCGCCGAACACCGGCACCAACCGCGACACCCGACGGCGCGATGCCCGACCGGGCACCGACCGCCGCAGGAAGAGGCGGAGGAGCACCACATGACCGGCGCCAACGGCTTCTCCGTCTCCGGCTACGGGCCCCAACGCTCCACCTGGGCACGCCTGTTCGCCCGCGACTCGCTGGCGCGCCGCCTCGACTGGCCGATACTGCTCTCGGCCATCGCCCTCTCCGTGATCGGCGCGGCCCTCGTCCACTCGGCGACCCGCAACCGCACCGAGCTCAACCAGGGCGACCCGTACTACTTCCTGTTCCGCCACCTGCTCAACACGGGCATCGGCTTCGCCCTGATGATTGGCACCGTCTGGCTCGGCCATCGCACGCTGCGTGGGGCCGTGCCGATCCTGTACGGCATCTCGGTGTTCCTGATCCTGCTGGTGCTGACCCCGCTCGGCGCCACGATCAACGGCTCGCACGCGTGGATCAAGCTGCCCGGCGGATTCTCGCTGCAGCCCTCCGAGTTCGTGAAGATCACGATCATCCTCGGTATGGCGATGCTGCTGGCCGCGCGGGTCGACGCAGGTGACAAGCCCTACCCCGACCATCGCACGGTCCTGCAGTCCCTGGGCCTGGCCACCGTACCGATACTGATCGTCCTGCTCATGCCCGACCTCGGCTCGGTCATGGTCATGGTCATGGTCGTGCTCGGCGTACTGCTCGCCTCCGGCGCCTCCAACCGCTGGGTGTTCGGCCTCATGGGCACGGGTGCCGCGGGCGCGATCGCGGTCTGGCAGCTCGGGATCCTCGACGAGTACCAGATCAACCGCTTCGCCGCCTTCGCCAACCCCGAACTCGACCCGGCCGGCGTCGGCTACAACACCAACCAGGCCCGCATCGCGATCGGTTCGGGCGGACTGTTCGGCACCGGGCTGGGCAACGGCTCGCAGACCACCGGCCAGTTCGTCCCCGAACAGCAGACCGACTTCGTCTTCACGGTCGCGGGCGAGGAGTTGGGCTTCATCGGCGCCGGCTTGATCATCCTGTTGCTGGGCATCGTCCTGTGGCGCGCCTGCCGTATCGCCCGCGAGACGACCGAGCTGTACGGCACGATCGTCGCCGCCGGGATCATCGCCTGGTTCGGGTTCCAGTCCTTCGAGAACGTGGGCATGACGCTGGGGATCATGCCGGTGGCCGGACTGCCGCTGCCCTTCGTGTCGTACGGGGGGTCGTCGATGTTCGCGGTGTGGGTGGCTGTGGGGTTGCTGCAGTCGATCCGGGTGCAGCGGCCCATGTCGGCGTAGGCGCTCCGCTGGGAGGGGCGGTTCGAAGCTGCGGGTTCGTTGTGGCTGGTCGCTCCCCCCACTCCCGGCTTCTCCCCACTCTCGGCTTCGCTCGAGCGGGGGACCCCATGAGCGGGGGTACCCCCATCGCGGCGGAGCCGCAATTGTCACAGCCCCGCGCCCCTAAGAGGCCTGCGGCCTCCTCAGGGGCGCGGTAGCGCACCCGACTAGGCAGGTAACGTCCATGAGAACGTTAAATGTTTCTCAGATGGCGAGTACATGCCCTTTGAGGGCTGCCCGCGATGCGGAATCGTGACTAGATTCAGTCCATGGCGGACACAAAGCGGGAGATCGAGCGCAAGTACGAAGCCGGTGACCGTGCGGGGCTTCCCGATCTGAGCGGCGTGAGCGGTGTCGCGAGCGTCATGGACAAGGGCCTCGCCGAACTCGACGCGACGTACTACGACACGGCCGACCAGCGGCTCGCCGCGGCGTCCATCACACTGCGCCGCCGTACGGGAGGCGATGACGCGGGCTGGCATCTGAAGCTGCCGGTCTCCGACGGCGTACGCGACGAGATCCGCGCCCCGCTGTCCGACGCCCTGCCCCGCAGCCTCGCCGGACTCGTCCGCTCCCGAGTACGCGACGCCGAACTGCTCCCCCTCGTACGGCTCCAGTCCGCGCGCGACGTCAGCCACCTCGTCGACGCCTCCGGCGGTCTGCTCGCCGAGGTCAGCGTCGACCGCGTACACGCCGAGCGGCTCAGCGGCGGCGACGGGAGCACCGACTGGACCGAGATCGAGGTGGAGCTGGCCGACGACGGCGACCCCGCCTTCCTCGACAAGGTCGAGAAGAAGCTCCGCAAGGCCGGGATCAGCCGCTCCAAGTCCGCCTCCAAACTGGCCAGAGCGCTGGTGGAGACCGGGGAACCGGTCGAGGCCGGGAAGGCCGGGACGGCTGGGAAGGCCGGGTCTGCCAAGCAGACCAAGCAGACCAAGCAGGCCAAGCAGGCCGGTCGCAAGAAGTCCAAGGCCGCCGTCACCGAGCCCGTCGTCATCCAGGAACCCGAGCCGCCCACCGCGGGCGATCACGTCCTCGCGTACATACGCGCCCAGCGGGACGCGATCGTCGAACTCGACCCGGCCGTACGGCGCGACGTATTCGACTCCGTGCACCGGATGCGCGTCGCCACCCGCCGGCTGCGCAGCAGCTTCCGCTCGTACGGGAAGGTCCTGGACCGGGCCGTCACCGACCCGATCGGTGATGAACTCAAGTGGCTGGCCGGGGAGTTGGGCGTCGACCGCGACCAGGAGGTGCTGACCGAGCGGCTGACGGCGGCTCTCGACGAGCTGCCGCGCCCCCTGTTCGCGGGCCCCGTCCGCACTCGCCTGCGCACCTGGTCGCACGCCCGGCGCGGCGGTTCGCGCCGCCGGCTGATCGCGGTACTGGACGGAAAGCGGTACCTGGACCTGCTTGCCACCCTCGACTCCCTGGTCGCCGGACCGCCGCTCCTCAAGGCCGCCGCGGGCCCGCCCGACAGGGTGATCGGCAAGGCCGTCCGCAGCGACTTCGCGAAGCTGTCCGCCCTGGTCGTCGATGCCGTCGACGCACCCCCCGGCACGGACCGCGACCTGGCGATCCACGAGGCCCGCAAGAAGGCCAAGCGCACGCGGTACGCGGCGGAGGCAGCCACCAAGGCGCTCGGCGAGACCGCCGTCGACCTGGTCAGATCGATGAAGTCCCTCCAGGGCCTCCTCGGCGACCACCAGGACAGCGTGATGACCCGCCTCTGCCTGCGCGACCTCGCCACCCAGGCGCACGCGGCGGGCGAGAGTTCCTTCACGTACGGGGTGCTCTACGGCAGGGAGGAGCAGCGCGCGGCGGACGTCGAGCGGGCGCTGCCGGAGGCCTGGGAGGCGATCTTCGCGGCGGCCCGGGGGCTCGTGGGGACGCGTTAGTCTTGAGGGTCCCCCCTGTCAGCTCACGAAGGTCCCCACCACGATGTCTGTCGAGTCGGTCTTCCCACAGCTCGAGGCCCTGCTGCCGCACGTGCAGAAGCCGATCCAGTACGTAGGCGGTGAGCTCAACTCCACCGTCAAGGACTGGGACAGCTCCGACGTCCGCTGGGCGCTCATGTACCCCGACGCGTACGAGGTCGGACTCCCCAACCAGGGCGTGCAGATCCTCTACGAGGTGCTCAACGAGCGCGAGGGCGTACTCGCCGAGCGCACGTACAGCGTGTGGCCGGACCTCGAGGAGCTGATGCGGGAGCACGGCGTCCCGCAGTTCACGGTGGACAGCCACCGCCCGGTTCGCGCCTTCGACGTGCTCGGGCTCAGCTTCTCCACGGAGCTCGGCTACACGAACATGCTGACTGCCCTGGACCTCGCGGGCATCCCGCTGGAATCGAAGGACCGGGGCCTCGACGACCCGATCGTGCTCGCCGGAGGTCACGCCGCCTTCAACCCCGAGCCGATCGCCGACTTCCTCGACGCGGCGATCATCGGCGACGGCGAGCAGGCCGTGCTCGACATGACGGAGATCATTCGCGCGTGGAAGGCGGAGGGGCGGCCGGGCGGCCGCGAGGAGGTCCTGTTCCGCCTCGCTAAGACCGGCAACGTCTACATCCCGGCGTTCTACGACGTGGAGTACCTGCCGGACGGCCGTATCGGACGGGTCGTACCGAACAAGTCCGGTGTCCCGTGGCGGGTGTCCAAGCACACGGTCATGGACCTGGACGAGTGGCCGTACCCGAAGCAGCCGCTTGTCCCGCTCGCGGAGACGGTCCATGAGCGTATGTCGGTGGAGATCTTCCGCGGCTGTACGCGCGGCTGCCGCTTCTGCCAGGCGGGCATGATCACGCGCCCGGTGCGCGAGCGCTCGATCACGGGTATCGGCGAGATGGTCGACAAGGGCCTGAAGGCGACCGGCTTCGAGGAGGTCGGTCTCCTGTCGTTGTCGTCGGCGGACCACAGCGAGATCGGCGACATCGCCAAGGGCCTGGCCGACCGGTACGAGGAGGACAAGGTCGGCCTGTCGCTGCCGTCCACCCGGGTCGACGCCTTCAACATCGACCTGGCGAACGAGTTGACGCGCAACGGCCGCAGGTCGGGCCTGACCTTCGCGCCCGAAGGCGGTTCGGAACGCATCCGCAAGGTCATCAACAAGATGGTCTCGGAGGAGGACCTGATCCGCACGGTCGCCACCGCCTATGGCAACGGCTGGCGCCAGGTGAAGCTCTACTTCATGTGCGGCCTGCCGACGGAGACCGACGACGACGTCCTCCAGATCGCCGACATGGCGACCCGCGTGATCCAGAAGGGCCGCGAGGTCTCGGGCCAGAACGACATCCGCTGTACGGTGTCGATCGGCGGCTTCGTCCCCAAGCCCCACACCCCCTTCCAGTGGGCCCCGCAACTGTCGGCCGAGGAGACGGACGCCCGTCTGGAAAAGCTCCGCGACAAGATCCGCGGCGACAAGAAGTACGGCCGTTCCATCGGCTTCCGCTACCACGACGGCAAGCCGGGCATCGTCGAAGGCCTGCTCTCGCGCGGCGACCGCCGCATCGGCGCCGTCATCCGCGCCGTCTACGAGGACGGCGGCCGCTTCGACGGCTGGCGTGAGCACTTCTCGTACGACCGCTGGATGCAGTGCGCAGACAAAACGCTGCCCGCGTACGGCGTGGACGTCGACTGGTACACCACCCGCGAGCGTACGTACGAGGAGGTCCTCCCCTGGGACCACCTCGACTCCGGCCTCGACAAGGACTGGCTCTGGGAGGACTGGCAGGACGCCCTCGACGAGACGGAGGTCGAGGACTGCCGCTGGACGCCGTGCTTTGACTGCGGGGTGTGCCCGCAGATGGACACTTGGCCACAAGTAAGTAACAGCGGGAAGAAGCTGCTGCCGCTGACGGTCAAGAAGGACGCCACGACCAGCGGACACACTCACTGACGTGAGTGAGGCGTTGCTGCGCATGGTGGAGGTCCTGGGGGACGGCAGCGAGGAAGAGGCGGCTGCCGTCCTCAAGGCGCTCGGGGCCCAGCGCGGGCGGGAGCGGATCGTGCAGGAGGCGCCGAGAACGCCTCTGCCGCCTCCTGGGGGCTCGACGACTGTCCATTCCGAGGTGGAAGTGGGTCTGAGGCTTGGCGGCCTGGGAGAGAGCTGTACTCGGTGGTTGTCGCCTGAGTCCCGAAAGAACTCTGGCGCAGTCCGCACGCCGTCAGCGAGAAGGCGGTTTTTTCCCCGCGGTGGCGGCAGGGGAGGCAGCTGCGCTGACCTGCCAGCTAGCCGCGATCGAGCGGCAAGCGGGCGCCCCGCTGATGCCGCGATGCGAGCCGCCTCCCTGGCGAGAAGTCCCTGCGCCAGCACGGCCGCATCGAGATCGCCCAATATCAGGGTCGTGCGCGCGATCCGCGCTGTCCACTTGGGCTGGCCATACGAACCGGGAGTGCGTTCCGCCCCGAAGGCGGAGACTGATTACAGAGAGAGGAGGCAGGATCATGGATGCTCAGGGCGACTGGACGAGTACCGCGCGCGGTATGTGGCTTTGGCCGGTGGCGATCCTGGTCGGCTTCCCAATCGGGGGACTTGTCGCAGACCTCGTCGTTGGCGGAGTCGATTCCGTGGGAGCTGCGCTCGCTGCTGGTCTCATCGCGGGCGCAATCATCGGAGCGGCGGAGTGGTTCGCTTTGCGGCAGTGGGTCTCCTGGCTCTGGATCCCGGCGACGAGTGTGGGAATGGCCGTGGGCCTGGCCGCAGGAGCGGCTCTGGCCGACTATGGAATCGATCGAGGAGACGTCGTCCTCATCGGTGCCGTGACCGGCGTCGGTGTAGGGGCGTTGCAGGCGCTGGTGCTCGCACGACGCCGAATCCCTGGCGCGTTGTGGTGGGGGATTGCGAACCCGCCTGCCTGGGCGCTTGGCTGGCTCGTGACGTCGTACGTGATCACGACAAACGTCGATGAGCGATTCCCGAACTTCGGGGCGAGCGGAGCGCTCGTATTCGGACTGCTGACCTGGCTGCTCCTTGCGGTGCTGTTCAGGGCGGCGGCGCCCGAAGTCCGGGGGATGGCGGCACGGTGAACGTGTCTCCCGATTGGTCCAAGCGTCGCCCGTAGCACGTCTGACCCGCCCCATGACGGGAGCACCGTTGGCATGTGCATGCGGCGGCCCACGCTCGACGGCTTTCGCGGTGCTGGTCCGACCGGCCATGGACACGACCATTCAGATCGGCCCGACGGGCAGGAAGCTGCTGCCGCTGACGGTCAAGAACGGTGCGGCTGCGACCAGCGGACACGCTCACTGACGTGAGTGAGGCGTTGCGGCGCGTCGTCGGTGCGCCGGCGGGGTGACCGAGGACGAGGTTGTCGCCGCGCTGGAGCGGGTGGACGCACCGACCAGGCGGCGGCAGCCTCCCGTGCGGGAGTCGGGATGGCGTTCGTCGGCGCGTTCTGACACAGGGCAGCGCTGGGGCGTTTCCCGGCCACGGCCGCGGGCTGCGGCGCACTTGGGCGATGGCCGGGGCCTACGGAGTGAACAGATCCGCCAGATAGGTCGGTTTGGCCTCGATCTCCGCATAGCGCCCGGTCTCCTTCGACCAAGCGATGTTCCCAGCGGTGAGCGCGTGGAAGTCTCTGACACAGCGCAGCGCGTCGTCGACGACGACGTCGGCGAGGCCGGAACGCGTCAGCCGCCCGGGCAGGACCTGCTCGAGATCGAGGATGCGCTGGACGTATCCGGCCTGCATTACGGCCACTCGCTCCGCCGCCTCCTGGAGGCTGCACCGGTGATGATGGCCGATCACCGTGACGGCATTGAACGCATAGTCATGCGCGAGTTCCTTGGGCAGCGAGTAGAGGTCGTTGATGCAGGCATTCGCGTAGATCACCGCCTCCCGCATGTCCGCGAAGGCCGGGTTCGCGTGCAGTTGGTCGGACAGGTCCACACCGGTACCGATTTCCATCAGGTCCAGGACGGCGTCGAACGCGAACGATGCGCGGCGGTGGGTGAGATATTGCTGCAGGCCAGGTACGCGCCCTTCCTCTCGATGAATCATCTCGGCCCGATAGCTGTCGAAATACCACAACAGGTGCGGGACAAATCTTCGCTGCCATATGGAAGAACGGACAGCCGTCGTACGGCGCCACAGATCGGCCAGGGAACGCGCCAGTCGCCCAGCCGTAACGGTTCCGTCGAAGACGGCGAACAGCGGCCCGAACGCCTCCCGCCACCGCGCTGGCTGGTAACCGCGCACCGGGTCGTCGTCGAACTGGTCGTCCAACTGGAACAGCCATGCGTTCCACTGGGTGATCAGCGTCAGCGCTTCCCGTGAGGCGTTCGGGCACAACCACGCGGTGAGCCGGTCCACACGAGTGCGTTGCACATGCTGACGTGCCTCCTCGGTGGGCACCAGACCGAACTCGTCCAGCCACGCGTCAGCGGCCGCCGTGGCCTCCTGGAGTTCCGGATTGAGCGCTGCCGGTACGGGTATGTAGAGGTCCGGAATCCGGAAATTGTCCATACGTCAGCTCGCTTCTCGGTAAATCTCTGCCATTCGCGACATCCAGCGACATTGCCGATGCGGCATGCCCAAGGCACGCATGGAGTATGACCGGACAGTTCCAGCCACCGACGTAAATTACCCTGCCTGCAGACGGCGTTCGACAGAGGTCTCGTTTCTTCGGTGCTCATTGCCCTGCGCGGGGCAGCATCACAGACCGGGCGAATTCGGTCGGCCGCTGATGCAAGTACCCAGCGATCCAAGCCTGTTGTGAACAGGCCGGGTCAGGACCGGGTCAGCGGCGGCGGACGGGCCGGTTCAGACGAGCCAGGAGCAGAGCGACGTCGTCGCCCAGGCCGTGAGCCTTCTGCGTACCGGCGAGGAGGTCGTCGACAACGGTCTCCAGGTCCGCCGTGGGAGCGCCTCGCAGACCCCGGAGAAACCTCTCGTAGCCCTGGTCGATGTCCTTGTTCACGGCCTCGAGCAGGCCGTCGGTGGTCAGCGCGAGCACGCTGCCGGGAGCGATGCGCAGGCGGGTGGTCGGGTACCGCTGCTCTCGGTCGATCCCCAGGGGGAGACCGCCGGGGACCTCCAGGAGGCGCGGCGGCTTGCGGGGCGTGATCAGCGCTGGGGCCGGATGACCCGCCCGGCAGACCTGGAGCGTTCCGTCGGAGGGGTTGAGTGCCAGGTAACAGCATGTGGCGAACAGGGCCCTGTCCGGGTCGGTGTTCAGCTCGGCCAGCAGGCGGTTGGTGCGTTCCAGGACGGCCGCGGGCGGGTGCCCTTCGTTCGCGTAGGCATGCACGGCGGTACGCAGCCGCCCCATGAGAGACGCGGCGTGCACGCTGTGTCCCTGCACATCTCCTATGACCAGAGCCACGCCGCCGTCGGGCAGGCTGATGGCGTCGTACCAGTCGCCACCGATCCACATGCCGGAGGTGGCGGCCTGGTAGCGGGCGGCGATGGTGACACCCGGCGCCGTGAGCGGCCCGCGCGGCAGCATGCCACGCTGGAGCTCGGTGGCGAGTGCGTGTTCCGACTCGTACATGCCGGCCCGCTCCAGTGACTGGGCGAGCAGTCCCATGGTGGCGACCAGGAGGGCCCGCTCCTCGGGCAGGAATTCCTGAGGCTCGGGGAAACTGGCGAGGCAGGAACTGACACGGCCATGTGAGTCCGTGAGCGGCAGTGCCGCCCACGCCTGTGCAGTCGACTGCGCGAGCGGTGCCAGATGCGGATAAGCGGTGATCAGTGCGTCCGCGGAGCCGATGAGAACGGGCCCCCTGCGGTCGAGTGACTCCTCCACGAGTGTGCGGGCCGTGGCGTCGAGGACTCGCAGGGAGTCCTCACCCTGCTCGTCCTCGGCGCACGAGGCGACGACGGTCAACCGGTTCCCCTCCGGGGCGATCACCGCCAGCGCCTCCGCTCCGAAGGTACGCAATCCTGCCTGTGCAGCGGCCATGATGTCCTTGACCGTCACCGCGGCGGCCAGGGCCGCGGTCAGCTCCCGCATCCAGCGGTCACGGGTGGCGCGCTCGTACAACCGCCGCTTCTCCGCCTCGTGGCGTTCATGGACGGCCGTGGTGTCCATGACCACTCCGACCATACGGGCCGGCAGCCCGTCGGCGCCGGGCAGGACGCGGCCCCGGGCTTCCAGGGACCGGAGCTGGCCGCCGTCGGAGGTGACGCGGTACTCGATCTGGTAGTTGCCGCAGGATTGCGCTATCTGTCCCAAGGCATCGCGCACATCGGCCAGATCGGACTCGTGTACCGCGGCCAGGAAGCGCGAGATGTCCGAGGGGCCGTTCTCGGGCATGCCGTGCAGCGCGAGGGTGATCGGATCGCAGCTCACCTCGCCTGTGGCGATCTCCCAGGAGAAGAATCCCGCCTGCACGATGCTCGCGCTGGCCTGGAAGTCGCCGGGATTGGACTCGTCTTCCCGGAATACGGCAGTACGCACCGACCCGACGTCTTTCACTAGATCTCCCTGCCGCGGCGTGAACTACTGCCCTCCGAGGGGCTAACGGTTCTCAACCGGATGGGCCACGCACTGTGGTGGGTGGCCGATGGAAACCAGCCAGTGGGACGACTTGAGAGCCTACGGGACTGCGACACCATTCCCTCCCAGAGGTGAACGGGGTTCTCGCAGCGGAGTGTGCCCCCGCTCTTCCAGGGAAGATCGCCTGACCGACCCGACTGTGGCCGGATCGTGCGCATGCTAGTTGACTTTCCGGATCTTGCGCTAGACACCCCACCCGGCAGACCGCGTCGGCCGGGGCATGCGAATGCGTTCCTCCGCCAGGACCATGCCGGTCGCTGAACGCGCGGCACAGGTGGGCCATGGTGGAGCGCCCACCGCCTCGTCTCGGGCGCCGAGATGGGCGCCCTGACCCGTACGAATCGGGCCTTGCCCCGACCGACCTGGACGAGTCTTGGAGACCGCGGAGCACAGCAACCGCGCGCCCACCGCCAACCGTCAACCACACTCAGTGACCGAGTGCACAGCCCTACGGCCCTCAATGGCCCGGCTGATAGCTCGCGAGGAAGGGGTCTGGGTCCGGCGGCTTCGCTGATCGAGGCAACGTCTGGCGCCATGCCTTGGCGAGGTGGTTGTACGTAGTTGCTCGCCCAGCCATGGACACGACAATCCAGGTCGGCCCGACGGGCAAGAAGCTGCTGCCGCTGACGGTGGTCAAGTAGGACGGGGCGAGGGCCCGGCCGCCGGCGGAAACGCCGTGGCCGGGTCCTCGTGCGTCGCGGCACACTGCGGTAATGCCGCATCTCATCAGCCCTGATCCGCGTTTCCGTGTCTCCTTCCTGGCAGCGGTCCAGGAGAACCTCGCCGAGGACGAGTACTTCGGTGACACGCTCAAGCGGGAACTCGCCGTGTACGGCGACAGCTGGCACGAGCCGGACGGGTTCGCGCGCTATGTCGCCGCCGTCCGCGAGGAGGAACTGGAGGAGGGGCGCCGGCCCGACGGGTTCGTGCCCGGCAGCTGGTACTGGTACGTGGACGGTGAGACCTATCTCGGGCGTATCCAGCTGCGTCACCGGCTGACGCCCCACCTTCGCGACCACGGCGGCCACATCGGCTACGGGGTACGGCCGACCGCGCGGCGGAAGGGATACGCCACCGCCATGCTGCGCGATCTCCTGCCGTACGCGCGCGCCCTGGGGCTCGAGCGAGTCCTCGTCACCTGCGACACCACCAACGTCGGTTCCCGGAAGGTCATCGAGGCCAATGGTGGAGAGTTCGAGGACGAGCGGGGCGGGAAGTTGAGGTTCTGGATCCGTACGGGGCGCTGATGCGTCTTCGTCGGCATGGACCTGGAAAAGCCGCCGGCCGTGACGCCCGCACCGCGGCAGTACGAGATGAAGCCCGCGACCGGGCAGCAGCAGGACGCGGCGCCGGAGGGGTGTCTCGCGGTCGCGATCCGGATACCCGTGCGGATCGTGGTGCTCGTGCTGGTTGTGCCGGTGCGGATGGTGTGGGACGCGCTTGTGGTGAGCGGGCGGTTCTTGAGGGACACGGTGTTCCGGCCGCTGGGGCGGGCGGTCATGTGGGTGCTCGCGCCTGTCGGGCGGGCGGTTGTGATCGTTCTCGGGTGGCTGGCCAAGCTGGTGTTCGTGTGGCCTTGGGTGGGGCTGTGGCGGTACGTCGTCGTGCCCGTCGGGCGGGGGCTGGGGTGGCTCGGGCACGTGCTGCTCGTCGTGCCGGGCGTGTGGTTGTACGCACGGGTGCTGACGCCCCTCGGGCACGGGATCGTGGCGGCGCTGCAGGGGGTCGGGGCCGGGTGCGTCTGGCTGTGGCGGGTGCTGGTGGTCGTTCCGGCGGGCTGGCTGTACGCGCGGGTGCTGGCGCCGAGCGGGCGGGGGATCGCCTGGGTGGTGCGGGCTGTCGCGGCCGGGGTGGCGTGGGTGGCCCTGAGGTTGTGGGCGGGGATCGCCTGGGTCGGCCTGGGGGTGTGGGCCGGTGTGACGTGGGTGTGCCGCGGGGTGTGGGCGGGCGTGACATGGGTGTGCCGCGGCGTCTGGGCCGGTGTCACGTGGGTCGCTCGTGGTGTGTGGACCGGTCTGGCGTGGGTCGGGGGCGGGCTGTGGGCCGGTGTGACGTGGGTTGGGCGTGGGGTCTGGGCGGGGGTGATCTGGGTTGCGATGGTCGTCGGGACCTTGCTGCGGTGGGTGTTCGTCGTCCCGGCCGTTGCCCTGTGGCGTTGGGTGTTCGTGCCGGTCGGGCGGGCGATCGCCGTCGTCGCGCGCGAGATCGGCACGGCGATCGGGCACGCGTGGCGGGTCGCCGGGTATGTGTCGCTAGCCGTCGGGCGGTTCCTGGGGCGGCTCTGCCGGTGGATCTTCGTGGAGCCGGTGCGGTGGGTGTACAAGAGCGTGCTCACGCCCGTCGGACACGTCGTACGGGACGCGATCTGGCGGCCCGCCGCCGAGGCCGCGCGCAGCGTTGGGCGCAGTGTCCGACAGGCCCTGACCAGCGCTCGCGAGACCGCGCGGCAGACCCGGGCCGACATCCGGCGAATGCTCTTCGGAGCGCCCCCGCAACCCGAGCCGGTGCCCTTGTCCAAGGGACTCCGGGAACCCACGGTGCTCCCTGCGCGTACTCTGGAGGGTAGGTCCGGACGCGACGACCTGTCCCCGCCGACGCGGGGATGATCCGGACGGGGCGACGCCGGAAGGCGTCATCCGCCACCGTTCCCGCTCACGCGGGGGCGACGAGGTCCACCGCACGTCCACGAGGCGATGCAGCACGTACCGCCTCACAGCGAGGAGAAGAACCACTGGGCAAGCGACAGCCCGAAGGCCCGCCGCCCGCACCCGCGGTGCAGCGCGTACGCCTGCGCTACACCAAGCGCGGCCGCCTCCGGTTCACCAGCCACCGTGACTTCCAGCGCGCCTTCGAGCGTGCGCTGCGCCGTGCCGAGGTGCCGATGGCGTACTCGGCGGGGTTCACTCCGCACCCGAAGGTGTCGTACGCCAATGCCGCACCCACCGGCACGGGCAGCGAGGCCGAGTACCTGGAGATCGCGCTCACCGAAGCGCGCGATCCCGAGCGGCTGCGTGCCCTCCTCGACGAGTCGTTGCCTGCCGGGCTCGACATCGTCGACGCGGTCGAGGCCCGTACGTCGGGTCTCGCCGACCGGCTCACGGCCTCCGTCTGGGAGCTGCGCCTCGACGGCGTGGCACTCGCGGACGCCGAGCACGCGGTCGACGCCTTCATGAAGGCCGAGACCGTCGAGGTCCAGCGCAAGATGAAGAACGGCATGCGCACCTTCGACGCCCGCGCCGCGGTCGCGGGCCTGGAGGCGCAGGGTGCCGGACCTGAGACGCAGAGTCCACAGCCTGATAGGCCGACCGACCAGCCTTGTGCGATACTGCGGCTGGTTGTTCGGCACGTGACGCCTGCCGTACGACCCGACGACGTCCTGTCCGGTCTCCGAGCTGTGGCCGACCTGGCGCCGCCGGTCCCCGCAGCGGTGACCAGGCTGGCGCAGGGGCTTTTCGATGAAGAGACCGGCACGGTGACCGACCCGCTCGCGCCCGACCGCGAGGCAGTGGCAGCCGCCCCACTCATGGCCGCAGCCACCGCCGCCGCGACGGCGTCGGCGTAAGGAAGGGCCCGCGTAAGGACGGACGTCGTAGCGCCGCCCTCGTACTCGGGAGCCACCTGGGTCGGGCAGCGCACCCACCACAAGACTTTCGCCAGGCCGTACGCAACACGGCGTACGGAACCGGCGAGACAGAACACAGAGAGCTCCCGAGCGGCGCCCGCGCCCCGGACGGCGGCACCGCGCATCGCGCGAGCCGCGGACGTCACCGGTACAGCCGGACCAGGTGCGGCGCCCGGGAGCCTGACGGGAGATCCACCCGCATGCTCGAGCCGAACGAACCCGCTGAGGGTCCCGAGAACAACACCCCCAGCGACACTTTGCCGCCGCGTCGGCGCCGTCGCGCCGCGTCCCGCCCCGCGGGGCCGCCCGCGGCGACGTCCGAGTCCGCGACCGTGGCCGAGACCACGGCACCGGCCATACCGCCGGTGAGTTCTGCCGATCTCGCGGCAGAGGAGCCGGAGGAGATCGCGGCGACCTCTGAGACGGTGGCTGCTCAGGAGACGGCGGTGGCGCCCGAGGCGAGCACCGCTGACGAGACAGCAGCCGCGGCTGCGGCGTCTGCTGTCGCTCCGGCCGCGGAGGAGTCCGCGCCGACCGAGACCACTGTGCCCGCTGAGACCGTCCCTGCCGTGGAGAAGCCCGCCGGGCGTACGCGCCGTCGTGCGACACGTCGTGCTTCCGCCCCCGCCGGTGCATCCGAGGCCGCCGAGGCGTCGGAGGCCGTGGTGACCACGTCCGTCTCCGTGTCGGGTGACGACCTTGCGGCGCCCGAGGCAAGCGCCGTCGCTGCCGCTGCGCCAGCTGTCGAGGAGCCCGCTGCCGAGACGGCCGCCTCCGCGGCTGCCGACGCCGAGCCTGCCGTCGGTGAGGCCGCGCCTGCCGGGCGTACGCGCCGACGCGCGACGCGTCGTGTCACCGCACCGGCCGCTGCGCCTGAGCCGGCCGATGCCGAGGCCCCGGCCTCGTCCCCGGCTGCTGCGGAGCCCGCGGCCGAGTCCGCCGCCGCGACCGCCGCTTCCGCGTCGGCCGGTGCGCCTGAGTCGCCTGCCGCCGAGGCCCCGGCTGCCGAGGTAGCGGCCCCCGCCGCGACCGCCGCCGAAGGCACCGAAGACGCCGCAGCGGAGCCCACCGTCGGTGAGGCCGCGCCCGCCGGGCGTACGCGCCGTCGCGCCACGCGTCGCGTCTCGGCTCCCGCCGGTGCGTCCGAGGTCGCCGAGGCCGGCGACAGTGCGGCCTCCGCCGCCGACACCTCACAGACCACCCCCGAGCCCGCCGCCGTAGTCGAGCCGGATCAGACCACCGAGACCGAGGACATCGCCCCGCGCCGTGCGCGCCGTCGCGCCACGCGGCGTGCCGTTGCGCCTGCCGGTGCGCCCGAGGCCGCCGCGGCGGAGCCCACCGTCGAGGCCGCTGTCCATGACGAGCGCAGGGAGGCCCCTGTGGCCGCTGCCGAGACCGACCAGACCACCGTCCCCGAGCCGGAGGCCACCCCCGAGCCGGCGGAGGACGCCGCCCCGCGTCGTACGCGGCGTCGTGCCACCCGTAAGGCGGCCGGAGGCTTTGCCGCGCCGGCCCCGGAGAAGAAGCAGGCCGAGGAAGAAGAGCCCGCGCAGCCGCCCGCGCGGCCCGCTGTCGCCGTCTTCCAGGCGCCCGTGTTCACCGAGCCGATGTTCCAGACGCCGGAGCGCGCGGCAGCCGCCGCCGCTGCCGAGGCCGAGGAGGACGAGGACGAGGACGTTGCCGAGACGGCGTCCCCGGAGCCGGTCGAGGAGGAGACCGGTCCGCGTCGGCGCCGTCGCCGCAAGGGTGCGGCCGAGGAGCCCGCTGAGACTCCCGAGGCCGAGGAGTCCGCTGAGGAAGAGGGCGACGAGACCGAGGAGACCGGCTCGCGTCGTCGGCGCCGTCGCGGTGGCCGCAGGCGTCGCCGGGGCGAGAACGCCGAGCAGGACGGCGAGGCTTCGGAGAGCGAGGAGACCGCCTCCGAGCAGGCCTCCCAGGACACCGAGGACACCGAGGACACCGACGAGCGGGCCGAGGACGACGCTCAGGAGCAGCGCGAGGAGCGCGAGGAGTCCGGCGGTTCCAGCAGCAGCCGTCGCCGTCGGCGCCGTCGGCGTCGTGCCGGGGACGCGCCCGTCGAGGCCGAGCCGACCGACGGCGACCCTGAGCGCACGGTCGTCAAGGTCCGCGAGCCCCGTCCCCTGCGGGAAAAGAGTGCCGAGCCGTCCGACGAGGTGCAGTCCATCAAGGGCTCGACCCGTCTGGAGGCCAAGAAGCAGCGCCGCCGTGAAGGCCGCGAGCAGGGCCGCCGCCGGGTGCCGATCATCACCGAGGCCGAGTTCCTGGCCCGCCGCGAGGCCGTCGAGCGCGTGATGGTGGTCCGGCAGAACGGCGACCGTACGCAGATCGGCGTACTCGAGGACAACGTGCTCGTGGAGCACTACGTCAACAAGGAGCAGTCGACCTCGTACGTCGGCAATGTCTACCTGGGCAAGGTCCAGAACGTACTGCCGTCGATGGAGGCCGCCTTCATCGACATCGGCAAGGGACGCAACGCCGTCCTGTACGCCGGTGAGGTCAACTTCGAGGCGCTGGGCATGGCGAATGGCCCGCGGCGTATCGAGACCGCCCTCAAGTCCGGCCAGTCGGTCCTCGTACAGGTCACGAAGGACCCGATCGGGCACAAGGGCGCGCGCCTGACCAGTCAGGTCTCGCTGCCGGGCCGCTACCTCGTGTACGTCCCCGAGGGCTCGATGACGGGGATCAGCCGCAAACTCCCGGACACCGAGCGCGCCCGCCTGAAGACCATCCTCAAGAAGATCGTCCCCGAGGACGCGGGCGTCATCGTGCGCACCGCCGCCGAGGGCGCGAGCGAGGACGAGCTGCGCCGTGATGTCGAGCGGCTGCAGGCGCAGTGGGAGGACATCCAGAAGAAGGCGAAGGGCGGCGGCAACGCCCCGAGCCTGCTGTACGGCGAGCCGGACATGACCGTCCGCGTCGTGCGCGACATCTTCAACGAGGACTTCACCAAGGTCATCGTCAGCGGCGGCGAGGCCTGGGAGACCATCCACGGATACGTCTCCCATGTCGCCCCCGACCTGGCCGAGCGTCTGCAGAAGTGGACGAGCGAGGTCGACGTCTTCGCGTCGTACCGGATCGACGAGCAGCTCGCCAAGGCGCTGGACCGCAAGGTCTGGCTGCCGAGCGGCGGTTCGCTGGTGATCGACAAGACCGAAGCGATGATCGTGATCGACGTCAACACCGGCAAGTTCACCGGTCAGGGCGGCAACCTCGAAGAGACCGTGACCAGGAACAACCTGGAGGCGGCCGAGGAGATCGTGCGCCAGCTGCGGCTGCGTGACCTGGGCGGCATCGTCGTCATCGACTTCATCGACATGGTCCTGGAGTCCAACCGGGACCTGGTGCTGCGGCGGCTCCTGGAGTGCCTGGGACGCGACCGTACGAAGCACCAGGTCGCCGAGGTGACCTCGCTGGGCCTTGTCCAGATGACGCGGAAGCGCGTGGGCCAGGGTCTGCTCGAGTCGTTCTCCGAGACCTGCGTCCACTGCAACGGCCGCGGCGTCATCGTGCACATGGAGCAGCCGACCGCCGTTGGCGGCGGCGGCAAGCGCAAGAAGCGTGCGCGGGCCGGTGCCGAGCCCCTGCCCGAGCAGGTTCCCGCTCCGGCCATAGAGGCTGTCCAGGCCGTCGAGACCGCCGAGGAGGAGGCCGAGACCGAGGCGGAGATCGCCGCCGAGGCCGCCGCGCCCGTCGCGCTGGCCGAGCCCGCCTTCGTACCGGACGAGGAGCTGTACAGCAGCGCCGCCGAGGCGGAGGCCGCTGCCACCCGGGGTGGCCGTTCGCGACGGCGGGCCAGCCGACGTGCGTCGGCACCGGCGGGCGCGCCGCGCCCCGAGTCCCGTAGGCCCGAGCGCAGGGCAGAAGCCGAGGCTCCGACGGCGCAGACCGTGACCGCCGAGGACGAGGCCGAGCGTCCCGTGCACCCGGAGCCGGCTGCCGTCGCTCAGGCGGAGCCCATGGCCGCCGAGGACCCGGTCGTCGAGGCCCCGGCCGCCGAGGAGGCCGCGCCCAAGGGGCGTACGCGTCGTCGGGCGACCCGCAAGGTCTCGGCGCCGGCCGGTTCGCCGAACGCGGCCGAGGAGGTCGTGGTGACGGTCACCGAGCCGGTCGCGGCCCCAGCCGCTGAGCCCGAGCCGGTCGCCGAGCAGCAGCCCGAGCCGGCCGCCGAGAGCGCGGCCCCGGCCCGCCCGCGCCGCCGTGCGGTCCGGATGGCCGCCGCGCCCACCGCGCCGGAGGACACGGCCGTCGTGGTCGTCCCGTCGGCCCCGGCGGAGGAGCCTGCCGAGGCGCCGGCGCCGGCGCCGGTCGCGGAAGCCGAGGCGGCCGTGTACCCAGAGGCCGCTGCGGACGCCGACGAGGCGCCGGTCAAGAAGGCGGCCCGTAAGACGGCCAAGAAGGTGACCGCGAAGAAGGCCGCCGCGAAGAAGACGGCAGTCAAGAAGACGGCCGTCAAGAAGGCCACGGCCAAGAAGGCGACCACGAAGAAGGCGACCACCAAGAAGGCCGCGGCGAAGAAGACCGCGGCGGCGGAGCAGACGCCGTCGTCGTCCACCGTCACGGCCGCCACCGACGAGGACCGGACCGAGGACTGAACCGAGGACCGAACCGTCTGAACCGCCTCGGTGCCCTCTGACCGTCGGAGAACCCGCCGGTCAGAGGGCGTCGGCGTACCCGAAGCCGGTCAACTGGCAGGGTGGTGCGCGGACGGCCCGGGACCCGGTTTGACCCCGCTGGTCAGGGCCCCGTAACCTTGACCCTCGGCGTGTCCACAGACCCGCCGCATTCCCGTAAACCTCTTCCTCCCGGTGGCTCGCGCCCCGGGAGAGGCCGCCTGCTTCTGTCGGCGGCTGGACTGCGGGGATTCCGAATCGAGCGAGAGAGAGATCCGCGTGTACGCCATCGTGCGCAGCGGTGGTCGCCAGCACAAGGTTGCTGTCGGCGACATCGTTGAGGTTGACAAGATTTCCACTGCCGAGGTCGGCGACACGGTCGAGCTCTCGACTCTGCTCGTTGTCGACGGTGACGCCGTCACCAGCGACCCGTGGGTGCTCGCCGGCATCAAGGTCCAGGCCGAGGTCGTGGACCACCACAAGGGCGCGAAGATCGACATCCTTCGCTACAAGAACAAGACCGGCTACCGCCGTCGTCAGGGCCACCGCCAGCAGTACACGGCGATCAAGGTCACTGAGATCCCCGCGGCTGCGAAGTAAGGGACTGAGGAGAGATGGCACACAAGAAGGGCGCATCGTCCACCCGGAACGGTCGCGACTCCAACGCTCAGCGGCTCGGCGTGAAGCGCTTCGGCGGTCAGGTCGTCAACGCCGGTGAGATCCTGGTCCGCCAGCGTGGCACCCACTTCCACCCCGGCGCGAGCGTCGGCCGTGGCAAGGACGACACGCTGTTCGCGCTGGCCGCCGGTGCGGTCGAGTTCGGTACGCACCGTGGCCGCAAGGTCGTGAACATCGTTCCGGTCGCCTGACCGGATCTTTCGCGAGGCGGACCTCACTTCCCGTACGGGAAGCGGGTCCGCCTTTCGCGTGTTTCACCTGAGCAGAGATTTCTCAGCGGAGATTTCTGTGCCAGAGAACGCAGAAATTCCCGTACGTACTGGAGGCACATCCCATGACCACCTTCGTGGACCGCGTCGAGCTGCATGTCGCCGCGGGTAGCGGAGGCCACGGCTGTGCCTCCGTGCATCGCGAGAAGTTCAAGCCGCTGGGCGGCCCGGACGGCGGCAACGGCGGCCGTGGCGGCGATGTGATCCTGGTCGTCGACCAGTCCGTCACCACGCTCCTCGACTACCACCACTCGCCGCACCGCAAGGCCACCAACGGCAAGCCCGGTGAGGGCGGCAACCGTTCCGGCAAGGACGGTCAGGACCTGATCCTGCCGGTGCCGAACGGCACGGTCGTGCAGGACAAGGCGGGCAATGTGCTCGCGGACCTGGTCGGGCACGGCACGGCGTACGTGGCCGCACAGGGCGGGCGGGGCGGCCTCGGGAACGCGGCGCTGGCCTCGGCCCGGCGCAAGGCGCCCGGGTTCGCGCTGCTGGGCGTGCCCGGTGATGTGCAGGACATCGTCCTGGAGCTCAAGACGGTCGCGGACGTGGCGCTCGTCGGCTACCCGAGTGCGGGCAAGTCGTCCCTCATCTCGGCCCTGTCCGCCGCCCGGCCGAAGATCGCGGACTACCCGTTCACGACGCTCGTCCCGAACCTCGGGGTGGTGACGGCGGGCGCCACGGTCTACACGATCGCGGACGTGCCGGGCCTGATTCCCGGGGCGAGCCAGGGCAAGGGGCTGGGTCTCGAGTTCCTGCGCCATGTCGAGCGGTGCTCGGTCCTGGTCCACGTGCTCGACACCGCCACGCTCGAATCGGACCGTGACCCGGTGTCCGACCTCGACCTGATCGAGGCGGAGCTGGGGCAGTACGGCGGCCTCGACGACCGCCCGCGCATCGTCCTCCTCAACAAGATCGACGTCCCCGACGGCAAGGATCTGGCGGAGATGGTCCGCCCGGATCTGGAGGCGCGGGGCTACCGGGTCTTCGAGGCGTCGGCGGTCGCGCACACCGGTCTCAAGGAGCTGTCGTACGCCCTTGCCGACCTGGTGGCGAAGGCTCGCGCGGCGAAGCCGCAGGAGGAGGCGACCCGCATCGTCATCCGCCCGAAGGCGGTGGACGATGCGGGCTTCACGGTCGTGCGCGAGGAGGACGGCCTCTTCCGCGTACGCGGCGAGAAGCCCGAACGGTGGGTCCGCCAGACCGACTTCAACAACGACGAGGCCGTCGGCTATCTCGCCGACCGTCTCAACCGGCTCGGTGTCGAGGACGAGTTGATGAAGGCGGGCGCCCGCACGGGTGATGGCGTCGCCATCGGGCCCGAGGAGAACGCTGTCGTCTTCGACTGGGAGCCGACGGTCATGGCCGGGGCGGAGATGCTCGGCCGCCGGGGCGAGGACCATCGTTTCGAGGCTCCTCGGCCGGCCGTTACGCGGCGCCGCGAGAAGCAGGCGGAGCGGGACGAGGCGGAGCGGGACTACGACGACTTCGAGCCGTTCCCCTCCGGAGGTTGAGCGGGTGGGTTCGTTGTCGGGTGCGGGGTTCGTTGTGGCTGGTCGCGCCCCGCGGCGGAGCCGCTGATGTCACAGCCCCGCGCCCCTTGGGCCGGTGCGTCAGCCCGTCGCAGGCGGGGCGTACGCCCGGTGTCGGTACACGGTGCGGGTGACCTGAGCAGAACCTGAGCGACGGGCATACGACGCACCGGCCCACGCCCCTCCCGCCGGTGGAAAGCTGCGGGTAGTTGGGGGTGCGGGCTTTCCCGGGGCGCGTGCTCTCTCCGGGCGCCGGGAGTCGCAGGCTTTGCTTTTCCAGGGGCGCGGGGAACTGCGCGACCAGCCACAGCGCACCCGCAGCCGCGACACGCAGTGTCACCCTCACCCCCTGGCGGGGGGCCTGGGGGCGCAGCCCCAGTTTCGGGAAGGGGCGGGGCTGGGGAAAGACCCCCCGCCCACCTCTTAGCCGACGGCGGTCTCCTCCGACTCGTGCGGATCCTGGGCCGTCTCCTCGGCCGCCTCCTCGCGCGGCGAGGGCAGCTCCGAGGACAGGCGCGACTCCATACGCACGCGGCGCTCGTCGGCCGCCCTGCACAGCGCGGCGACCGCGGCGCTGAACCGGGCCAACGACGGCGGTTCCGAGGGCCCCAGCAGGTGCTCCTTGAGTTCGGCGCGGGCCGCCGTGAAGAGGTCCTTCTCCGGGTGGCGTACCGATTCCAGCAACGCCGGGACGCCGTCCGCCGAGGGCGCGAGGATGGCGCCCGCGGACACCGTGGGGAAGCCGGCCCGGAAGGCCTCCTCCGGCATCCCGGAGGTGTTGGCGACCGCGTACGGCTTCTCGCTCGACAGCCAGTCGGACACCACCGACGACACATCGCTGATCAACAGGTCAGCCTGGTTGAAGCAGGCGAAGATCGCGGGACGCGCGTCCGTGATGATCTGGTGCTCCCACTCCGGGAAGGACGCCCAGTAGGCCTTGTCCCAGGCCACCGTGGCCTCGGCGATCGCCGCCTCACGGTCACCGCGCGGGGGCCCCTGGAGCAGCATGCGCTCCATTTCGTCCGCATCAGGACGGAAGGCCGTCTTCGTCAGATGGTCCAACTCGGCCGAGCGGCGCACCAGTTCGGCCGCGGCCTCCGCATCCGGCCGGGCACCCGACCGCTTGGCGTTGGCCTCGCGGATCATCGCCATGATGCGCTCGTTCGCAGCCCCTGCACGCGGATCGACGGAACCCGTCATCGGGTGCGGCTTGTAGAGGAGCCGTACACCGTCGTCTGCGAGCAGCTGCCGCACGATGTTCTCGCCGGCCAGCACCACCGAGGTGTTGCCGGGGTTCCCGTCCCAGCCCTCCCACGTGGGCGCGTACAGCACCGTCGTGTACGGGCCGGTCGGCGGGCCCGCGTACGGCCGGATCGGCGCGAGCTGCGGGCGGCCCACCTCCACGATGTCCTTGTCCTCGACGCCGACCTCTGCCAGCGCGTACCGCTCGCGGGCCGCGGGACCTGCCACCCACACCTCGTCGTACGCCTTCGCGTACGGGTTGCAGGAGGACAGCTTGTCGCTCTCGCCGTGGTTGATGAACGCGTGCTTGATGGTGGGGATGCGCAGCACCTGCGAGGTCTTCGCGGCGTTGGCCGGGTGCAGCATCATCTTGAGCGTCGAGTTCTCCAGCGAGAACATCGTCGACACCTTCGGGAAGCAGATGACCGGTACGTCCGTCGCGTCGATCTTCTGCACCATGAACCGCTCACGCAGCACGATCAGCGGCCTCGTGTCGGTCGAGGAGATCGACGAGAGCGTCGACAGCCACATGTTCGCCTGGTACGCGGAGGTCGTACCGCCCGAGAAGTACATGCCGACCGTCGGCCGGTAGTCGGCCAGCCACTTGTCCACCCACTCCGTGACCTTCTGCTCGCTCTTGGCGCGCTTCTTGGGGAGCAGCCAGGTGGCGAGGTACGCCGTGCCGCCGCCGATCAGCGCCAGGGCGACGCCGACGCCGATACCGCCCCAGTACCCGTCCGCGGTGGCCGCCGTGAGCAACAGGCCGGCCGTCGTCGGAATGGAGAAGGTCAGCAGCCGGTGGCCCTGACGGCGGGCCAGAATGCGCGGCGGTGCCGCGGTCAGGTGCAGGGCCGACGCGTCGATGTTGCGGGTGACGATCGGCAGCGTACGGGTGCGGCGGACCAGGACCGCGGCGGCCTGGCAGGCGAAGTTCAGGGCGTAGAAGGCGCATACGGCGACCAGCAGCGGCGCCTGCTCGCTCCCCGCGTCGATGCCGTCGATCCGCAGGAGCCCCACCAGGACCAGCATGTCGCGCAGCAACTGACGGACCGTGACATCGAAGCGGACCTTGCCCAGCAGCGCGAGCAGCCCGGGATTGCGGTACTGCAGGTATACGTCGAGGGCGAGGCCCGCCGCGCTCGCGGCGATGAACACCGGGACGTTCGGCAGCAGCGCGGAGACGATCTGGGCCGTGAAGAGCGCGAATATCGACAGCAGCGCGGCAAGCTGCGTGAAGCGGCGGGGGGACAGGCCTGCGGAAGGCACGGGCTGGGCTCCTGCGGAGGGTTACGGCGGATGAGGGGGCAACGGGTTCGGTCGGCCGAACACTGCGAGGCCGATCCCTGACCGTATGACTTGTGCGGCCCGCCAAGCAATCTTCCGCAGGAGCTATCGCTGGATATCGGATGAAACCACGGTGAACTCCTGGGGCGTACGTCACGCGCCCGGCTCCTGCCCGCTGTGTACCCGCCGCACGTCCGCCCCTCGAAACGAGGCGGCGCCCCCTGCCCGTAATCACGTAGATTGCACGGACGGGGCTGGTCAGAACCGGGGCTGGTCAGAGCATTGGGGAAGAGCGTGTCAGCGGCAAGGCAGGCGACGGCAGGGCAGGCGATGAGACACGGTGTTGCGGACGCCCGCAGGATTGTCGTCAAGGTGGGTTCCTCGTCCCTGACCACCGCGTCGGGAGGGCTCGACGCGGACCGGGTGGACGCTCTGGTCGACGTACTCGCGAAGGGGCGCAGCGGGGGCGAGAAGGAGATCGTCCTCGTCTCCTCCGGTGCCATCGCCGCCGGCCTCGCCCCGCTGGGCCTGCGCCGCCGCCCCAAGGACCTGGCCCGCCAGCAGGCCGCCGCCAGCGTCGGACAGGGGCTGCTCGTCGCCCGCTACAACGCCTCCTTCGCGCGCTACGGCGTCCGCGTCGGCCAAGTCCTGCTCACCAGCGACGACATGAGCCGCCGCGCCCACCACCGCAACGCCCAGCGCACCCTCGACAAGCTCCTCGCCATGGGCGCCCTGCCCGTCGTCAACGAGAACGACACGGTCGCCACGGACGAGATCCGCTTCGGCGACAACGACCGGCTCGCCGCCCTCGTCGCCCATCTCGTGCGTGCCGACCTGCTGGTCCTCCTCTCCGACGTGGACGGCGTCTACGACGGCGACCCCGCCAGACCCGGTACGACGCGGATCGCGGAGGTACGCACTCCGGCGGACCTCGCGCACGTCGAGATCGGCAGCGCGGGCCGGGCCGGCGTCGGCACCGGCGGCATGGTCACCAAGATCGAGGCGGCCCGGATCGCGGCGGCGGCCGGCATCCCGGTCGTCCTCACCTCCGCCGTGCACGCCGCCGACGCCCTCGCGGGACGGGACACCGGTACGCACTTCCACGCCACCGGCCGCCGCTCCGCCGACCGGCTGCTGTGGCTCCAGCACGCATCCACCCCACAGGGCGCGCTCACGCTCGACGACGGGGCCGTGCGCGCGGTCGTCGAGCGCCGCAAGTCGCTGCTGCCCGCGGGCATCGCGGCGGTCGAGGGCGAGTTCACCGCCGGGGACCCCGTCGAGCTGCGCGACAGCACGGGCCATGCGGTGGCGCGCGGCCTCGTCAACTTCGACGCCAAGGAGATCCCGCAGCTGCTCGGCCGCTCCACCCGCGAGCTGGCCCGCGAGCTGGGTCCCGCGTACGAACGCGAGGTCGTACACAGGGACGATCTGGTGCTGCTGCACGCGTAAACGGCCGAAAGGGACGGCCTCCGCAGGGCTACGTTCGGCAAAACCGCCCCACGAAGCCGCCCCGCCTGCTCAACTTTGATTCAAGGAGCCCCCGGGATCCAGTGATGCAGTAACCCCTTGCGAACCCATTGCGTAAAGGAGGCCGTCGTGAGACGAGTACGCCCCGGGGCGGCGTCCCGCGGTGGTGGCACCTCCCGCCCGGCCGGTGAGGAGCGGACCCTCACCAGCGTCGCGGCCGGAGACACGTACCAGGGTGAGGAACCGAAGGACCTGCCACGGCTGTGGCACGTCACGCTGAGCGTCTCGGGCGACGAGGCCCCGCTGAACGACGTCCGGCGCTCGCTCGAGCAGCTCGCCCACGACCACCCCTTTCTGCTGACCAGCCGGTACGCCGGCGACCACGCGGAGATCCGCTACTGGGAAGAGGCCCGCGACCTGCACGACGCCGCGGCCGTGGCGCTGCGCCTGTGGGGCGAGCACCGCCAGACCGCGAAACTCCCGCCCTGGGAGATCGTCGGCCTGGAGGTCATCGACCGCGAGACCTACCACCAACGCATCGCCGAGGGCTACGGCCCGCAACCGGCGACACCGGTGGGTGTACACCCGTTCTAGCAGGGGGTAGTTTTCGGCCCCGTCTCGGGTTATGGAACGAGCGCTGGACGGCTCTGCGGCGAGCATTAGGCTGCTCGCATGACCACGCTTTCGCCGTACGACTCGATGTCCCCGGTCACCCAGGCCGCCTACCGCGCCAAGTCCGCCGCCGCCGACCTCGCCCCGCTGCCGCGGGCCGAGAAGGACGACGCGCTGCTCGCGATCGCGGACGCCCTGGAGGTCCGTACGAGCGAAATCGTCGAGGCCAACGCCAAGGACGTCGAGCGCGCCCGTGAGGCCGGCACCAGCGAGTCCATCATCGACCGGCTCACGCTCACACCCGAGCGGATCCGCGCCATCGCCTCCGACGTACGCGACGTGGTGGCGCTGCCCGACCCGGTCGGCGAGGTCGTCCGCGGCTCCACGCTCCCGAACGGCATCGACCTGCGCCAGGTCCGCGTACCGCTCGGCGTCGTCGGGATCATCTACGAAGCCCGGCCCAATGTGACGGTCGACGCCGCCGCGCTGTGCCTGAAGTCCGGCAACGCGGTGCTGCTGCGCGGCTCGTCCTCCGCGTACGAGTCCAATAACGCCCTCGTACGCGTCCTGCGCGACGCCGTCGGCGGCTCGGGACTGCCCGCCGACGCCGTGCAGCTCGTACCGGGCGAAAGCCGCGAATCCGTACGGGAGCTGATGCGCGCCCGCGGCCTCGTCGACGTACTCATCCCGCGCGGCGGCGCCTCCCTGATCCGCACCGTCGTGCAGGAGTCCACCGTCCCGGTCATCGAGACCGGCACCGGAAACTGCCATGTGTACGTGGACGCCAACGCCGACCTCGACATGGCGATCGAGATCCTGATCAACTCCAAGGCGCAGCGGCCCAGCGTGTGCAACGCCGCCGAGACGCTCCTCGTGCACCAGGACATCGCTTCCGAGTTCCTGCCGCGCGCCCTGGACGCCCTCGCCGACGCCGGGGTCACCGTGCACGCCGACGAGCGGGTGCTGGCGTACGCCAAGGGCTCCAAGGCCACCGTCGTCGAGGCCACGACCGACGACTGGGACACCGAATACCTCTCGTACGACATCGCCGCCGCCGTCGTCGACTCGCTGGACAAGGCCGTGGCGCACATCCGGCTGTGGAGTTCCGGCCACACCGAGGCCATCGTCACCACCTCCCAGCCGGCCGCCCGCCGCTTCACCCAGTTGGTCGATTCCACGACAGTCGCCGTGAACGCGTCGACGCGCTTCACGGACGGCGGCCAGTTCGGCTTCGGCGCCGAGATCGGCATCTCCACGCAGAAGCTGCACGCGCGGGGCCCTATGGGGCTCCCGGAGCTGACGAGCACGAAGTACATCGTCACGGGCGACGGGCACATCCGGCGCTGAGCAGGCCCTCCGGTCAGCCTCGAAGAAGCTGTCTCGCCAGGTGGATGAATCTTCGTACCGTCTGCCCAAATTGAACCCCCAGGTCTACTCTGGTTCCGTGCCGGAGGACGTGGGGGGCACGCCGTTTCCTGACGGCTGGGAGCCCGACGACGACCGCGACCGCGGAGGCTCGGACGAAGAGTTCGCCTCCGTGGTCTTCGACGAGGCCTTCGTGCGGGCGGCCAGGGTCCATGAGCCGACCGCCGTCGAACGCCTCCTTGCCGCCGCGCAGGCCCGCGCGGAGGCCTCCGAGGCAGAGGGGCGCAGGGGGCGCACCCGGGGCCCACGCGGTGACGACGAGCGGTACGACGACTTCGGACCCGACGGCCGCCATGATTTCGGCCACGATCCGGACCTGGACGATTTCGACGACCGTGACGACTTCGACGGCCGCTACGGGCACGGGTCGTACGGAAAACAGGCCCGCTGGCACCGCCCCGTAGCGTGGATGCTCGCCCTCCTGATGGGCGTCGGCATGGTCGCGCTCGCCTTCACGGCGGTCTACCGCGGCGCCTCGTCCAACCGCCAGCCCCAGGTCCCGCCCCCGGCTTCGACAGGCGTCGAACAGGAAGGCGGAACGCGCCCCTCGGCGTCCGCCGACTACTCCCAGCCCCCCGTCCCGGCGGAACCGCGTACGCCCTGAACTTGTCGCGTACGGCAGCGTTTACGTGAGGTTCCAGAGACCTACTCTGGAAGTATGGGCGGGCTAGGAGACCCACCGGAGGGAACACCCGACGGTGCTTCCGGTGGCGGTGAGGAAGAGTACCGATCCGTCGTCTTCGACGAGTCGTTCGTCCGAGCTGCCCGTCTCCAGGAGTTCTCCGCGCAGGAGCGGATCGCCGATCACACGCCGGCCGTGCGCCGCCGCCCGCCGATGCGTCGCGGTCTGTCCCGGCAGGCGCTGATCCTCGTCCTGCTGATCGCCGTCGCCTTCGGCACGGCGATCTACATGGGTGTACGCCACCCGTACCAGACGCCCGCCGCGAAGCCGCCCGAGCCGCTGCGGATGACGGTCATCCCCCTCGCGCCGCAGGGCGCCGTGCCGGGCTCCGCCGACACCGGGCTGCTGTTTGCGCGCAGCCCGGCCGATCAGTTCCGTATCGGCGCCGACGGGATCACGATGCCCGCCTCCCGGCGCACCGCCCATTTCTCGGACAGCCAGGTCGTCACCGCGCTCACCACGGCGAAGGACTACCTCGTCGAGTCCGCGCTCGACCCGGACGTGCTCACCGGCGGCGCGACCCGGTCCGTACGGATCCTGCTCGATCCGCAGCAGCTCGACCAGTTCGACCAGAGCTTCGACCATCCGACCGCGGACGGGCGGCATGCCCCCACCGGCTGGCTGGTCCGCTTCGACCCCTCCCAGGCCCAGCTGGCCGACCCCAAGATCCGGGTGCAGGGCACACTGCAGGCGGCCGAGACCGACGCCGACACCCTTGAGGTGACGGCCGACCACACCTTCGTCTACGCGCTGCGGCCGACGGGCTCGGAGGACGGCGCCAAGGCGTCGCTGTTCACCGTCCGGCGCGAGCTGCATTTCCGCTTCGACCGCGACGATCTGCGGATGCACCAGGCGGAGCTGGTCGTCTCGTACGTCCAGGCCGGGCCGCTCGCCTGCGCCGAGGACGCGACGAGCCGTCTGCGCCCGCTGCTCGCGGGGCAGACGGCGAAGGCGGGCGGACCGGCCGGCACCGACCCGTACGCCACGGGAGGTGCCACGGCGCTGTGCGGGTCGCTGTCGGCCAGTGCCCAGCCCAGGGTGTAGTCGTCTTGTAGTCGTCGGCCTTCGTGCTGATCAGCTGGTGCCGTTGGGGCTCTCGTCGTCGGGGCGGTCGTCCTGCGGACGGTCCTTGGGGGAGCCGGTGCTCGAGCCGCTCGCGAAGCCCCCGAAGCCGCGCCGGACCCGGCCGCCGATGTCGCCCGCGCCGCCCGCGATGTCCGTGACCAGCTTCATCAGCGGGTCCTTGGAGCTGCGTACGTGGGTGGCGTAGGCGGAGGCCGACTCGCGGAAGGAGTCCGTGACCTTGGTGTCGCCGTCCTCGTCACGGCGCGGGTAGTGGCCGTCCATGATCCGCTGGTAGTCGCGGGACTCGGCCCACTTCTTCAGCTCGGCCGCCCGGACCGTGGTGAAGGGGTGGGAGCGGGGCATGACGTTCAGGATCTTGAGCACGGAGTCGCGCAGGTCGCCCCCGGCCTCGTACTCCTCGGCCTGGGCGAGGAACGCGTCCACGTTCATCTCGTGAAGGTGGTTGCCGCCCGCGATCTTCATCAGGCCGCGCATCGAGGCTTTCAGATCCTGGCCGACCAGCAGCCCGGCGCGGTCCGCGGACAGCTCGGACTTGCGGAACCACTCGCGCAGGGCGGTCACGATCGCCATGATCGCGATGTTGCCCAGCGGGATCCAGGCGACGCGGAGCGCGAGGCTGGTGAGGAAGAGCAGGATCGTGCGGTAGACGGAGTGGCCGGACAGGGCATGGCCAACCTCGTGGCCGACGACCGCCCGCATCTCCTCCTCGTCGAGCAGCTCGACGAGACCGGTGGTGACGACGATGATCGGCTCGTCCAGGCCGATGCACATCGCGTTCGGCTGCGGGTCCTGGTTGACGTACATCGGCGGGACCTTCTCCAGGTCCAGGATGTAACAGGCGTCCCGCAGCATGTCGTTCAGGTGCGCGAACTGGGCGTCCGAGACCCGTACGGAATCGGACAGGAACAGCAGCCTCAGGCTGCGCTCCGGGAGCAGTCCGCTGAGCGCCTTGAACACGGTGTCGAAGCCGCTGAGCTTGCGCAGGGCGACCAGGGCCGAGCGGTCAGCGGGGTGTTCGTACGCCCGGGAGGAGATCCCCTCGAAGCGCCTGCGCTGCCTGCTCGGTACGTTCTCGTGGCTTTCTTCTGGCATGTGGTCCCCCATGCGTCTGTTTGCCTTCTGTGCCCCCAAGGCGGGGTACAGCCTAGGCGGATATACCGTGGACGTGCAGTACAGCGAAGGAGTCGCACGTCATGGAGCACCACCCCCAAGCCTGGCTCGCCGAGGCAGCGAGCGCCGCGCAACAGCAGGGACCGGGGAATCTGCTCCGTGTCGTGTTGATAGTGATGGTCGTCGGTTGCGTTTTGGTTGCCTGGTTTCTGCTGCGTGGCTACAAGCGGGACGACTGAGCCCCTGCCGAAGTTCCCGGCGGCGGAAGCGGCGTGATCGAGCGGGCGTGACGGAGGCGGCGTGATCCGCGCGGCGGCGCCCGCTTACGATGACCGTACGTCTGTATCCCGCCCACACCGGATAGGTCCTGCCGAAGATGAGCTTCCACAGCACCGCTGCCCAGTTGGTCTCCCTTGCCGCCGAGGGCGAGGAGCATGGCGGCAACCACGAGAGCCTCAGCCCCTACCTGACCGGCGGCGGCGCGCTCTTCATCCTTCTTCTGCTGCTGTGGATCACCACCCGCTTCAACCGGGACCGCTGACGTCCGCGGGGCGGGGCTCAGGGACCGGGCCAGTAGGGTCTGCACGCATGGGAGAGCAGGACATGCCAAACGGTCCGGTGGCGGGCCGGGACAACAGCCCGGCCTCCGGCCCGTCGAACCCGGGCAAGCGCCGCCTCGGCGTCATGGGCGGGACGTTCGACCCGATCCACCACGGCCACCTCGTCGCGGCCAGTGAGGTCGCCGCGCAGTTCCACCTCGACGAGGTGGTGTTCGTGCCGACCGGACAGCCGTGGCAGAAGACCGACCGCAAGGTCTCCCCGGCCGAGGACCGCTATCTGATGACGGTCATCGCGACCGCCGAGAACCCGCAGTTCTCGGTGAGCCGTATCGACATCGACCGCGGCGGCCCGACGTACACCACGGACACGCTGCGCGATCTGCGGGCGCTCAATCCCGAGACGGATCTCTTCTTCATCACCGGCGCCGACGCGCTCTCCCAGATCCTCACCTGGCGCGATGCCGAAGAGCTGTTCTCCCTCGCGCACTTCATCGGGGTCACCCGGCCCGGCCACGCGCTGACCGACCCGGGGCTCCCGGAGGGCGGTGTCTCGCTCGTCGAGGTCCCCGCGCTCGCCATCTCGTCCACGGACTGCCGGGCCAGGGTCGCCAAGGGTGACCCGGTCTGGTATCTGGTCCCGGACGGTGTGGTGCGCTACATCGACAAGCGTGAGCTGTACCGCGGCGAGCGAGGCTAGTGAGCCGAGAGGGGCACCGGTGAACGACCGATACGACGCTGGGTACGGGGGCGACCAGAGTTACCAAGGTGATCAGAGTTACGAGCTCGTCGGATACGACGAATTCGGGCAGCCGGTGTACCGGCAGGTGCCACCGCCGTCCCGGACGCCGCAGGGGTACGACGCCTACGGCTCGCAGCAGCAGGGCTACGGGTACGACCCGTACGCGAACGGTCAGCAGCAGACGCCGTCGTACGACACCGGTAACGGCCATCAGCAGGGCCCTTCATATGGGGCGAACGACGCGGCATACGGCTCGCAGGGCATGTACGACCCGTACGGCACGGCTGCTCAGGGGGCCGCTCCGTCCGCTCCGGCCTCGTATGACCCCTACGGGCAGGCCACGGGCAGCGGTCAGCAGCCGCGCGTCGCCGAACAGACCGCCTACATCCCTCAGCAGGCGGGGCCCGCGGACCGGACGGAAACCGAGGAGCAGGCGGACGGGCAGCGGGACGACCGTGACTATCGCACCGAGCAGTTCACCTTCGTCGAGGAGCCGACCGACGACTCCGAAGACGTCATCGACTGGCTGAAGTTCACCGAGAACCGCACCGAGCGGCGTGAGGAGGCCCGCCGCCGGGCCCGCGGTCGCGTCGTCGCCCTGGTCATGGTGTTCGCCCTGGTCGCGGCCGGCGGTGTCGGCTACCTCTGGTACGCCGGGAAACTGCCCGGCACGTCGCCGGACGCGAAGACCGGCACCGCGACGGCCGCGGGCGCCCAGAACCGCGACGTGATCGTCGTCCACATGCACAACACCAAGGGCGGCGGCACCTCGACGGCGCTGCTCGTCAACAACACCACCACCAAGCAGGGCACCACCGTCCTGGTCCCCAACTCCCTCGCCGTATCGGACGACAACGGCACCACGACCACACTCGCCAAGTCCGTGGACGACGACGGCACCTCCGGGACGCGTGACGCGATCGACACCGTGCTCGGAACGGACATCGAGGGCACCTGGCGCCTGGACACCCCGTACCTCAGCAACCTCGTCGACCTCGTCGGCAACATCGACATCGACACCAACGCGGACGTGCCGGACCCGGCTGCCAAGCGGAAGGGCGCGGCCCCTCTGGTCAACAAGGGCGAGGACCAGACGCTCAGCGGAAAGATGGCCGTCGCGTACGCCACCTACCGGGGCTCCGGGGAGGCGCAGAACGCGCAGCTGGAGCGGTTCGGGCAGGTCATGCAGGGCGTGCTGCGCAAGGTGTCGTCGGATCCGCAGGCCGCGACGACCACCGTGCAGACGCTCGCGCAGATCATCGAGCCCCCCTTGACCGACAAGGATCTGGGCGCCTTCCTCGCCAAGCTCGCGGACCACGCCAAGGGCGGCGACTACAAGTCGGTGCTGCTGCCGGTCCAGTCGGACGGCAGGCTGAGCACGAAGGCCGGCGACAGCGTGGTCAAGGACGTACTCGGCGGGGCCGCCAAGAGCCCCGAGAAGGACGCGGCCGTCCAGGTCGGCATCAGGAACGCCACTGGCAAGCAGGACGCCACCGAGCAGGCCCGCGTCGTCCTGCTCAACGGCGGCTACACCTTCGTCGACGCCGGCAAGGCCGACGCCGCCCAGACGGCGTCCCGGATCACCTACACCGACGCCGCGAGGAAGGCGGACGCGGTGGAGGTCGCCAAGACGCTGGGGCTGCCGGCCGGTTCCGTGAAGAAGGGCAAGGGCGCCTCGAACGCGGATGTGTCGGTGGTGCTCGGGCAGGACTACGAGGTGGGCGGCTCGGCGGGCTAGGGAAGGTGGGCGACTCGGCGGGCCAATCGCGTGGGCGGGCCAATCGTGGGGTGGTGTCGGCGGTCCGTGAGACCCTTGGGGTAACCCCCTGGGGGAGACCTGACCGCCGACGGAAAGCCTTGGTAGTGACCGCCACTGACCGCTCTCTCGAGCTCATCAACACCGCCGCGCAGGCGGCAGCCGACAAGCTCGCGCACGACATCATCGCGTACGACGTCAGCGACGTGCTGTCGATCACGGACGCCTTCCTGCTGGCCTCCGCGCCCAACGACCGCCAGGTCAAGTCGATCGTCGACGAGATCGAGGAGCGGCTGAACAAGGAACTCGACGCCAAGCCGGTGCGCCGCGAGGGCGACCGCGAGGCCCGCTGGGTGCTGCTCGACTACGTCGACATCGTGGTGCACGTCCAGCACAGCGAGGAGCGCGTCTTCTACGCCCTGGAGCGGCTCTGGAAGGACTGCCCGGAGCTCGACCTGCCCGCCGACGCCAAGGCCACCCGCGGCAAGGCCGCCGAGCACGCCAAGCTGCAGGACGCGGAGGACGCCGGCCTGGGCGGTGAGCTGCGTTGAGCGCGGGAACGGGGGCCTCGGAGGGCAAGCCGCTGTCCGAGGCCGGGAAGAAGGCCGGCCGGGGCCGTCGGGTCATCCTGTGGCGCCACGGGCAGACCTCGTGGAACGTGGAGCGCCGCTTCCAGGGCACGACCGACGTCGAGCTCACCGAGGCCGGCCTCGAGCAGGCCCGCCGCGCCGCCCGGCTGCTCGCCTCCCTCGGGCCCGACGCGATCGTCGCCTCGGACCTGAAGCGAGCGGCCGACACGGCCGCCGAGCTGGCCGCCCTCACCACCCTCGACGTGACCCACGACGAGGGCCTGCGCGAGACGTATGCGGGCGTCTGGCAGGGCCTGACGCACGAGGAGATAATCGGACGGTACGGCGACGAGTACGCGGCGTGGAAGCGCGGTGAGCCGGTGCGCCGTGGCGGTGGCGAACTGGAGACCGAGGTCGCCGACCGCGCCGCCCCCGTGGTGCTGCGGCACGCCGAGAAACTCCCCGACGACGGCACGCTCGTGGTGGTCAGCCACGGCGGCACCATCCGCACCACCATCGGCCGCCTCCTCGGCCTCGACTCCCGTCACTGGGAAAGCCTCGGCGGCCTCTCCAACTGCTGCTGGTCCGTCCTCGGCGAGGGCGCCCGAGGCTGGCGCCTGCTGGAACACAACGCGGGCACGCTGCCGGAACCGGTCCTGGGAGACGACGACTGACCTTGGCAGACGGCGACCGGCGCGGAGGTCATCGGCGGTGGGTCCCGGCTCCAGCTGCCCGTAGACCCGTGCCCGCAGACGCGTGGACCCGGATTTCACTTTCCGGCAGGCCGCAGGCTAAAGTTCCTCTTGTTCAGCCCGTCGGGCGAGCGAACACAAGGGGCTATAGCTCAGTTGGTAGAGCACCTGCATGGCATGCAGGGGGTCAGGAGTTCAAATCTCCTTAGCTCCACACAGGCGCTACGGCGTGAGGATCCCGTTCCCCACAGGGGGAGCGGGATTTTTCGTTGCCGATCGGCACACTCTTCTTGAACCCGCTTGAGTCACTTGGGCCCGGGAGGCGTATACCTCTTCGGAGGCGCTCCTCGTTGTACGTTCGCGCTGGCCGTGACGGGTATCGCGGCCGCCGTGTCCGGACTGGTACGAAGGCGTCGCTGACCGTATTGGTCCGGCCGTGGCAGAATCAAACGGCCGGAAGGGGGCGCGGCCCGACGGGTGGAGGGAGTTGGCGATGCCTGCGAGCATCATCGGGGAGGTCGACGACCTCCTCGACGCAGAGGTGATACGGGACAAGATCACCCGCCTCGACTGCCCTTCCTGCGGATCGGCCCACGTCGCGCAAGTCCTCGGCGACAACGGCGGGATCTCCTACGTGTGCACGGCCTGCGGCCACAGCTGGAGCTGATCGATGGGTGCGCACAGGCGGAAGTGCGATTGGTGCGGCAGTGGTACGCCCATCGTCCGCGACATGGAACCGGTCAACCACGACTACCAGTACTGGTGCGAGGAATGCGCACGGGCGCTGATCATAAAAGGCGACCCCATCGAGACGTACCGCGAGCTGGAGGGCGAGCCGATCTACGGCCGGCTCCTTGACGAGCACTGCACGCTCAAACGGTTCTATTCGTTCGCCACAGCCTGACCCGCGGGCCGCTGACAGGGCTCAGTCCGGGCCCTGTCCCGGCCGTCCATGGGCCCCGTAAACGATTTGGTGGTGCACCGGTAGGACCGTGTAATGTTGGCGTCGCCGCCGGGCAACCAGGCGAACCACGCAAGGGGCTATAGCTCAGTTGGTAGAGCACCTGCATGGCATGCAGGGGGTCAGGAGTTCAAATCTCCTTAGCTCCACAGCAGATGAAGAGATCAGAAGAAGGCGGGCCATCCGATCGGATGGCCCGCCTTCTGTCTGTACTGCCTCGTGCGTCGTTACGTCGCGTTCAGCGGCCGCTGCCGAGTGCGCGGCGGCCTCGGCCCTGGCCGCGGCCCTGCGACAGGACGGGGAGGTTGTTGCGGGCCGGGCCACCGGAGTTGTCCTCCTCGATGCGCAGCGCGAGCGCCGGGCAGCGGCGTACGGCGCGCATGGCCTTCTGCTCGGCGTAGCGCGGCACCTGCGCCTGGGCGACGGTCGGGAACCCGTCCGCGCCCAGTTCGAAGACCTCCGGGAGGATGTCGGCGCACAGGCCGTGGCCCCGGCACAGCGTCCAGTCGACGTAGATCTTCTGCCGGCTGGGGCCCGCCTCCAACTGCCCCTGGCCGCCCGGGATACCGGTCGGGACGCCGCCGCCCTCGAAGAGCGGCAGTACGCCCTCCACGGGCCTGCCGCAGCCGTTGCCGAGGACGTGCGCGGCCAGGTCGTCGGTGAACGCCTTGAGCGTCGACTCGAGGAACATCGCGGAGCCGTCCGGGTGCGAGCACGCACCGCGCCGCTTCACGGCGTGGGCGACCTGCTTGACCGCTTCCAGGGCGGCGGGGCCACCGCCGTTGAGGATGTCTTCCATGCCCCGTGCCGCGGCCGGCAGACCGAGATAGCAGGGGCCGCACTGCCCCGCGCTCTCCTGGGCCAGCCACTGCGCCACGCGCAGCGACTCGCCCAGCGGGCAGGTCTCCTGGCTGATCGGGAGAATCGCGCCCGCGCCCAGCGAACCACCCACCGCCGCCAGGGAGTCACGCGAGACGATCGCCTCGTTGACCGTGGCCGCGTCGATCCACTTGCCGTGATAGCCGCCGGTCAGCACGCCCTGCGGGACCGGCGGGGCGCCGGCGAGCTGGAGGACGTACCGCAACGGCACACCGGTGGGCATCTCGATCACCATGGGGCGGGCGACGGCGCCGGAGACGGTGACCATGACGGTGCCGGGCTCGTCGTACAGGCCGGTGTTGCCGTAGCGCTCGGAGCCGATGCGCGCGGCGATCGCCAGCTGCGCGAACGTCTCGGCGTTGGAAAGCAGCGTGGGAGCACCGCCGACGCCGCTCTGCGAGGCGCTGATCTTGCGGCCGGGCGGGATCGCCGGACCGCCGTCGATGGAGCGGATCAGCGAGGCGGCGGCGCCGGTCACCATCCGCACCGGGTTGCGCTGCACACGTGCGCGGAGGACGGAGCCGCGCCGGTTGTTCAGGCCCCGCTCGGCGAGCGCGGCCTCCATGGACTTCTGGGTGGACTCGCGGGTCACACCGACCACGAGGGTGCGGGCCCCGAGGGCCTCTGCGACCAGCAGCGCGCCGTCCAGGATGAGGTGCGGAGCACGGTTGATCAGCACCGTGTCCTTGCGGCAGGCCGGCTCGTCCTCACTGCCGTTGACGACGACCACGGGCCTTACGCCACGCTTGATCGCCGACTCGGCGACCGATCGCAGCTTCTTGTGGAAGGGAAAGCCCGCGCCGCCGCGGCCCTTCAGGGATATGCGCTCGGCGAGTTGCGCGAGCTGTTCTCCGCCCATCGGCTCGAGCGGACCGTGCACTTTCAGGTGCATGTCCAGATCGAGTCTTTCGACCAGGTCGAAACCCGAGGTGAGCTGAGGAAGTCCGACCACGCGGACCTCGGGGACGTCGGGGAGAGCGGCGTTCACTAAAAGCCTCCGGAAGGCGCGTTCCAGGGTTCGCCGGAGCTGGGTGCGTCGAATGCACCGGGCAGTGTTTCAGTGGCGGGACCGCTGTCGTACGTGTCATTCGTGTTGTACGTACCAAGGGGGTCGTACGACTCACCGGTGTCGTAGAAATCATTGGATCCGTACGACGGGGGAGTGCCGGGAGTCACGTAGGGCGTGCTGCCCGTGTCGTAGACCGGGCCGTTGTACGTGGTGGGCGTCTCGGAGGGGCGCGGTGGGGCCTCGTACAGTGGCGGGGACGGGGCCGGCCAACGGGGGGCGTTGTCCTCGACGCGCGGGATCGCCTCCGTGGGCTGCATGTCCGTCGGGAACCCCTGCATGCGCTGGGTCGGCTCGGGCTGGCCGAGGGGGTCCTGGATGCGCGGGATGCTGCCGGTGTTGGACACGGCCCGGTAGGCGGCCGAGAAGCCACCGGTGTCGGTGAGCGGGTTGGACCCGGTGTCCGTGAACGCGGCGCGCTGTCCGGTGTCGTACAGCGAGGCGCCTGCCCCGGTGTCCGTGAGGGCGGCGCGCTGGCCCGTGTCGTACAGCGAGGCGCCGGCCCCCGTGTCCGTGAGGGCGGCGCGCTGGCCCGTGTCGTACAGCGAGGCGCCGGCCCCCGTGTCCGTGAGGGCGGCGCGCTGTCCGGTGTCGTACAGCGAGGCGTTCGACGGGGACCCCGTCCGCTGCCGCGGCACCTTCCCCTCCGGGAAGCCCGGACGTGAACCGGCGCCGCCCGTCTGCCGGGCCTCGGCTGCGGTCCGACGCCCCGGGGGCTCCGCGCGTAGTCCGCCGCCGGTGTTCCCGATCAGTTCCCGGATGCGCTGGGCGACCTTGCGCCTGAACGGTGGCGGAGACGCCCGCAGGGCCAGCGCCCCGCCGACCGCCACCAGGCTCAGGACGTAAAGGATCACGAAGACCGGCTTCGCCTGGCGGCCGGCGAACAGGCCGTGCACCAGCGCCATGCACCAGGCCGGGTAGGCCAGGCTGTGCATCATGCGCCAGCGGGACGCGACGGGTGCCGAGGTCGCGAAGCGATTGCGCAGGATGCCGGTGACGGCCACGAAGATCATCATCAGGCTGGCCGTGGTGCCCAGGCCGATCAGGAAGGCCCTGCCCAGCATCTCGTCGTTCGAGCCGACGAGTCCGAATGGGATTAACGCGGCGATCCACGAGGTGTGGTCCAGTGCGAGCTTGGTCCCGATGTGCACGAAGAGGAACACGACCGCGGCGACCGCGGTGATCCGGTGCACCGCCTGCGCCAGCATCCGCTGGCGGGCGTCGAGGAAGATCCGGTCCTGGGCGACGAGTCCCCAGATCACGGAGGCACTGAGGCAGACGAGGGACAGGACACCTGTACCGAAGTTGAGGAACTCCGCCAACACGTCATCCACCGTGCTGTCGTACTCGCACCCCGGACAGTCCGCCGCCAAGGGCTGGCTGTCAGAGATCACGACCTACCTCCCAACATCACGACGAAGGGTATGAGCGACAACGCGCCCGCGGTGAATCCACCGCGGGCCGAGCAGCCCGGTCGGGGAACCGGGCTGTTACTGCGTCGAGTGTTCATGGGGGGTGTCTCCCAAACAGTTCGGGGAAGCGGTCCCGCTGCCGCACTCTAGGCCGAGACATACCGAGGGGTACGAGGTTTGAGTTATTGCGCTGTTATCTAAGGGTCCTGAGGGAGCTGCGATGTCCCTTAGATTCCCTTACGCCGAGTAACTCTTGACCTATGTTCAGCTTTTGGTGCCGCAACAAGAGTGTGGCACGCCGTGTCATGTGCCCCGGAAATCTCCGTCGCGGCCCCCTCGACGGCTGCGGTACCCTGACGCCATGCGTGCCGTACGCCTTCTGCTTAGCGAGCCGCGCTGATCAGTCCCGGCCACCGATGAAACCGTGGCCGGAATCGGCGCGGCGTCCCCTCCTGTGCGAGGGGCTTTTTCATTTCCCAGGCCGCTGGCAGAGACGATCGATGGAGCTTTGAGGATCATGAGCGAGACGAACCCCGCCGCCGCCTCCGAGGTGGTGGCGCCGCACCGCTACACGGCCGCCATGGCCGACGAGATCGAGGCACGCTGGCAGGACTTCTGGGAGGCGAACGCCACTTACGCGGCGCCAAACCCCACCGGCGACCTGGCCGCTGACTCCGCACTGGTGGCCAAGCCCAAGAAGTTCATCATGGACATGTTCCCGTACCCCTCCGGTGCGGGCCTGCACGTCGGCCACCCCCTGGGCTACATCGCCACCGATGTGTACGCCCGGTTCCAGCGCATGACCGGCCACAACGTCCTGCACACGCTGGGCTTCGACGCCTTCGGCCTGCCCGCCGAGCAGTACGCCGTGCAGACCGGCACGCACCCGCGCGTGTCCACCGAGGCCAACATCAAGAACATGCAGGTGCAGCTGCGCCGGCTGGGCCTGGGCCACGACAACCGCCGCTCGTTCGCGACGATCGACCCGGACTACTACAAGTGGACCCAGTGGATCTTCCTGCAGATCTTCAACTCCTGGTACGACGACGAGGCGCAGAAGGCCCGCCCGATCTCCGAGCTGGTCGCCCGGTTCGAGAGCGGTGAGCGGGCTGTTCCCGGCGGGCGGGGGTGGCATGACCTGACCGCCGCCGAGCGCGCCGACGTCCTGAGCGGCTTCCGGCTGGCGTACGCCTCCGACGCACCCGTCAACTGGTGCCCCGGCCTGGGCACAGTCCTGGCGAACGAGGAGGTGACCGCGGACGGCCGCTCCGAACGCGGCAACTTCCCCGTCTTCAAGGCCAAGCTGCGCCAGTGGAACATGCGCATCACCGCCTACGCCGACCGGCTGCTGGACGACCTGGAAGCGCTGGACTGGCCCGAGGCCATCAAGTTGCAGCAGCGCAACTGGATCGGCCGTTCCGAGGGCGCCCGCGTCGACTTCCCGATCGACGGCGAGAACATCACGGTCTTCACCACGCGCCAGGACACCCTGTTCGGCGCGACCTACATGGTGCTGGCGCCGGAGCATCCGCTGGTCGAGAAGTTCACGCCTCAGGAATGGCCCGAGGGCACTCACGAGGTGTGGACCGGCGGCCACGCGACCCCGTCCGAGGCAGTCGCCGCCTACCGCGCGCAGGCCGCCTCGAAGTCGGACGTCGAGCGCCAGGCCGAGGCCAAGGAAAAGACCGGCGTCTTCATCGGCACGTACGCGACCAACCCGGTCAACGGCGAGCGGATTCCGGTCTTCATCGCCGACTACGTGCTGATGGGCTACGGCACCGGCGCGATCATGGCAGTCCCGGCGCACGACAGCCGCGACTTCGCCTTCGCGCGCGCCTTCGAGCTGCCGATCCGCTGTGTCGTCGAGCCGGCCGACGGCCGCGGCACCGACCCGTCGACGTGGGACGACGCCTTCGTGTCGTACGACGCGAAGATCGTGAACTCCGCCAGCACCGACATCTCCCTGGACGGCATGGGCGTCGCCGACGCCAAGGCCCGCATCACCGAGTGGCTGGAACGCAAGGCCATCGGCGAGGGCACCGTCAACTTCCGCCTGCGCGACTGGCTGTTCAGCCGCCAGCGCTACTGGGGCGAGCCCTTCCCGATCGTCTACGACGAGGAAGACATCGCCCACCCGCTGCCCGAGTCGATGCTGCCCCTGGAGCTGCCGGAGGTCGAGGACTACTCGCCGCGCACCTTCGACCCGGACGACGCGAACACCGAGCCGGAGACTCCGCTGTCCCGCAACGAGGACTGGGTGAACGTCACCCTGGACCTGGGCGACGGCCGCGGCCCGCGCAAGTACCGCCGTGAGACCAACACCATGCCCAACTGGGCCGGTTCCTGCTGGTACGAGCTGCGCTACCTGGACCCGCACAACAGCGAGAAGCTGGTCGACCCGGAGAACGAGGGCTACTGGATGGGCCCGCGCGAGGGCATGCCGCACGGGGGCGTCGATCTGTACGTGGGCGGCGCGGAGCACGCCGTGCTGCACCTGCTGTACGCGCGCTTCTGGTCCAAGGTCCTGTACGACCTGGGGCACGTCTCGTCGGCCGAGCCGTTCCACAAGCTGTACAACCAGGGCATGATCCAGGCCTACGTGTACCGCGACAGCCGGGGCATCGCGGTGCCCGCCGCCGAGGTGGAGGAGCGCGACGGCGCGTACTACTACGAGGGCGAGAAGGTCACCCGCCTGCTGGGCAAGATGGGCAAGTCCCTGAAGAACGCGGTCACTCCGGACGAGATCTCCGCCGAGTACGGGGCGGACACGCTGCGTCTGTACGAGATGGCCATGGGACCCCTGGACGTGTCGCGGCCGTGGGACACGCGCGCGGTGGTGGGCCAGTTCCGGCTGCTGCAGCGGCTGTGGCGCAACGTCGTGGACGAGGCCACCGGCGCGGTCACGGTCACGGACGGCGAGCCGGACGAGGACACGCTGCGTGCCCTGCACAAGGCGATCGACGGCGTACGCCAGGACCTGGAGGGCCTGCGCTTCAACACCGCCATCGCCAAGGTCACCGAGCTGAACAACCACCTGACGAAGGCGGGGGGCCCCGTGCCGCGCACGGTCGCCGAGTCCCTGGTGCTGCTGGTCGCACCTCTGGCCCCGCACATCGCCGAGGAGCTGTGGCGCAAGCTGGGGCACACCGACTCGGTCGTCCACCAGGACTTCCCGGTCGCCGACCCGGTGTACGTCGTGGACGAGACCGTGACCTGCGTCGTGCAGGTAAAGGGCAAGGTCAAGGCGCGCCTGGAGGTGTCCCCGTCGATCTCCGACGAGGAGCTGGAGAAGGCGGCCCTGGGTGACGACAAGGTCGTGGCGGCGCTGGACGGCGCGGGGATCCGCAAGGTGATCGTGCGGGCACCGAAGCTGGTGAACATCGTTCCCGCGTAACGCGGGTCGGGGTAGTCCCCTACGGGCAGGTTGGGGGTTCCGCTGGAACCCCCAACCTGCTTTTTCCGTTTACCGTGGAAGAGCCCGCAGGCACTTCAAGCAGGACCTGGAAGCAGTACCGACAAGCAGGACCCGAGAGGAACGCCGTCATGGAAGCCGTGGTCGCAATCGTGGCGCTGATCTTCGTGCTGTTCGTGGTCCTGGGGACGTATGCGACGGTGAAGGCGGTCGGCGCCGCCAAGCGCGGCGTGGACCGCACCGTCGCGCAGGCCCGCCGCACGGTCGAGGACTCCACACTCAGGGCGAAGACCTTCGCACAGCCGGGAGTGTTCGGTGAGCTGGCCCAACTGCGGCTCTCCTTGCGCACATCGATGCGTGCCACCCAGGACGCGCTGCACGCGGGCGTGGCGGAGGACGAGTCGCTGAAGGAGTCCCTGGCCCTCTTCCAGCGACTCAGCGCGCACGGCCACGAACTGGACGCCGACATGAAGCGACTGGAGCGCGAGCCGAACAGAGCCCGCCTCGTCGAGCAGCTGCCGGAGCTGCGGGAGCGTACGGAGCAGATCACGAAGTCGGCCGACGCCCTGCGCTCGGCGGCGCGCGACCGGGCCCGTCGGTTCGCGGGCGACGACCTGGACTCACTGAGCCAGCAGATCGACATGGAGGCGGGTGCGCTGCGGCACTGGACGAAGGAGCCGGCGCCCGCTCAGCCGCCGCCCCCGTGGCCGGAGGCACCGGCGGCGCCTGGCGACCAGCAGACCTGGCCGGACACGGCTCCGTCGCGCACCGCCGAGGAGGAGCCCACGCCCACCCGGCCCGCCATCACGCCGCCGGCGGCGCGGCCCACCTACCCCTGGGAGAAGAAGCCCCGCCCGGAGAGCACGACTTGATCCGGGAGCACGACGTGAACCGGCCGATCCGGCGGCAACGGTCGCCTGAGCGGCCTTGGCGAAGTCCGGTGCGGTACCGCCCCTCAAGGGGCGCGAGGCTGCATCAATGTGCGGCTCCGCCGCGTGGCCGACCAGCGCCCCGAAGGGGCGCGGCGCGTGACACTATGCGGCTCCGCCGCGTGGGCGCGACCAGCCACGACGGACCCGCAGTTTCGAACCGCATTTCCAGCGGAGCGCTCAGTGCCGGGCTGCCGCCCGCGCGTTCCTGCGGGTAATCTCCAGCTCATGTCCCGCCATGTCGCTATCGTCACCGATTCAACGGCCTACCTGCCGCCGCGGACGATGGAGCGCCACGGCATCACGGCGGTGCCCCTGACAGTGGTTCTCGGCGACCAGGCGCTCGAAGAGGGCACCGAGATCTCGGCCCGCTCGCTGGCCCAGGCACTGCAGAAGCGACGCCCCGTCACCACGTCCCGGCCCAGTCCCGAGGTCTTCGCCCAGACCTACCGCAAGATCGCCGAGTCGGGCGCCACCGGCATCGTCTCGCTGCATCTGTCCGCCGAGTTCTCGGGTACGTACGACGCGGCCGTCCTCGCCTCGCGCGAGGCTCCGGTGCCCGTACGGGTTGTGGACACGGGCATGGTCGCCATGGCTCTCGGCTTCTGCGCCCTGGCCGCGGCCGAGTCCGCGGAGGCGGACGGCACGATCGACGAGGCGGTGACCGCGGCGGAGAAGCGGGCCGCCGGCACATCCGCGTACTTCTACGTCGACACGCTGGACTATCTGCGCCGGGGCGGCCGAATCGGGGCGGCGCAGGCCCTGTTCGGGTCCGCGCTGGCCGTGAAACCGCTGCTGGAGCTTGACGGCGGCCGCATCGAACTGCTGGAGAAGGTGCGCACCGCGTCGAAGGCGATCGCCCGCCTCGAGGAGATCGTGGCCGGCCGGGCGGGGAGCGCACAGGTCGACATCGCGGTCCACCATCTCGCCGCGCCTGAGCGGGCGTCGGCGCTGGCGGAGCGGTTGCGGGCGCGGGTGCCGGGCCTGGCCGATCTGCATGTGAGCGAGGTCGGGGCTGTCATCGGGGCGCATACAGGGCCCGGGTTGTTGGGGGCAGTGGTCTCGCCTCGGTGAGTTTTCACGGTGGTTGGTGAGTTTTTCGCTGTGATGTATCTCGCAAAGTGTGTGGATTGTGTGGGGGAGTCGTGTGTCGCGTGCGCGAGTGCTTCGTCGGGCTCCGCGTTGGGTACCGCGTCAGGCTCCTCGTGCGGGTGACGGAGTTATCCACAACAGGGTGGTAATCCACGGGAATTGAGCAAGATCATCGCGAGGGCTCCGTCGTGCCCGATTCTCGTCGCATGGCACTTCGATCACCTTCACGGACAACAGCAGCTACCAGTGGCCCGGGCCGCGGTCCCGTCTCCGACGGCCGCATCCGGCATCGTCGCCGCCCTTACCGAGGCAGGGCCCGTCGTCACCAGGCCTCGGCGGAGGCACTCCGCCTGCGCGCGGAGGCGATCTTCGCCGAACGGGCCGGAGAGCGGCGGGGGTTGGGGCATGGGCCGCCCGGGGGTGGCCCGAGGACCGGTGTGGCCGGGCCGCCGCACTTCCCACGGCCCGGCAGCGGCAGCCCTCGGGGTGAGCCCGCGGACTATCGCGACCGTGTAGTTGGCGGCGACGCGGTGGGGGCAGTTCGCGCAGAAGTGGGCGAGACCGAGGCCGTAGCCGGAGCTGCGACCAGGGCTGAAGCCGCGTGGCGGGAGCGGGTTGGGCTTGCCGTGCGGGAGCGGATGCCGCTGTGGCTCCAGTCGAGATGCGGGCTGGAGCGAAAGAGCGTGTTCGCGTTCTCGGCGTTGCTCGTGGTGGCCGCCGTCTTCGCGGGTCAGCACTTCTGGTCGGGCCGAACCGAGCCGGTGCGTCCACCGGAGGTGGTACGGGCGGCACCCTCGGCTCCGTACGAGGAAGCGGCGGTGGCACCCGGGTCCTCAACAGCCGCTCGGGACCCCGTGGGCGCGCCGGGCACCGCGATCGTGGTGGACGTCAGCGGCAAGGTGCGCGAACCCGGTATCCACAGGTTGCCGGCCGGTTCCCGGGTCGCCGACGCGCTGCGGGCCGCCGGAGGAGTGCGCCCGGGCACGGACACCGTGGGGCTGAACCGCGCCCGGCTCCTTGTGGACGGAGAGCAGGTGGTGGTCGGGGCTCCGCCCACCGGGACGGGAGCCGGCGCGCCCGGAGGCACAGGCGGCGCTGGTGCCGCGGGCGCTGTCGGTCCTGGAGGAGCCGCCGCTCCGGCCACTCCGGTCGCCCTCAACACGGCCACCCTGGAGCAGCTCGACACATTGCCGGGCGTCGGCCCCGTGCTGGCCCAGCACATCATCGACTACCGCACGCAGCACGGCGGGTTCCGTTCGGTCGACGAACTCCGTGAAGTGAACGGCATCGGTGATCGTCGTTTCGCCGATCTGCAGAATCTCGTACGACCATGAATGGCCCGGAGGTTCATCCGTCCAGCTCCGCTGTGGCCGGCCCCGCTGTACGCGACCCCGGCGCGCCTGGCCCCTGTGCGCCTGGCCCTGCCGAGCCCGGCCCCGGCGCGCCCAACTCTGGCGTGCGCGACCGCTCGGCCGTGCACGCCGCCTCTGGGAGCCCGCTCGGTTCCTCGCGTCCTCGCCAAGAAGGGCCCACCGACCTGCGGTTGGTGCCGCCCGCACTGGCGGCATGGGCGACGGCAGCACTGACGCTGGGCGCGTCACCGGGCTGGACCATCGGGGTGGTGGCCGTCTGCCTGGTCGCGGCGGGCTGGTTGCTGGTCACCGGCCGAAACCGCGAGCGCGGTGTGTCGCACCGCGGCCATAGCGAGGCGGGCCGCAGCCACGGTGAACCAGGCCGCGGGAGTGGCGGATCAGACGGCGGCAGGGGCGGGTTGGACGGCAACCGCGCCGATCCAGACCGTAGCCACTGCGGGTCGGGCCGCAGGCATGCCGAACCTGAACGCAGGTACGCCGAACCGGGCCGCAGCCACAGTGAACCGAGCCGCGGGAGTGGCGGATTGGACGGCGGCAGGGGCGAGTCGGACGGCAACCGCGCCGATCCGGAACGCAGTCACGGCGAATCTGGCCGCAGGCATGCCGAGCCGGAGCGCAATCGCGCCGCCGCTCCGGAGCCCAACCGCGCGCGGCGAAGCCCTCTGTGGCGTACCTGGCCGAAAGCCTCCGTCGCCGCCGTGCTGCTCTGCGTGGCGGCAGCGGCTGCTTCCGGCGGGCTGCACGGGGCGGACCTGCGCCGTGGCCCGGTCCCGGAGTTGGCGCGCCAGTACTCCGAGGTGACCGCCGAGGTGGAGGTCACCTCGGACCCCCGGCTCACCCGCCCCCGGATCAGGGGGGCCCACGCCGCCCCGACCGCCGTACTGCTCAATGCCGACGTGCGCCGCATCGAGCAGCCGGACGGGACGGTGACGGCGACGCGGACACCGGTACTGGTGGTCGTGACGATGGGGGCGGGATCCGGCGACAGATCCGGGGCGGGGTCGGAAACCGGCGACGATCCCGGAGCCGCATCGGAGCCCGGCGTCCCGTCCGGGAAGGCGCAGGGCTCGCCCTGGCTTTCCCTCCTGCCCTCCGCGAAGGTGCGGGTTGAGGCGCGGGTCGTGCCCGAGTTGGGGGACGGCGGGCGAGTCGCGGCCGTGTTGCGGGTGCAGGGCAGTGGGCCACCGCGAGTAGTGGGGGAGCCGTCGGAGGCGCAGCGGTTCGCGGGGGAGTTGCGCGGTGGGCTACGCGCGGCGACCGAGGGGCTGGAGCCGGATGCGCGGGCGCTGTTGCCAGGGCTGGTGGTGGGGGACACCTCGCGGATCACCCCGGAGCTGGACGAGTCGTTCAAGGCGACTGATCTCACTCACCTTCTGGCCGTCAGCGGGGCCAACTTCACGATCTTGCTCGCCCTGCTCATCGGACCGCCGGGCCTTGCGCAGCACGCCGAGCGCCGAGGCCTCGCCTCCAGAATCGGCATCCCGTTGCGGACGACCTCCGTACTCGGAGGGGCGCTCTCGCTCGGCTTTGTCATCGTGTGCCGGCCGGACCCGAGTGTGCTGCGGGCGGCGGCCTGCGGATCGATCGCGCTGCTGGCCATCGCCACCGGCCGCCGCAGGTCCCTGATTCCGGCGCTGGCCACGGCGGTTCTGCTCCTGGTGCTGTACGACCCCTGGCTGTCCAGGAGTTACGGCTTCCTGCTCTCCGTACTCGCGACCGGCGCCCTCCTCACCCTGGCCCCGAGGTGGAGCGCCGCACTCCAGAGGCGGCGGGTCCCGCCGCGGCTCGCCGAGGCGTTGGCCGCGGCGGGTGCGGCGCAGGCCGTATGCGCGCCTGTGGTCGTCGTCCTCTCGGCACGGGTGAGCCTGGTGGCGGTGCCGTGCAATCTGCTCGCGGAGTTCGCGGTCGCGCCCGCCACGGTGCTGGGCTTCGCGACGCTGGCCACCGCCTTGTGGGCGATGCCGGTTGCCAAGGCGCTGGCGTGGTGCGCGAGTTGGCCGGCGGGCTGGATCGCGGACATCGCCCGCGCCGGAGCCGCCCTGCCCGGCGCCGGCGTGGACTGGCCGGACAGCTGGATGGGCGCGCTGCTGCTCGCATGCGTGACCGTGGTGCTCGTACTCGTCGGCCGGAGGCTCCTGAGGCACCCCTGGCTGAGCGGTGCCTGCGCGCTGCTGCTCCTGCTGGTGCTGGTGCAGCCGGCGCCCATCACCCGGGTGATCACGGGGTGGCCGCCACCGGGCTGGCGGTTCGCGATGTGCGACGTGGGACAGGGCGATGCGATGGTGCTCGCGGCGGGGGACGGCGCCGGTGTGGTGGTCGATGCGGGACCGGATGCGGTCCTCGTCGACCGGTGCCTGCGCACACTTGGCATCACCAAGATCCCCATCGTCGTACTGACCCACTTCCACGCGGACCATGTGGCGGGGCTGCCGGGCGTGCTGCGCGGGCGTTCGGTAGGCGCGATCGAGACGACGGGATTCGAAGAGCCGCTGGACCAGGCGGAGTTCGTGCACCGGCAGGCGGCGGCCCGACGTATCCCGGTGACCCGGGCGGTGGCGGGGGAGCGGCGGCGTACAGGCGCGCTCGACTGGCGGGTGCTGTGGCCGCCGCCCCGCCCGGCCCCGACTCCTGAGGGCCCGAACGACGCGAGTGTCGCCCTGTTCGTACGGTCGGCCGGGCTGACCCTGCTCCTGCTCGGGGACCTCGAACCACCCGCCCAGCAGGCCCTGTTGAGATCCCCGGCCGGCGCCGCACTGGGTGGCGTGGACGTGCTCAAGGTCGCCCATCACGGGTCGGCCTACCAGGACCCGGAGCTCATACGCAGGACAGCGCCACGCCTCGCGCTCATCTCGTCGGGCGTGGACAACCCGTACGGACATCCGGCACCGAGCACGGTGGCGGCACTGCGTGCCGGGGGCGCCACCGTGCTGCGTACGGACGAGGAGGGGGCGATGGCCGTCGCCGGCGAGGGGGACCGCCTGTGGGTGGCGGGATCATGAGGCCCGGGAGTCGGGAGTCGAGGGCCGGGAGCCGGGGGTCGTGGGCCGGGAGCCGGAGAGCGGTGTCCTGGAAACTGGGAGGCATGGAATCCGTACAAGCAGACGCCTATCTCCGTCGGATCGGGGCCGAGCGTCCCGCGCTGCCCACCGCCGATGCGCTCCGGGAACTGCAACTGCGGCATTTGCTGACCGTGCCGTTCGAGAACCTGTCGATCCACTTGGGAGAGGAGATCGTGCTGGAGGAGAAACAGCTCCTGGACAAGGTGGTGAGGGCCCGGCGTGGCGGCTTCTGTTACGAGCTGAACGGGGCGTTCGGAGCGCTGCTCGCGGAGTTGGGCTTCGAGGTGACGCTCCTCGCGGCGCGGGTGTACGGGGAGGGGGAGCGGCTGGGCATTCCGTTCGACCATCTCGCGCTGCGGGTGCGGACGCCGGACGGGGGTGACTGGCTGGTCGACGTCGGGTTCGGGGCGAACAGCCACTGTCCGCTGGCTTTCGGGGAGCGGGGCGAGCAGGTGGATCCGGCCGGCACGTTCCGGCTGGCCGAGGCCGGGGTGGATCCGGCAGGGGTGCGCGGGGGCGCGGCGGGCTCCGGGGACCTGGATGTCCTGCGGGACGGCACACGTCAGTACCGGCTGGAGCTACGGCCGCGCGTGCTCGAGGACTGCGTGAGCGGTGCCTGGTGGCACAGCACCTCGCCGGTGTCGCACTTCACGCGATCCCTCGTCTGTTCGCGTGTCACCGACGACGGTGGCCGGATCACGCTCAGCGGGCGGAAGCTCACGATCACGGCCGTCGATGGGAAGAAACAGCGATCGGATCTGGCCACGGACGAGCAGGTGCTGGAGGCGTACCGGGAGCGATTCGGAATCGTGCTGGAGGGCGTTCCGGCGGTTGGGGGAGCGGGTTCCTGAAGCGGGGAACATAAGCGGAACGGCCAACTTGGGCTGATCATGCCAATATCCAGCACATCTGCTGGATTCCCGCGATGTGGTCGAGTCTTGCCTCGAAAGCCGCATCAGTGGTCGAATGCAACACCAGCAGATCTTGTCTTGTTTCATGTTGCGCGAGGTGTGTCGTAAATGGTCGGCCTTTGGCTGGGAAGCCGTAAGAACCGAGTGCAAGGATCGGGGACGGGTCTCCGCGCTGCCCTGCCGATGCCGACGGGTGCCGGGATGCTCAGCTGCCGGGTGCTGGATCCGGTCAACCAGCCGGTGTCGCATGCGGAGTTCACGGTCAGTGACACCATGGGACGCAAAGTGGTCGGTGGCGGCGTGGATCCGTTCGGGTCGTTCGTCGCGACGGTTCCCGCCGGCGAGTACCGGCTCGGGGTTTCGGCGGAGGGGTATACGCCGCTCCGCGAGACCGCCACGGTGCGGGAGAACTCCGTGACCTCGCTCGGCGATGTGGCGCTTCGGGTCGCCCAGCCCCCCGCGCTGCCCGAGCCGGGGGACTGGGAGATCGAGCCGGCGCATTCCTCGATCGGGTTCACCGCGCGGCACATCGGACTGGCGCGGGTTCATGGCCGGTTCAACACTTTCGCCGGGGTGATACGGGTCGCCGATCAGGTTGATCTGACGGCGATGCACGTGGTGATCGACGCCTCGTCCATCGACACCAACGTGAAGATGCGCGACGACCATCTGCGGTCGCCGGACTTCCTCGACGTCGACCGCTTCCCCACGCTGGAGTTCTACAGCGACCGCTTTGTGCACAAGGGCGGCAACCGGTGGGCGGTCACCGGGGCGCTGTCGCTGCACGGTGTGACGCGTACGGTCACGCTCGACACCGAGTACCTCGGCCTGGGCAACGGCATGGAGGGCGAGGTGCGGGCGGCGTGCCGGGCCACCACCGAGCTGCGGCGCGACGACTTCACGGTGAGCTGGCAGACGATGCTTGCCAGGGGCATCGCCGTGGTCGGTCCCAGCATCCGGGTCGCCCTGGACATACAGATCGTTCCCAAGGCCTGAACAGCGAGGCCCACGGCGAGGCCTGGACAGCGAGGTCTGCACAGTGAGGGCAGAGCTGCGGCACCGGGTGCTCGACGCGTACCGGAAAATGTCCGTGTGAGCGATGTGAGACATGTGCTGGTGCTGCCCGATCGCGATGCCGCCCAGGAGGCGCTGGAGGCGCTCGGGGAGCGGTTCGGGACAGACGAGGAGCCGCAGCTCGTACGGGATGCCCTGGCCGGTGAGGACGATGCCGAGGACGCGCAGTGGCTGGTGGTCCTGCGGGATGCTGAAGGACGGCTGGACGCCGGGGAGTTGGACGAGTTCGCGGGCGAGTGGGACGGCTGGCGGGAGGAGCCGTAGCCATGCGGCCGGGCTCGCGTCGGGGGGCGTTGTCAGTGCTGCGTGGGATGCTTGAGCGCGATGGCCAGGAAGACTGAATCCGCAGACGCAGCAGATGTACTCGCCCCCGTCACGATCGCTGTCGGGCAGGAGGATCTGCTGCTCGACCGTGCCGTGCGAGAGGTGGTGACCGCTGCGCGGGTCGCCGATCCGGACACGGATGTACGGGACCTCACGTCGGACCAGTTGCAGCCGGGGACGCTTGCCGAGCTGACGAGTCCCTCGCTCTTCGCCGAGCGGAAAGTCGTGGTCGTGCGGAGTGCGCAGGATCTGTCGGCGGACACGATCAAGGACGTGAAGGCGTATTTCGGGGCGCCCGCCGAAGAGATCACGCTGGTGTTGCTGCATGCCGGCGGGGCCAAGGGCAAGGGGCTGCTCGATGCCGCGCGGAAGGCGGGAGCGCGGGAGGTCGCCTGCCCCAAGATGACCAAGCCGGCGGACCGGCTGGCCTTCGTGCGCGGTGAGTTCCGTACGCTCGGGCGTTCGGCCACGCCGGAGGCCTGCCAGGCCCTTGTCGATGCGATCGGGAGTGATCTGCGGGAGTTGGCGTCCGCGGTGGCGCAGCTGGTCGCGGATGTCGAGGGGACGATCGACGATGCGGTCGTCGGGCGGTATTACACCGGGCGGGCCGAGGCCTCCAGCTTCACGGTCGCCGACCGGGCCGTCGAGGGGCGGGCGGCGGAGGCGCTCGAGGCGCTGCGGTGGTCATTGTCGACGGGGGTTGCGCCGGTGCTGATCACCAGCGCGCTGGCGCAAGGCGTGCGGGCCATCGGCAAGCTGTCCTCCGCGCGTGGGGGGCGTCCGGCCGACCTGGCCCGTGAGCTCGGGATGCCGCTGTGGAAGATCGACCGGGTGCGGCAGCAGATGAGGGGCTGGACGCCGGACGGCGTCGCGGTCGCCCTCCGGGCGGTGGCGGAAGCGGACGCGGGCGTCAAGGGTGGGGGCGATGATCCTGAGTACGCCCTCGAGAAGGCGGTCGTTGCGATCGCCCGAGCGGCGCGGTCCCGACGGGGTTAGGCGGCCCACGGGGGTGGTGGGTTTGGTTTGCGGGCGGCTGCGGGTCGTTCGTGGCTGGTCGCGCAGTTCCCCGCGCCCCTGAAGGGGCGCTCCCCGCCAGGTCGCGAAACAAGGAAGCCCATCGCCGCCCAAGCCCAAGCCCAAGGCCCCGCCTCCAACCCTGGGGAAGGGCGGAAGGCGGGGCCTTCGGTGTGAGCCGGTGGGTCCATGCCCGCGTGGCGAACGCAGGCCGCGCATGGACCCGTGGTGCCGGTCGGGAGCGGATGAGAGAGGGCCCGCTCGGGTCCTTCCGGCGATCAGATCAAGTGAGCGTTACAGGTTCAGCCCTTGAGGGAAGCGACCTGGGAAGCAAGCGCCGACTTCTTGTTGGCGGCCTGGTTCTTGTGGATGACGCCCTTCGAGGCGGCCTTGTCGAGCTGACGCGCGGCAGCGCGCTGCAGCTCGGTGGCCTTCTCGACGTCACCCGCGGCAGCGGCCTCACGGGCCTTGCGGATCGCGGTCTTCAGCGAGGACTTCACGGCCTTGTTGCGCAGCCGCGCCTTCTCGTTGGTCTTGATCCGCTTCATCTGGGACTTGATGTTCGCCACGAATGAGCCTTTTCAGGTTCAGGCGCACGAGGACGAGCCTCACACGCCGGTGATTGATCTTCGAATGGCCCACCGGTGACCCGGCGGAGCCGTCTGCGTCTCCCACAGAGGACGCCCACACGGGGCAACTCAGAGGGCATGAGACACAGCTGCTCAGACTAGCAGCCGTAGTCCTACCGGCCCAAACCCGTCGCCGGTCCCCGCCCGTGGGACCATGGAACCTACGTATCGATCCGAACCCGAGCCGCTGACCCCTGCGGATACCTCAAGAATCAGGACCCTGCGTGCCCGCGACCCCTAACAATGTGCCGAAGCCGAGCCGTACCGACCCGGCTCTGATCCGCAATTTCTGCATCATCGCGCACATCGACCACGGCAAGTCCACGCTCGCCGACCGGATGCTCCAGCTGACCGGCGTGGTCGAGCAGCGGCAGATGCGCGCTCAGTATCTCGACCGTATGGACATCGAGCGCGAGCGCGGCATCACGATCAAGTCCCAGGCGGTCCGTCTGCCCTGGGCTCCGACCGAGGACCCGGGCAACACCCACATCCTCAACATGATCGACACTCCGGGGCACGTGGACTTCACGTACGAGGTGTCCCGGTCGCTCGCCGCGTGCGAGGGGACGATCCTGCTCGTCGACGCCGCTCAGGGCATCGAGGCCCAGACCCTCGCCAACCTCTACCTGGCGATGGAGAACGACCTCACGATCATCCCCGTACTCAACAAGATCGATCTGCCCGCCGCGCAGCCCGAGAAGTTCGCCGAGGAGCTCGCCCACCTCATCGGCTGCGATCCCGGCGATGTCCTCAAGGTCTCCGCCAAGACCGGACTCGGCGTCGAGGCGCTGCTCGACAAGGTCGTCGCCCAGGTTCCCGCCCCCGTCGGCGTCAAGGACGCCCCGGCGCGCGCCATGATCTTCGACTCGGTGTACGACTCCTACCGCGGCGTCGTGACGTACGTACGAGTCATCGACGGGCAGCTCAACAAGCGCGAGCGGATCCGGATGATGTCCACCGGCGCCACGCACGAGCTGCTGGAGATCGGCACCAACTCGCCCGAGATGCTCCCCGCCGACGGCCTGGGAGTCGGTGAGGTCGGCTACCTCATCACCGGTGTGAAGGACGTCCGCCAGTCCAAGGTCGGTGACACGATCACCACCCTGAACAAGGGGGCGACCGAGGCGCTCGGCGGCTACAAGGACCCGAAGCCGATGGTCTTCTCGGGCCTGTATCCGCTGGACGGCTCCGACTACCCCGAGCTGCGCGACGCCCTCGACAAGCTTCAGCTCAACGACGCCGCGCTGGTCTACGAGCCGGAGACCTCCGCCGCCCTCGGCTTCGGTTTCCGCGTCGGATTCCTCGGGCTGCTGCACCTGGACGTGATCCGGGAGCGCCTCGAGCGCGAGTTCGGGCTGGACCTGATCGCCACCGCGCCGAACGTGGTCTACCGCGTGATCATGGAGGACGGCGTCGAGCACACGGTGACGAACCCGAGCGAGTTCCCCGAGGGGAAGATCAGTGAGGTGTACGAGCCGGTCGTACGCGCCACGATTCTCGCCCCGAGCGAGTTCATCGGCTCGATCATGGAGCTGTGCCAGACCCGCCGCGGCACCATGCTCGGCATGGACTACCTCTCCGAGGACCGCGTCGAGATCCGCTACACGCTGCCGCTCGCGGAGATCGTCTTCGACTTCTTCGACCAGCTGAAGTCCAAGACCCGTGGCTATGCCTCCCTCGACTACGAGCCCACCGGCGAGCAGACCTCCAGTCTCGTCAAGGTGGACATCCTGCTGCACGGCGACAAGGTCGACGCGTTCTCCGCGATCACCCACAAGGACCAGGCGTACGCATATGGCGTTCGGCTGGTCGCCAAGCTGCGCGAGCTGATCCCGCGGCAGGCCTTCGAGGTGCCCATCCAGGCGGCCATCGGCTCCCGGGTCATCGCCCGCGAGACCATCCGCGCCATCCGCAAGGACGTCCTCGCCAAGTGCTACGGCGGTGACATCTCCCGTAAGCGGAAGCTGCTGGAGAAGCAGAAGGAAGGCAAGAAGCGGATGAAGATGGTGGGCTCTGTGGAGGTTCCGCAAGAGGCCTTCATCGCGGTGCTGTCCAGCGACGAGAGCGCGACCTCCGGCAGGGGTAAAAAGTAACCGCCGGTTACGATGGAGAACTCTAAGGGCCCGTCGCGCGAGAGTGCGGCGGGCCCTTCAATGAGTGGAGTCTTTGTAGCAATTGAACCCTCCCCAAGCCGAAGCAGGGGGATTCCTGGCTCACGCTGCTCGGCCGCTCAGCGAACGGTCGAGTCTCCCACGATCAACGCCAGCCGGGTTGGAACCAGCCCGGTTGACGCAGCGTACCTCGTCCGCGGGTGAAGAATCCGGGGATTCGGGAATCGCGGAGCGTGACCTCTTACGCACGGGCCCGTCGCGCTCTACTCTGATCACCACTCGATGGTTACTCGCGAGTTAAACAGCGGCCGCGAGTGACACAACAGCCGCAAAGAGCCAGCCGCACACTGTCGCGGGCCCGGAGGATGTCGTGAGCGACACACAAACCCTGATCGAGAACCGTCCGCCCTCCGTGGCGGCCCTCTTCCTGGAGCGCGTGGCGGCCACACCGGACGCCGAGGCCTACCGCTACCCCGTACCCCCCGCTTCGGGCGAAGGCCCGGACGAATGGAAGTCGCTGACCTGGGCGCAGGCCGCCGAGCGGGTCTTCGCCATCGCTGCCGGCCTGATCGAACTGGGCGTTCAGCCGGAGCAGCGCGTCGCGCTCTCCTCCGCCACCCGGGTCGAGTGGATCCTCGCCGACCTCGGCATCATGTGCGCGGGCGCGGCGACGACGACTGTCTACCCGCAGACCAACGCCGAGGAGTCGGCGTTCATCCTCTCCGACTCCGAGAGCAAGGTCCTGATCGCGGAGGACGCCGCTCAGCTCGCCAAGGCGCGCGAGAAGCGGGCCGAACTCCCCGAACTCACCCATGTCGTCGTCATCGACGGCACCGGCGTGGACTCCTCGCAGGACGAGGGCGACTGGGTGCTCACCCTCGCCGAGCTGGAGAAGCGCGGCGCCGCCGTCCTGGAGAAGAACCCCGACCTGATCAAGGAGAAGGTCGGTGCGATCACCTCCGACCAGCTCGCCACGCTGATCTACACCTCCGGCACCACCGGCCGCCCCAAGGGCGTACGGCTGCCGCACGACAACTGGTCGTACATGGCCAAGGCGACCTCCGCGACCGGCCTGATCAGCGCCGAGGACGTGCAGTACCTGTGGCTGCCGCTCGCGCATGTCTTCGGCAAGGTGCTCACGTCCGGGCAGATCGATGTCGGACACGTCACCGCCGTCGACGGCCGCGTGGACAAGATCATCGAGAATCTGCCGGTGGTGAAGCCGACGTACATGGCGGCCGTGCCCCGCATCTTCGAGAAGGTCTACAACGGCGTCGCGGCCAAGGCCCGCGCCGGCGGTCCCGCCAAGTACAAGATCTTCCAGTGGGCGGCCGGGGTCGCCCGTGAGTACGCCAAGGTCAGCCAGGACAACTTCCGCAGGACCGGTACGGCCTCCGTGCCCTTCGGCCTCGGCGCCAAGCACAAGATCGCGGACGCGCTCGTCTACTCCAAGCTGCGCGAGGCCTTCGGCGGCAATCTGCGCGCCTGCGTCTCCGGATCGGCCGCGCTCGCGCCCGACATCGGCTATTTCTTCGCCGGCGCCGGCGTGCACATCCTCGAGGGGTACGGACTGACCGAGTCGTCCGCCGCGTCCTTCGTAAACCCGGGGGAGGCGTACCGCACGGGGACCGTGGGCAAGCCGCTGCCCGGCTGCGAGGTGCGTATCGCGGACGACGGCGAGATCCTGCTGCGCGGGCCCGGGATCATGGAGGGCTACCACAAGCTGCCCGAGAAGACCGCCGAGGTGCTGGAGCCGGACGGCTGGTTCCACACCGGTGACATCGGGGAGCTGTCGCCCGACGGCTATCTGCGGATCACCGACCGCAAGAAGGACCTCATCAAGACGTCCGGCGGCAAGTACATCGCGCCGGCCGAGGTCGAGGGCCAGTTCAAGGCGGTGTGCCCGTACGTGTCCAACATCCTCGTGCACGGGGCCGACCGGAACTTCTGCACCGCGCTCATCGCGCTCGATGAGCCTTCCATCCTCGGGTGGGCCGAGGAGCACGGGCTGTCGGGCAAGTCGTACGCGGAGGTCGTCGCCGACCCCGCGACGGTTGAGCTCATCGACGGATACGTCAAGCAGCTCAACCAAGGGCTTCAGAAGTGGCAGACCATCAAGAAGTTCAGGCTTCTGCCGCGGGACCTCGACATTGAGCATGGTGAGCTGACGCCGAGTCTGAAGTTGAAGCGGCCGGTTGTGGAGCGGGAGTACAAGGAGCTGATCGAGGAGATGTACGCAGGCTCTCGCGAGGCGTGAGCTGAGCGTTTCCAACGGGCGTTTCCTCCAGGAGGGGCGGGGAACTGCGGTTCGGCTGTTGGCTGCGGGTTGTACGTGGCTGGTCGCGCAGTTCCCCGCGCCCCTTACGGGGCGCCCCCTGCAGGTTGTTCGTGGCTGGTCGCTCCCCCACTCTCGGCTCCGCTCGAGCGGGGGGACCGGATCCCCATCGCGGCGGAGCCGCACATTGATACAGCCCCGCGCCCCTACGTCACAGGGCGCCGTTTCCCGTCACCAAGGCCCGGAGGTCTCTGACCTGCGTGCGCAAGCCCGCCAAGTCCGGGGAGACCTCCGCCAGTTGTTTCTCCAAGGCGTCCAGGTGGGCATTCACTTGCGTGCCATGGGCCCGCTGCTGCGCAAGCATCCGTTCCAGTTGGCGGTTTTTGCGGTGGAGGTCCAGGAAGACTGTGACCTTGGCTCGTAGGACCCAGGGGTCGAAGGGCTTGGTGAGGTAGTCGGCGGCGCCGGTGGCGTAGCCGCGGAAGGCGTAGCCCGAGTCGGCGTCCGTGCCCGTCAGGAAGATGATCGGGACGTCCTTGGTCTGGTCGAGCCGCTTGATGTTCGCGGCGGTCTCGAAACCGTCCATGCCCGGCATACGGATGTCGAGCAGCACGACGGCGAACCGCTGCCGCAGCAGCGCCTTCATCGCCTCCTCGCCCGAACGGGCCCGTATCAGCGGTTCGTTGAGGGATCCCAGGACGGCCTCCAGCGCGATCAGGTTGTCCTCCATGTCGTCCACGAGGAGGATGCTGGCGCGCTCTTCGGTCGGTGCCTCAGTACTCATGGTGTTGGTCTGCCTGCCTCAGTCGTTCGGCGACGGGACGGGGGCGGGGCCGACGGTTTCCGTTTCCTCGCCGCGTTCCTCCGCCTTCGCTTCGTCGTCTTGTCCGTCTTCGTCTTGTCCGTCGTCTTGTCCGGCCGGGTCCAGGAGGGCGCAGACGACGGTCAGCAGTTGATCGACGTCCACCGGCTTGGGTACGTAGTCGTTGGCGCCGCGGGCGATGGACTTCTCGCGGTCGCCCGGCATCGCCTTGGCGGTGAGGGCGACGATGGGAAGGCCGGCCCAGCGCGGGGTGCGTCGGATGGCGGCGATGGTCTCGTAGCCGTCCATCTCCGGCATCATGATGTCCATCAGGACCAGTTCGACGTCCGGATTGCGCTCCAGCGTCTCGATGCCCTCGCGGCCGTTCTCCGCGTACAGGACGGGCATACCGACCCGGCCCAGTACATGCGTGAGCGCGAAGACGTTGCGGATGTCGTCGTCCACGATCAACACCCGGCGCCCGGGCAGGAGTTGACCCGCCCGGCCCGCCTTCCACGCCTCCAGCTTGGTGGGCGTGGGCCAGGTGTCGTCCGTGTCGTGGGCCGTGTACGGCTCGGTGGACGCGGCGGACAACTGCTCGGGCGCGGGTGACTGGCGCTCCTCGGGTACGGGCCCGGTCGCCGCGTGGCCGGGGCTGGCGACCGGTACGTAAAGCGTGAAGGTGGAGCCCTCGCCCGGCTGGCTCTCGGCGATGATCCGGCCGCCGAGCAGCCTGGCGATCTCGCGGCTGATGGACAGACCGAGGCCGGTACCGCCGTACTTGCGGTTGGTTGTGCCGTCGGCCTGCTGGAACGCCTCGAAGATCACCGGGAGTTTCTCCGGCGCGATACCGATGCCGGTGTCGGTCACCGCGAAGGCGATCACCTCGTCGTGGTCGCCGCCGCGCGTGTAGCCGTGCTCGGGGTCCTTGACGCGGTTGACGCGCAGTTCGACCCGGCCGTTCGCGGTGAACTTGATCGCGTTGGACAGCAGATTGCGCAGGATCTGCTGGATGCGCTGCTCGTCCGAGTACATCTCGCGCGGTACGTCCTCGCCGACCGCCACCTCGAAGGCGAGTCCCCGGTCGATGGTGAGCGGCCGGAACGTGGCGTGGACGTAGTCGAGCAGCTTGATCAGCGGCAGCTTCTTCGGGCGTACGTCCATCCGGCCGGCCTCGATCTTCGAGAGGTCGAGGATGTCGTTGATCAGCTGGAGCAGGTCCGAGCCCGAGCGGTGGATCGTGGACGCGAACTGCACTTCCTGTTCGGAGAGATGGCCGTCCGGGTTGTCGGAGAGCAGCCGGGCGAGGATCAGCAGCGAGTTCAGCGGTGTGCGCAGCTCGTGCGACATGTTCGCGAGGAACTCCGACTTGTACTGCGACGACGTCGCCAGAAGCGCTGCCTTCTCCTCCAGTTCGGCGTTCGAGCGCTGCAACTCGGCCTGCTGGCGCTGGAGTTCGTCGGAGCGTTCCTGGAGCTGGGTGGCCAGCTGCTGGGACTGGCCGAGCAGGGACTCCGTACGGGAGTTGGCGATGATGGTGTTGATCGCGACGCCGATGGTGTTCACGAACTGGTCGAAGAACGCCAGGTGGACATCGGAGAAGCGGGAGAACGAGGCCAGTTCGACCACGCCGAGCAGCTTGTCCTCGAAGAGGATCGGAATGATGACGACGCTGGACGGAGACGCCTCGCCCAGACCGCTGTTGATCTTGATGTAGTCCGGCGGTGCCTCCTCGACGAGGATCCGCTTCTTCTCGCGGGCCGCCTGCGCCACCAGCCCGTGCACCGGGAGCCCGCCGGTCTCCACGGTCGCGCCCTGAGCCGCCCCGTACCCGGCGATGAAAGCAAGTCCCTTGGCGGGCACGGCCGTTCGCAGCGCCGGGCTGTCCTCGTCGGGGTCGGCCAGATAGAACGCGCCGTACTGTGCGTTCACCAGCGGCGTCAGCTCGCGCAGGATCAGGTCGGCGACCTCCATCAGGTCCCGGTGGCCCTGCATCAGCGCGGCGAGGCGGGCGAGGTTCGACTCGAGCCAGTCCTTCGCGCGGGTCGTCTCGCGGAGGTTGGCCACCATCAGGTTGATGTTGTCCTTCAGCTCGGTGACCTCGCCGCGGGTCTCCACCGAGATGGAGCGGGACATATCGCCCTGGGCCACCGCGGACGCCACCTCGGCGATCGCGCGTACCTGGGTGGTGAGGTTGGAGGCCAGCTCGTTCACGTTGGTCGTCAGGCGCTTCCAGGTGCCGTACACGCCCTCGACCCTTGCCTGACCGCCGAGCTGGCCCTCGGAGCCCACCTCGCGGGCCACCCTCGTCACCTCGGACGAGAACGACGACAGGGTGTCCACCATCGTGTTGATCGTGGTCTTCAGCTCCAGGATCTCGCCGCGCGCGTCCACGTCGATCTTCTTGGAGAGGTCCCCCTGGGCCACGGCGGTGGCGACCTGCGCGATGTTCCGTACCTGTGAAGTCAGGTTGTCCGCCATGTAGTTGACGTTGTCGGTCAGATCCCGCCACACACCCGAGACACCGAGGACCTGGGCACGCCCGCCGAGCCGTCCGTCCGTGCCGACCTCGCGGGCCACCCGGGTCACCTCGTCGGCGAAGGCGCGCAGCTGCTCCACCATCGTGTTGACGGTGTCCTTGAGTTCGAGGATCTCGCCGCGGGCGTCGACGGTGATCTTCTTGGACAGGTCGCCGTTCGCGACGGCCGTGGTCACCTGGGCGATGTTCCGTACCTGTGAAGTCAGGTTGAGCGCCATGAAGTTGACGTTGTCGGTGAGGTCCTTCCAGACCCCGGACACGCCACGGACCTGGGCCTGACCTCCCAGGTTGCCTTCGGTGCCGACCTCGCGGGCCACTCGCGTGACCTCGTCGGCGAAGGCGGAGAGCTGGTCCACCATCGTGTTGATCGTCGACTTCAGCTCCAGGATCTCGCCCTTCGCCTCCACCGTGATCTTCTTGCCGAGGTCGCCCTGGGCGACGGCGGTCGAGACGAGGGCGATGTTCCGTACCTGTGAAGTCAGGTTGTCCGCCATGAAGTTGACGTTGTCGGTGAGGTCCTTCCAGACCCCCGATACGCCACGGACCTGGGCTCGACCTCCCAGGTTGCCTTCGGTGCCGACCTCGCGGGCCACTCGCGTGACCTCGTCGGCGAAGGCGGAGAGCTGGTCGACCATCGTGTTGATCGTCGACTTGAGTTCGAGGATCTCGCCCTGCGCGTCGACGGTGATCTTCTGGCTGAGGTCACCGTTTGCGACGGCCGTGGTCACCTGGGCGATGTTGCGGACCTGCGAGGTCAGGTTGGACGCCATGAAGTTGACGTTGTCGGTGAGGTCCTTCCACACCCCGGACACCCCGCGCACCTGCGCCCGGCCGCCCAACTGACCCTCCGTGCCCACCTCGCGGGCCACCCGCGTGACCTCGTCGGCGAAGGCGGAGAGCTGGTCGACCATCGTGTTCACGGTCAGCTTCAGTTCGAGCAGCTCGCCCGTCGCCTCCACCGTCACCGTGCGGGTCAGGTCGCCCTGCGCCACCGCCGTCGTCACCAGGGCGATGTCCCGCACCTGGGCCGTCAGCCGGGCCGCCATCGTGTTGACGGCCTCGGTGACGTCCCGCCAACTCCCGGAAAGGCCCGTCACCTTGGCGCGACCGCCCAGCCGTCCTTCCGTGCCGACCTCGCGGGCGACCCGGGTCACCTCTCCGGTGAACAGGGACAGCTGATCGACCATCTTGTTGACGGCTCGCCCCAACCGGCGAAGGTCGCCCCGGAGTTGACGGTTCCCGTCATGCAGGTCGACCCGCTGGGTCAGATCGCCGCCGGCCACCGCGTCCAGCACGCGCGTCGCGTTCGCGGCGGGCGCCACCAGTGCGTCGAGCAGCTGGTTCACATCGTCGACCCTGGTCGTCCACTGCCCCTGGCCGGGGCTTGCGGAGAGCCGCTCGTCGAGGCGGCCGTGGCGCACCAGCTCCCGGCGGACGCGCTGCACCTCGGAGTTGAAGTGCGCGTCACGGCCCATGATCTGGTTGAACACCGTGTTCAGCTCGCCCACCAGCCCCTGCCCCGTCTCCGGCACCTTCGTGAAGTCACCGTCCCGGGTGGCGGCCATGGCAGCGAGCAGAGGACGCAGATCCGATGCTCGAATCTGTCCGTCTTCGAGCACTTGCGTAGCACTGTTCTCACTCATGCGGGCCCACTTCGGTAACTCGGCGCTTATGGGCGGGGTCAGTCTGTCACTCTGTCGATGCCGCCTGAGGTCTATTCGTCCAACTGCTCAGGGAGCCGCACAGTGGGGGCCATACCAACGCGACGGGAGAGCATGTCCCGTGCTCCTGATACGCCTGAGCGCCCGCGCCCGGCCGCGCGTACATCGCTGCCGGGCAACCCGCTCGCGTCGGGAGCCGCCCGCCGCTTCGTCCGCACCGCGCTCGCCGAGTGGACCGAATTCGCCCTGCCCGGCGTCGAGTTCATCACCGACCAGCTCGTCAACGACGCCGTGGTCGTGGTCAGCGAACTCGTCACCAACGCGGTCGTGCACGCCGGCACGGACGTAGGCCTGAAGATGTGCCTCGAAGCCGCCGAGCACCCCGAGACCGCCGAGCACGCCGAGACCACCGAAGGCGCTGCCGGACCGCCCGCCGGTGTGCTCGCCATCGAGGTCGCCGACCACCATCCGGCGCGCGCGGTGCGCGGCGACGGCGCGGAGCGGCCGTACGACACCGCCGAGCACGGGCGAGGTCTGCGGCTCGTCTCCGCGCTCTCCGAGTCCTGGGGCATCACCTACCGCACCGGCACCAAGACCGTGTGGGCGCGGCTGCCCGTCGTGCCTTCCGCGGGGGTCGCGCCCGTCGACGAGACGGCCGAGCCAGAGGCGTACGCCGGTGAACACGCCCTGCTGCGCGGAGTGCGGGCCGCCGAGATCCTCGCCCCCGCGCCCCGCCGCGGCGCCCTGCTGCAGGACCAGGAATGGCTCAACCGCGGCGCCCTCTGCTTCCTCGCCGAGGCCTCCGACCTGCTGGCCGGGCAGCTCGACGAGGACCTGGTCGCCGCGCTCACCGGGCAGCTGCTTGTGCCGCGGCTCGCCGACTGGTGCGCGGTGTGGCTCGAGGACGAGACCCCGGGCCGGCCCGACGGGGGCCTGATCGGCGGGCCACGGCTCGCCCGCGTCTGGCACGGCAGCGAGAACCGTATCGAGGAGCTGCGCCTGTTCCTCGAGAAGGACCCGCCGCGCGTGCCCGACTCGGCGGGCTCCAGCCCCGTTCCCATGCCCTGGCCCGGCGAAGCGCTCGGCGCGGGCGCGGACAGCGGGACGGCACTCGCGTACCGGCTGATCGCGGGCGGCCGGCCGCTCGGCACACTCGTCATCGGACGGGCCGGTCTCGTCCGCTTCCCCGACGAGATCACCGGGCTCGTCGAGGACCTCAGCCGTCGGGTCTCGCTCGCCATCGGAGCGGCCCGGCAGTACGCGCGCCAGGCCACCATCAGCCGCGTACTGCAGCGGGGCCTGCTGCCCGGAGCGGTCGCCGAGATACCGGGCGTACGCAGCGCACTCGTGTACGAGCCGTGCGACAAGGGCGGGCCGAGCGGTGACTTCTACGACCTCTTCCCGGCCGGGGACGGGCGCTGGTGCTTCGCGCTCGGCGACGTCCAGGGCAAGGGGCCCGAGGCCGCCGTCGTCATCGGCCTCGCCCGGCCCTGGCTGCGGCTGCTCGCCCGCGAGGGTTACGAGGTGCCCGACGTCCTCGACCGCCTCAACCAGCTGCTCCTCGACGACGCGACCGAGGCAGCGGACGCCGCCGCCCGCTCCCTGGTGGCGGCCGGCGGGCCCGGCCTTGCCGACGAAGGTCCGCAGAACCGGTTCCTCTCCCTGCTGTACGGCGAGCTGGTCCCCTACGACGGCGGTGTGCACTGCACCATCGCGTCCGCCGGGCATCCGCTGCCGCTGGTCCTCGAACCCTCCGGCAGGGTGCTCACCGAGGTGGCCCAGCCGCAGACTCTGCTCGGTGTCTTCGAGGACGCCACGTACACGTACGGGAGCTTCGAGCTGCGCCCCGGCGACAGCCTCCTGTGCGTCACCGACGGGGTGACGGAGCGGCGCAGCGGGGCCCGGCAGTTCGACGACTCCGAAGGGCTCGCCACGGTCCTCAGCGGCTGCGCGGGCCTGAGCGCCGAGCTGATCGCCGAGCGGATCCGGCGCCTGGTGCACGAATTCGGTCCGAAGCCGCCGGAGGACGATCTCGCACTGCTGGTGCTGCAGGCGGAGTAGGCCGGGGATCCGGGGATTCATGGCGGTGCTGGACAATGGAAGGCATGCCTTCCGCACTTCCCGACGGTGAGCCCGTCCCCGACGACGGGACGCTCCCCGCCCACGCCCTGACGGGCGCGGCCTCACGCCCCCTCGGGTTCTATCTGCACGTGCCGTACTGCGCGACGCGCTGCGGCTACTGCGACTTCAACACGTACACCGCGACCGAGCTGCGGGGCAGCGGGGGCGTGCTCGCCTCCCGCGACAACTACGCGTCGACCCTGATCGACGAGGTCCGCCTCGCCCGCAAGGTCCTGGGCGACGACCCTCGTCCGGTCCGCACGGTTTTCGTCGGCGGCGGTACGCCCACGCTGCTGGCCGCCGGTGATCTCGTACGGATGCTGGGGGCGATCCGGGAGGAGTTCGGGCTCGCGGAGGATGCGGAGATCACGACGGAGGCGAATCCGGAGTCGGTGGATCCGGCGTATCTGGCAGCCCTGCGCGCCGGGGGCTTCAACCGGATCTCGTTCGGGATGCAGAGCGCCCGGCAGCATGTGCTGAAGGTGCTCGACCGTACGCATACGCCGGGGCGCCCCGAGGCGTGTGTCGCCGAGGCGCGGGCGGCGGGGTTCGAGCACGTGAACCTGGACCTGATCTATGGGACGCCGGGGGAGTCGGACGATGACTGGCGGGCGTCGTTGGAGGCGGCTCTGGGGGCCGGACCGGACCATGTGTCGGCGTACGCGTTGATCGTCGAGGAAGGGACGCAGCTGGCGCGGCGGATCCGGCGGGGTGAGGTTCCGATGACGGACGACGACGTCCACGCGGACCGGTACCTGATCGCGGACGAGGTGCTGTCGGGGGCGGGGTTCGAGTGGTACGAGGTGTCGAACTGGGCCACGTCCGGGGCCGGGCGGTGTGTGCACAACGAGTTGTACTGGCGGGGGGCCGACTGGTGGGGCGCGGGACCCGGCGCGCACAGCCATGTGGGGGGTGTGCGGTGGTGGAACGTGAAGCATCCGGGCGCGTATGCGGGCGCCTTGGCGGCGGGCAAGTCGCCCGGGGCCGGGCGGGAGCTCCTGTCTGAGGAGGACCGCCGGGTGGAGCGGATCCTCTTGGAGCTACGGCTCCGCGAGGGTTGCCCGCTGTCCTTGCTGCGGCCGGATGGGCTCGCCGCGTCCCGGCGGGCGCTGGCTGAGGGCCTCCTCGAAGCCGGGCCGTACGAGGAGGGGCGCGCTGTGCTTGCCCTGCGGGGGCGGCTGCTGGCGGATGCGGTGGTCAGGGACTTGGTGGACTGATCACTCCTGCGGGTGAATCACTACGGAACGTCGGTTCGGCCCCTAACCTTGTTCGTAGGCTGCCGCCGTAAACGCACGGTGGCGGAAACCGGAGGGTTGCGGAGATGACCGCTGTGGACGACCGACCGATGACCACCGGCATCGTGAAGATCTTCGAGGACCTTGAGGTTCCCGACGGCTTCAAAGTCGAACTCCTCCGGGGGGTAATTGTGATGATGGCGGGGCCAGATGTGGCCCACAACGACATCGTGGAAGCGGTTCAGGACCAGATCCCTCGGCGGCAATGGCGGCGGCTTCAGACCCAGGACATCGCCATCCTCGAAGAGACCAGCGAGCCGCAGCCGGATCTTGTGGTTGTCGAGCGGGGTGCCGGACCCGGCCACGGAAGGTTGATGCCGTCCGAGGTCATCACCCTGCTGGTGGAGGTCGTCTCCAAGACAAGCGTGGACCGAGACTACGGTGTCAAGCGTTCGATCTACGCAGCGGCAAGGATCCCCGCCTACTTCATCATCGACCCCGTCATGGGCCAGTGCGTTCTGCTCACCGAGCCGACAGGCGCTGGAGAGGATGCGGACTACCGGTGCCAGCGGATCACCAAGTTCGGAGACCTCACGCCCTTGGAGCCCATCGGCGTCGAACTGGACACCAGCGAATTTGCCACGTACGAGAAAGTCAGGCCCCATCGCTGGCCGTAACGAAGTCGATCAGCTCCTCCACCCTCCCCAGCAGCGCCGGCTCCAGGTCCCTGTACGAGCGCACCGAGCCAAGGATCCGCTCCCACGCCGCCCCCGTGTTCTCCGGCCAGCCCAGCGCCCGGCACACCCCCGTCTTCCAGTCCTGCCCGTGCGGGATGCGGGGCCAGGCCGCAATCCGCACCGACGACGGCTTCACCGCCTCCCAGACGTCGATGTACGGATGGCCCACCACCAACGCGTACTCACTCGTCACCGCCTCCGCGATCCGGGACTCCTTGCTGCCCGGCACCAGGTGGTCGACCAGGACGCCCAGGCGGGCATCCGGGCCGGGGGCGAAATCGGCCACGATCGACGGGAGGTCGTCGATGCCCTCGAGGTACTCGACGACCACGCCCTCGATGCGCAGGTCGTCGCCCCAGACCTTCTCGACCAGTTCCGCGTCGTGGCGACCCTCGACGTAGATGCGCCCGGCACGGGCCACGCGGGCGCGGGCGCCGGGGACGGCCACCGAGCCGGAGGCCGTGCGCGTGGGACGTACCGGCGCCGACGACGGACGTACGAGCGTCACCACCCGGCCCTCCAGCAGGAAGCCGCGCGGCTCCAGCGGGAACACGCGGTGTTTGCCGAAGCGGTCCTCCAGCGTGACCGTGGCCGCCTCGCAGCGGATCACGGCGCCGCAGAAGCCGGTGCCGGGCTCCTCGACGACCAGGCCCGGCTCCGCCGGGACTTCCGGTACCGGCTTGGGCTTCTTCCAGGGAGGGGTCAGATCCGGTGAGTACTGGCGCATTCGGCAGACGATACCTTCACGACCTTCACGAGACCCCGAAACGCCTTGCCAGCGCGTCCCGTTGGGCCCGGACGAAGGCCGCGTCGACCGCGGCGCCGTGCCCGGGAACGTACACCGCGTCCTCGCCGCCCAGGGCCAGCAGGCGGTCCAGGGCCGCGGGCCAGTGGGACGGTACGGCGTCGGGGCCGGCCTGGGGTTCGCCGGACTCCTCGACCAGGTCGCCGCAGAAGACGACCTCGGGACAGTCCGCGCCAGGCGTGCCGGGGGTCCCGGGCGTGCCGGGGACCAGGACCGCCAGATCGTGGGGTGTGTGGCCGGGGCCCACGTTCGCCAGCAGGACCTGTCGGCCGCCGCCCAGGTCCAGCGTCCACTCGCCGGACACCAGGTGCCGCGGCCGGACGAGGAGATCCGCCGCCTCGGCCGCCTCGAGCGGATCGGCGCCGTTGCGTACGGCATCCGCGCGCAGCTCTTCGCGGTCGTGAACGAGCACCCGGTCCACGCCCACCGCCCCGAAGACCTCGACCCCCGCGAACGCCGCCGCCCCGAGGACATGGTCGAAGTGGGGATGCGTGAGCGCGAGATGGGTGACCCTTCCACCCCCGAGGAGCTCTTGTGCCTCCGTACGCAGCCGTACGCCCTCCGGCACGCTCGACCCCGCGTCGACCACGAGCGCCGCCCCCTCGCCCACCACCAGGCCGGCCGTGCAGTCCCACACGGGAAGACGGCACCGCCCGACTCCGGGTGCCAGCTCCTCCCACCCCGACACCGCCCAGACCGTGTTCACCATCCCGCGGACTCTTCCCAAGTCACCGTCATGCAACGACGCTAGCTGTATGTCCCCGACAGAGCAGGACATGCCCGTACACCTCGGATCAGCGGCTCAGGTCCGCCCTTGCCGGGGCGCCACCCCACGGCCGTACACTTGAGCCGGGATGCTGGCACTCGTGCGCGATGAGTGCCAACCGAAGACAGGCGACGACCACGGGAAAGTCCAGCTGGAGGTGTGCGCGATGCTCAGTGAACGCAGGCTCGAAGTGCTCCGCGCCATCGTCCAGGACTACGTGGGCACGGAAGAGCCGGTGGGTTCCAAGGCGCTCACCGAGCGGCACAGCCTCGGAGTCTCCCCGGCGACGGTGCGCAACGACATGGCGGCGCTTGAGGACGAGGGCTACATCGCACAGCCGCACACCAGCGCCGGACGCATCCCCACGGACAAGGGCTACCGCCTCTTCGTCGACAAGCTCGCGGGCGTCAAGCCGATGACGGCGCCCGAGCGACGGGCGATCCAGAACTTCCTCGACGGCGCGGTCGATCTGGACGACGTGGTGGGCCGGACCGTACGACTGCTGGCGCAGCTCACCCGGCAGGTCGCCGTGGTGCAGTATCCGTCCCTGACCCGTTCGACGGTGCGGCACGTGGAGCTGCTGTCGCTGGCTCCGGCCCGCGTCATGCTCGTACTGATCACGGACACGGGCCGGGTCGAGCAGCGCATGATCGACTGCCCGGCACCGTTCGGGGAGACGTCTCTGGCGGATCTACGCGCGCGGCTCAACAGCCGGGTCGCGGGCCGCCGGTTCACAGACGTCCCGCAGCTGGTGCAGGACCTGCCGGAGGCCTTCGAGGCCGAGGACCGCGGCACGGTCTCGACGGTGCTCTCCACCCTCCTGGAGACGCTCGTCGAGGAGACCGAGGAGCGGCTGATGATCGGCGGCACCGCCAATCTCACCCGCTTCGGACATGACTTTCCCCTCACGATCCGGCCCGTTCTGGAAGCATTGGAGGAGCAGGTCGTCCTCCTCAAACTCCTTGGCGAGGCAAGCGATTCGGGTATGACGGTGCGGATCGGTCATGAGAACGCCTATGAGGGACTCAACTCCACTTCGGTCGTCTCTGTCGGTTACGGTTCGGGCGGCGAGGCAGTAGCCAAACTCGGCGTGGTCGGACCGACCCGCATGGATTACCCGGGAACGATGGGAGCGGTACGAGCGGTGGCACGGTACGTCGGACAGATCCTGGCGGAGTCGTAAGTGGCCACGGACTACTACGCCGTACTCGGCGTGCGCCGCGACGCGTCACAGGACGAGATCAAGAAGGCCTTCCGGAGACTCGCCCGCGAGCTGCATCCGGACGTCAATCCTGATCCGAAGACGCAGGAGCGGTTCAAGGAGATCAACGCCGCGTACGAGGTGTTGTCGGACCCGCAGAAGAAGCAGGTCTACGACCTCGGCGGCGACCCGCTGTCCCAGGCGGGCGCAGGTGGCGCGGGCGGCTTCGGCGCGGGCGGCTTCGGGAACTTCTCGGACATCATGGACGCGTTCTTCGGTACGGCGTCCCAGCGCGGCCCGCGCTCGCGCACCCGGCGCGGCCAGGACGCGATGATCCGCCTGGAGATCGAGCTCGACGAGGCGGCCTTCGGGACGACGAAGGACATCCAGGTCGACACGGCCATCGTCTGCACCACGTGCAGCGGCGAGGGCGCGGCTCCGGGTACCTCGGCGCAGACGTGTGACATGTGCCGAGGCCGTGGCGAGGTCTCGCAGGTCACCCGGTCCTTCCTCGGCCAGGTCATGACATCCCGGCCCTGCCCGCAGTGCCAGGGCTTCGGCACGGTCGTACCCAACCCGTGCCCGGAGTGCGCGGGCGACGGACGCGTACGCTCCCGCCGGACCCTGACCGTGAAGATCCCGGCCGGTGTCGACAACGGCACGCGGATCCAGCTCGCCGGAGAGGGCGAGGTCGGTCCCGGTGGCGGGCCCGCCGGTGATCTCTACGTCGAGATCCACGAGGTCCCGCACCCCGCCTTCCAGCGCCGCGGCGACGATCTGCACTGCACGGTCACCCTCCCGATGACCGCGGCGGCGCTCGGCACGAAGGTCCCGCTGGAGACGCTCGACGGCATGGAGGAGATCGACATCCGCCCCGGCACCCAGTCCGGCCAGTCGATCCCGCTGCACGGCCGCGGTGTCACGCATCTGCGCGGCGGCGGTCGCGGCGACCTCATCGTCCACGTCGAGGTCCAGACTCCGAGCAAGCTCGATGTGGAGCAGGAGCGGCTGCTGCGCGAGCTGGCCAAGCTGCGGGGGGAGGAACGGCCTACGGGGCAGTTCCAGCCTGGGCAGCAGGGTCTGTTCTCGCGGCTGAAGGATGCCTTCAACGGTCGCTGAGGGCAGGTGCTTCTCGTGAACTGGCAGCACGCCTGCGGGGGTCTCCGAGCGCGGCTTGTTCTCGTGCCCGGAGGCCTCCGCCGTAGGTGCTGACCGGCGCCCATTCCCCTGGCGTATGCCAGGTGGAAGGCCGGATTCGGTCCTCTCCTGGGGACGTGACAACATGCCGTCATGTCCTCCGCACTGACCGATCTTTTCCCCCTTCCGATCGTGCAGGCCCCGATGGCGGGCGGCGTCTCCGTGCCGCAGCTCGCCGCGGCCGTGTCCGAGGCAGGGGGGCTCGGTTTTCTCGCCGCCGGCTACAAAACGGCCGACGGGATGTACCAGGAGATCAAGCAGCTGCGCGGGGCGACCAGCCGGCCCTTCGGCGTGAACCTCTTCATGCCCCAGCCCGAGTACGCCGACCCCGCCACCGTCGAGGTCTACGCCAACCAGCTGGCCGGCGAGTCGGCCTGGTACGAGACCAAGCTGGGCGATCCCGACAGCGGACGCGACGACGGCTACGACGCCAAACTCGCCGTGCTCCTCGACAACCCGGTGCCGATCGTCTCCTTCCACTTCGGCTGCCCCACGCGCGAGGTCCTGGACTCCCTCGCCCGCGCCGGCACGTTCACCATGGTCACCGCGACCACCGTCGAGGAGGCGCAGGCCGTGCAGCGGGCGGGCGCGGACGCGGTGATCGTGCAGGGCGTCGAGGCGGGCGGCCACCAGGGCACCCACCGCGACAACCCGGAGACGGACGGTTCCGGCATCGGACTGCTCTCCTTGATCGCGCAGGTCCGCGAGGCCGTACGGATCCCGATCGTCGCGGCCGGAGGCATCATGCGCGGCGGCCAGATCGCCGGCGCGCTCGCCGCGGGCGCCACCGCCGCCCAGCTCGGCACGGCATTCCTCGCCACGCACGAGTCCGGCGCGAACGCCCTGCACAAGCAGGCGCTCACCAACCCCCTCTTCGTGCGTACGGAGCTGACCCGCGCCTTCTCCGGCCGCCCGGCCCGCGGCCTGGTGAACCGCTTCATGCGCGAGCACGGCCCGTACGCACCGGCCGCGTACCCCCAGATCCACCACCTCACCTCCGGCCTGCGCAAGGCGGCGGCCAAGGCGGGGGACGCGCAGGGGATGGCGTTGTGGGCGGGGCAGGGGCACCGGCTCGCCCGCGATCTGCCGGCGCAGCAGCTGGTCGAGGTGCTCGCGGACGAACTGGCCGCGGCGAAGTCGGCCCTGGCGGCCTTGCCCGGCGGGGGTGCCGTCTGATGACCGCGCCGGTGTTCGTGGTGGACGAGGTGCCGGCCGGCCCGGAGTTCGTCCTCGACGGCCCCGAGGGGCGGCATGCCGTGTCCGTGAAACGGCTCCGGCCCGGCGAGGACGTGGTGCTGACGGACGGCCGCGGGCGCTGGACGGAGGGCGTGGTGAAGGCGGCCGAGGGCAAGGACCGGCTGGTGGTCGCCGAACTCCACGAGGTCCACGAGGAGCCGGAGCCGACGCCGCGTATCACCGTCGTCCAGGCACTCCCGAAGGGCGACCGGGGCGAACTCGCCGTCGAGACGATGACGGAGACCGGCGTCGACGAGATCGTCCCCTGGGCGGCCGCCCGCTGCATCACACAGTGGAAGGGCGACCGTGGCCTCAAGGCCCTCACCAAGTGGCGGGCGACGGCGAGGGAGGCGGGCAAACAGTCGCGCCGGGTACGGTTCCCCCGCGTCACGGACCCGATGACCACCAAGCAGGTCGCCGCACTCCTCACCACGGCGGCCTTCGCGGCGGTGCTCCACGAGGACCGCTCCCACCCGAGCGAGCCACTCGCCACCACCGGACTGCCCACCTCCGGCTCGATCGTGCTCGTGGTGGGTCCTGAAGGCGGCGTGTCTCCGGAGGAGTTGGAGGCCTTCGCCCAAGCGGGGGCGAAGGCGTACCGGCTGGGGCGCAGTGTGCTGCGTACGTCGACGGCGGGCACGGCGGCGACGGCGCTGCTCCTGGGGCGCACGGGCCGCTGGTCCTGACGGCGGGGGGCTCTCGCCCCCGCCGCCCCCACCCCTCCTCAGCGCAAGGTGCGGACGAACACGTCCCCGATCAGGTTCGTGTCATCGGGCACCAGCCCGGGGTAGTACGAGTCGAAGACGGCCGTCGACTCGTCCGCGCTCAGGGCCGCTCGCCCCACGGTGACGGGATTGCCGTCCTGTCCCGGTGACAGCAGATCCTCCTGGCCGGTGCGCAGATCGCGCAGGATCAGCCCCAGCGTCCTGCGGTCCGCGTCCGCCGTGTTCAGGAGCAGCTTGGAGCCGTTCACCGACAGATCCGACACCAGGGTGAGATCGGTGGGGGAGTGGCCGTCGTACCGCTGGAGCGTGCCGGTGCGCAGATCACGTACGAAGGCGTTCCAGGCTGTGCTGGTGTTCCCGTTGGGATCGCTGCCGGGGACCAGGTTGGTGGCCACCGAGTTGAAGCCGACCTTGGAACCGTCGGCGCTCAGCACCGGAGCGATCGCCGACCTGTCGGCCGGGGCGCCGTCGTGGGTGGCGTCGGCATGTACGGTCTGCCCGGTCACCCGGTCGTACACCAGGATGTCGCCCTGGTCGTTGTCGCTCGGCCCCGAGTAGCCCTCCAGATAGGCGACCTTGCGGCCGTCTGCGCTCATCGAGATCTGCTGGCACTGGTGGAAGTTCTTCGAGCCGTCCGAGGGCCGGCTGACCTGCTGTACCTGCTGCGTCCGGCGGTCCAGGAGCATGACCCGGCAGGCGAACGCGCCGTTCTCGTCGACGGCGGGCCGGGCGACGAAGGCGACGTACCGTCCGCTCGCGCTGATCGGGGCGGTCCCGTACGACACGTGGTAGCCCTCGTCCATCGCGGGTGCGAGGTGTTCGATGGTCCCGGTGCGCAGGTCCATGACGTGCACGGAGGACGTCGTGGTCGTGGCCGAGAAGGAGTTGAAGGTCAGGTGGCGCCCCGACTCGGACAACTGCGGTGTCGACGTCGACTCGCCCGGCACCACCACGCGTTGCAGCGGTGCGCCAGGGGCCGTCCGGTAGAAGACGCTGTTCCGTACGTCCGTGCCGGGAACCAGGTTGGTCGCCGACGACTGGAAGGCCACGACGCGTCCGTCCGAGCTGACCGCCGGTTCCACCGAGTGGTGGTTACCGCCGGTGCCGTCGGGGGCCACGCTGATCCGTTCGGTGCTCGGGGCCCGCTCGTCGCCCACAGCCTCCGCCGCCCCCGCGGGCCCGGCGAGACAGGCGAGGGTGGCCGCCAGGACGGCGGTCATGGAGATACGTAAGGAAGGTCTCATCAGGTGGCTCCCCCTTCAGTCGCGGGGCGACCACAGCTGCCCCTCATGCCTCCGGCCCTGCGCAGAGGGCTCACGCGATGAAAGCGCGGGGCCCGACAACGGTCAATGCGTCGGACACGTCCACCGTGTCCAACTCCCGGCGAAGCAGGGTCGGTTGGCGCAGCGACGAGTGCTACGGGCTCCGCCGGGGGCAACTTCCGGAGCGGTTGTTCCGGTGGACCTACCGATGACCGGATCGGTCCGCTCCCGGACCCGATGCGGCCTGTCGCCGCTCCACCCGCACGGCCCAGACTCGGGGACATGACCCGAGCACTGATCGTCATCGACGTCCAGGAGTCCTTCCGCGTCCGTCCACTGTGGGCGGCCATCTCCGACCCGAAGATCGCCGACCAGGTGAACCGCCTGGTGCAGCTCGCCCGGCAGGCCGGGGACCTGGTGGTGTGGGTACTGCACAACGCGCCCGGCACCGGCGATGTCTTCGACCCGGCTCTCGGCCATGTCCGGCTGATGGAGGAGCTGGAGCGAGACGATGGGGAGCCGCTGATCCACAAGACCTCGCACAACGCCTTCACCACCACCAACCTGCAGCAACTCCTCACCGAGCGCGGCATCCACGAGCTCACCGTCTGCGGCATCCGCACCGAACAGTGCGTGGAGACCACCACCCGCCTCGCCTCCGACCTCGGCTACCAGGTCACCTTCGTCACCGACGCGACCGCGACCAACCCCATCCCGCACCGCGACGCTCCCGCCGGCCAGAGCGTCGCCGAACTGCTGGCCGACCCGCGCACGCTGCCCGCCGAAGAGATCATCAGGCGCACCGAGTACGCCCTCGCCGGACGCTTCGCCACCATCGCGACGGTCGACCAGCTGGAGGCCGCGGCAGGACGTCAGGCATCATGACCGAATCGTGAGCCACGTCGTCTTCTTCCTGGTGCCCGGAGTCCACTTGCTGGACCTCGCCGGCCCCGCGCAGGTCTTCTCCACGGCCGCCGGCTTCGGGCACCCCTACACGCTCACCTACGTCGCCGAGCAGCCACAGGTCTCCACCGCCCAGGGGCTGCCACTGGTGGCCGAGCTCGACTGGCCCAAGCTCGGGCCCGGGGATCTGATCCTGGTGCCCGGCTGGCGGACCGTCACCCTGGCCGACGGCGCCCCCGCCATCGGCGCCGCTTCCCTGCAGGTCCTCCGGGACCACCACGCCGGGGGCGGAACGGTGGCCAGCGTCTGCGCCGGAGCCGAGGCGCTCGGCCGGGCCGGCCTTCTCGACGGCCGCCACTGCACCACCCACCACGACGTGCAGGACGAGCTGGCCCTGCGCCACCCCGAGGCGGTGGTCGTCCGCGACGTCCTGTTCACCGTCGACGACCGGGTGATCACCTCGGCCGGCATCGCCAGCGGCATCGATCTGGCCCTGCACCTGGTCGCGACCCGGCACGGCCCGGCCGTCGCTGCCCAGGTGGCCCGGAACATGGTCGTCTACGCCCGCCGCAACGGCCATGAGCCGCAGTCCAGCGCGATGCTCCGCCATCGCTCCCACCTCGACGACACCGTGCACCGCGCCCAGGACCTCATCGACGCCCGCTTCGACCAACCACTCCCGCTGCCCACCCTGGCCGTGGCCGTCGGCGTCAGCGAACGCACCCTCACCCGCCTCTTCACCCGAGCCACCGGGCTGACCCCCCTGCGCTACCAGCAGACCCTCCGCCTCGAACGCGCCCAGCACCTCATCAGCCACGGCGCCACGATCGACGCCGCCGCCCGCTCGGTCGGCTTCGAGGACCCACGCATGCTGCGCCGCCTCCGCGCCCGCACGGCCTGACGGCGTCAGGCCCTCTTCGCGCGCCCGGCGGCTCAGCGTGGCCACATGTGGTCTACCGCGCCCCCCGCCGTAGTGGCACCCTGCCGCCCATGGGGGCATTGAGGCGTATACGGCACGGTTTACAGGGGTGGCGGCGAGGCCCGGTCGCGGCCGGATTCGTGGTGGTAGCCGTCGTCGGGATGGCCGCCTGCGAGCCCGGCGACGGATTGAATTCCGCGGCCGTGGCGATCACCACCGATCAGGTCGGAACGCGGGAGCTCGAGCGGCAGGGCGTCGATGTGCGGTGGGTCAGCTGCACGGCCTCGTACGGAGAAAGCGCGGCCGCGACCGCCGGGAGTTCGCCCAGCGCGCGGAGTGTGGCGACCGTCGACTGTGTGGGCGAGGACAAGGACGGACGGGACATCACCATCAAGGGGAAGGTGACGCAGGAGGTCGACGGGAAGTGTGTACGGGGCGATCTGACCGCCGGGGTCGGCGGCAAGGAATGGTTCAGGGCGGACGTCCTCGGGAACTGCGATGCGGCCGATCCGACCGCCACCGCTCCCGCTCCGACCGCCACCGGCCCCACCCACACCCCTACGCCACCCACCCACACCCCTACGCCACCCACCCACACCCCTACGCCACCCGACGACGACCACGGCTCCACCCCGCCCGCCGACCACGCGACCACCCCACCGCACGAGCAGCCCGGGCCCACCGTCACGGTCACCGTGACCAAAACCGTCACCGAGCGGCCGAGCCCCACCTGTTCTTGCCGCCCAGGGAAGTGATCCAAGGCTCTGGCCGGAGGAAGGACCGCTGCATAGGGTGATCGGGTGACACAGACCGCATCCGCTGCATCCCATGCTTCCGCTGCACCCTCGGCGTACCTCCGGTATCCACATCTCCATGGCGAGTTGATCACCTTCACCGCCGAGGACGACGTCTGGGTCGCGCCCCTCGACGGCGGTCGCGCCTGGCGGGTCAGCGCGGACAACGTCCCCGTGAACCATCCGCGCATCTCCCCGGACGGTACGGCCCTCGCCTGGACGTCCACCCGCGACGGCGCCCCCGAGGTGCACATCGCCCCCATCGACGGCGGCTCCGCCAAGCGCCTTACGTACTGGGGCAGCTGGCGGACCCAGGTACGCGGCTGGACCCCGGACGGCCGGGTGCTCGCGCTCAGCACCTACGGCGAGGCCAGCCTGCGGCGCAGCTGGGCGCGGGCCGTACCGCTCGACGGCGGTCCAGCAACCACCCTTCCGTACGGGCCTGTTGGAGGCGTCGCCCACGGCCCCGGCGGCGGCGTCGTCCTGCTGTCCGCGCCCATGGGCCGCGAGGCCGCCTGGTGGAAGCGATACCGGGGCGGCACGGCCGGCAAGCTGTGGATCGATCGCGAGGGGGAGGGAGAGTTCGTACGGCTGCACGCTGACCTGGACGGGAACATCGAGTACCCGTCATGGGTGGGGGACCGGGTCGTCTTCCTCTCCGATCACGAGGGTGTGGGGGCCGTGTACTCCTCCCTCGCCGACGGGTCGGATCTGCGGCGGCACACGGCAGTTGACGGTTTCTACGCCCGCCACGCGGCGACCGACGGTACGCGCGTCGTGTACGCGTCCGCCGGTGAGCTGTGGATCCTCGACGACCTGGACGGGGCCGAGCCGCGGCGGCTCGACATCCGGCTCGGCGGGCAGCGCGTCGATCTGCAGCCGCATCCCGTGAACGCCTCCCGCTGGTTCGGGGCCGGCGCGCCCGATCACACCGGGCGCGGCAGCGCGATCGCCGTGCGCGGCGCCGTCCACTGGGTCACCCACCGTTCGGGGCCGGCCCGGGCGCTGGCCGCCGAGCAGGGCGTACGGGCCCGGCTGCCGCGTACGTTCCGCGTGGACGGCGAGGAGCATGTGGTGTGGGTGACGGACGCGGAGGGCGAGGACGCGCTGGAGTTCGCTCCCGCCACCGGGGCCGCACCCGGGGCGACACCGCGTCGGCTCGCCGCCGGGCAGCTCGGCAGGGTGCTCGGGCTCGCGGTGGCGCCCGACGGCAGCCGGGCCGCCGTGGCCTCGCACGACGGGCGGGTGCTGCTCGTCGAGCGGGAGACGGGAGAGGTACGGGAGGTCGACCGCAGTGAGGACGGCGACGTCTCCGGGCTGGTGTTCTCGCCCGACTCGGCGTGGCTGGCCTGGTCGCATCCCGGCCCGCGCCCGCTGCGCCAGCTCAAGCTCGCCAACACCGCCGACCTGTCGGTGACCGAGGCGACCCCGCTTCGTTTCCGGGACTATGCGCCCGCGTTCACCCTGGACGGCAAGCACCTGGCCTTCCTTTCGGCGCGCTCCTTCGACCCGGTCTACGACGAGCACGTCTTCGACCTGGCCTTCGTGGGCGGTTCGCGGCCGCACCTCATCACGCTCGCCGCCACCACACCCTCCCCCTTCGGGCCGCAGCGGCACGGCCGTCCCTTCGACGCGCCCGACAAGGAGGAGACGCCCGACAGCGAGGGCGCCCCCACGACCCGTATCGACCTGGACGGACTCGCCGACCGCATCGTGCCGTTCCCCGTCGAGGCCGCCCGTTACTCGCAGCTGCGCGCCGCCAAGGACGGCGTGCTCTGGCTGCGCCACCCGGTGCGCGGTGTACTCGGCGCCTCTCGCGCCACCCCGGACGACCCGGACCCGAAGACGGACCTCGAGCGCTACGACCTCGTCCAGCAGCGCATCGAGCATCTCGCCTCGGACGCCGACCACTTCGCGGTCACCGGCGACGGCAAGCGGATCCTGCTGTGGACCGACGGCAAGCTCAAGGTCGTACCGAGCGACCGGCGCGCCTCGAACGACGACGAGAGCGACACCAACATCACCGTCGACCTGTCGCGGGTCCGCCAGAGCGTCGACCCGGCCGCCGAGTGGCGGCAGATGTACGACGAGGCCGGCCGCCTCATGCGCGACAACTTCTGGCGGCCCGACCTCGGAGGGGTCGACTGGGACGGCGTACTCGACCGCTACCGGCCGGTGCTCGACCGGGTCGCCACGCACGACGACCTGGTCGACCTGCTGTGGGAGGTGCAGGGCGAGCTCGGCACGTCGCACGCGTACGTCACTCCGCGCGGCGGCTTCGGCAGCGGGGAGCGGCAAGGGCTGCTCGGCGCGGACATCTCCCGCCACGAGGACGGCCCTCAGGGATCGGCACAGTGGCGTATCGACCGGATCCTGCCGTCGGAGACCTCCGACCCGGACGCACAGGCACCGCTCGCCGCGCCCGGCGTCGCGGTGCGCGCCGGTGACGCGATCGTCGCCGTCTCCGGGCGGCCGGTCGACCCGGTGACCGGGCCCGGACCGCTGCTCGTCGGTACGGCCGGAAAGCCGGTCGAGCTGACCATCTCCCCGTCCGGGGGCGGCGATCCACGCCACGCCGTGGTCGTCCCCATCTCCGACGAGGAGCCGCTGCGCTACCACGCGTGGGTCGCCGACCGCCGCGCGTACGTCCACGAGAAGTCCGAGGGCCGGCTCGGCTACCTCCACGTGCCCGACATGGTCGGCTCCGGCTGGGCGCAGCTCCACCGCGACCTGCGCATCGAGGTCGCCAAGGAAGGCCTGGTCGTCGACCTCCGCGAGAACCGCGGCGGCCATACGTCCCAGCTCGTCGTCGAGAAGCTCGCGAGGCGTATCGTCGGCTGGGACCTGCCGCGCGGACTGCGCCCGTACAGCTACCCCGAGGACGCGCCGCGCGGCCCGGTCGTCGCCGTCGCCAACGAGTTCTCGGGCTCGGACGGCGACATCGTCAACGCGGCGATCAAGGCGCTGGGCATCGGACCGGTGGTCGGTACGCGCACCTGGGGCGGCGTCGTAGGAATCGACAGCCGCTACCGCCTCGTCGACGGCACGCTGGTCACCCAGCCCAAGTACGCCTTCTGGCTGGAGGGTTACGAGTGGGGCGTCGAGAACCACGGCGTCGATCCGGACGTCGAGGTCGTCCAGGCCCCACAGGACTACGCGACGGGACGCGACACGCAACTGGACGAGGCGATCCGCATCGCACTGGCCGCGCTCTCGGAGAACCCGGCGAAGACGGCTCCGCTGTTGCCGGGGGTTGAGTGACGGGGGTGCCGGGGTCTTTGTTTCGCCCCCGCCGCCCCTACCCGTCCCATCCCTGGGGCTTCGCCCCCTGACCCCCGCTGATCGGCCTGAACGGCCTCGTCCTCAATCACCGGACGGGCTGAAACCAGCCCGTCCGGCGATTGAGGACCGGGTGAGGACCGGGGTCAGGGGACGGAGTCCTAGAGGGCGAGGGATGAGTGACGGGGGGCTTACGGCGGGGCTGCAGACCCCCTGCCCGCCTCCACCGCTCGCTACGATGCCGACGTAACGATCATCCAGCGTGAGGAGGCCGCGCATGGCAGGGGAACCGCAGGACGACTGTCTGTTCTGCAAGATCGTCGGAGGGAGAGTGCCGGCGACCGTCGTGCGGGAGACGGAGACGACCGTTGCCTTCCGTGACATCAACCCGCAGGCGCCCACGCACGTCCTGGTGATCCCGAAGGCCCACCACCGGGACGTCGCCACGCTCGCCGCCGCCGACCCCGCGGCCCTCGCCGACGTGGTGCGCGAGGCCGGTGAGGTCGCGGCCGACGAGAAGCTGGAGAGTTACCGCATCGTCTTCAACACCGGAAGCGGTGCGGGCCAGACCGTCTGGCACGTGCACGCGCACGTCCTGGGGGGCCGCGGCATGCAGTGGCCGCCGGGGTAACTCACCGTGTCCGTACGCGAATTGGTGGTCCTCGGCACCGCCAGCCAGGTCCCCACCCGGCACCGCAACCACAACGGCTATCTACTGCGCTGGGACGGGGAGGGCCTGCTCTTCGACCCCGGCGAGGGCACGCAGAGGCAGATGCTGCGTGCCGGAGTCGCGGCCCATGACCTGCACCGGATCTGCGTCACGCACTTCCACGGCGACCACTCGCTGGGCCTCGCCGGAGTGATCCAGCGCATCAACCTCGACCGGGTGCCGCACGAGATCACCGCCCACTATCCGCGGTCCGGCCGACGCTTCTTCGAACGGCTGCGGTACGCCACCGCCTACCGCGAGACCGTCCAGCTCACCGAGGCACCGGTCGCCGCGGACGGCGTACTCGCGGCCTCGAAGGCGTACACCTTGGAGGCCCGCAAGCTCGCCCACCCCGTCGAGTCGTACGGCTACCGGCTCGTCGAACCCGACGGACGGCGCATGCTGCCCGAACGGCTCGCCTCGTACGGGATCAAGGGGCCGGACGTGGGGCGGATCCAGCGGGAGGGAGTGCTGGGCGACGTCGCGCTGGAGGATGTGAGCGAGGTGCGGCGGGGCCAGCGGTTCGCGTTCGTCATGGACACCCGGCTGTGCGACGGCGTGTACGCGCTCGCGGAGGGGGCCGACATGCTCGTCATCGAGTCGACCTTCCTTGACGCGGACATCGAACTCGCCGTCGACTACGGCCATTTGACTGCCGGTCAGGCCGGCGGGGTCGCCCGGGACGCGGGCGTACGGCATCTCGTGCTGACGCACTTCAGTCAGCGGTACTCCGAACCCGATGACTTCGAGCGGCAGGCGCGGGCCGCCGGGTTCGAGGGGGAGCTGACGGTGGCGCACGATCTGCTGCGGGTACCGCTTCCGAAACGCCGGTGATCCGGCCCGACGATGCCTGACCACCCCTCCCCGAAGCCGAGAGGACAGAGGCTTACGGGAGCGCAGGCGAGCGGCGCGCGCCCACTGCCGCAGGGCGGCTGTCAGTGGTGTGGTGCACACTGGCGGGAAATCGCACCACGTCAGGGGAGCGCACCGTGACCACGCCCCACGGAGAGGGCCCGTACCGCCGCCACGCCCACGTCGATCCGCTCGCCGGGCTGCGCACACCCGGCGACCCGCCCTGGGACGTCTACCTCACCGGCACCGTCTTCCTCGACATCATCTTCACCGGCCTCGACTCCGCCCCCGTACGCGGCACCGAGTCATGGGCGCGCGGCATGGGCTCGAGTCCCGGAGGCGTCGCCAACATGGCGACCGCGCTGGCCCGCCTCGGCCTGAAGACCTCCCTGGCGGCGGCCTTCGGGGACGACCACTACGGGGAGTACTGCTGGGACGCCCTGGAACACGGCGAGCACATCGACCTGTCCGCGTCCCGCACGGTGCCCCACTGGCACTCCCCGGTCACCGTCTCCATGGCGTACGAGGGCGAGCGGACCATGGTCAGCCACGGCCACGAACCGCCTCCCGAGGAGCCGGCTCCCGACTGCCCGCCAAGCGCGCGTGCCGCCGTCGCCTCGCTGACGCCGGGCACACACGCGCCCTGGATCGCGCAGGCCGCACGCAAGGGCGCCCGGATCTTCGCCGACGTCGGCTGGGACGACACCGGCCGCTGGGACCTCGCCGAACTTCCCGACCTGGAGCACTGCGAGGCCTTCCTCCCGAACGCCCAGGAAGCCATGCGCTACACCCGCACCCCTTGCCCCCGTGAGGCCGCCCGCGCGCTCACCGACCGCGTGCCGCTCGCCGTCGTCACCCTCGGCGCGGAAGGTGCGTACGCCGTCGACGGACGCACCGGAGAGACCGCCGCCGTCCCCGCCATCGCCGTCGAGGCGCTCGATCCCACCGGTGCCGGCGACGTCTTCGTGGCCGGCTTCGTCACCGGCACCCTGGCCGGCTGGCCCCTGGCCGACCGCCTCGCCTTCGCCGGCCTCACGGCAGCCCTCTCCGTGCAGGAGTTCGGCGGCTCCCTCTCCGCCCCCGGCTGGAACGAGATCGCCGCCTGGTGGCGCCGCGTCCAGACGTACGACGACCAGGACCCGTCCGCACTCAGGCGGTACGCCTTCCTGGAGACGCTCCTCCCGGAGGACGCCAGGCCCTGGCCGCTGCGGCGGGCGGTACCGACGATCGGGTTCCGGACTTCGGCGTGAGTGCGCGGATCCCGTCACCTTCATGGACCCCGTCCCATTCCCCTCCGGTAACGGCACCCGAAAACGCCTACGGCGTTGTCAGTGCTCCGACGTACCCTGGGCAGTGCACAGGCAGTCAACTGGCTGCGGACCCTGTCGAGGAGGACGAGCAAGGCCTACGAGCCGGCCCATGACTGACACACCCACAGCGCACAGCCCCGTTCAGGGGCAAGCGAAAGCGCAGTTCACCGTCCCGCCCAAGCACCCCATGGTGACCGTGCTGGGCTCAGGAGACGCCCTCCTGCGCGTGATCGAGAAGGCCTTCCCGGCGGCCGACATCCACGTCCGGGGCAACGAGATCAGCGCGGTCGGCGACGCCCGCGAGGTGGCCCTCGTCCAGCGCCTGTTCGACGAGATGATGCTGGTGCTCCGCACCGGACAGCCGATGACGGAGGACGCGGTGGAACGCTCGATCGCCATGCTGAGGGCAAGTGAAGACGGGAACGGCCCCGAGGAGACCCCGGCCGAGGTGCTCACCCAGAACATCCTGTCCTCCCGAGGCCGCACGATCCGCCCCAAGACCCTCAACCAGAAGCGGTATGTCGACGCCATCGACAAGCACACCGTCGTCTTCGGCATCGGCCCCGCAGGCACCGGCAAGACCTACCTCGCCATGGCCAAGGCGGTCCAGGCCCTCCAGTCCAAGCAGGTCAACCGCATCATCCTGACCCGCCCCGCGGTCGAGGCGGGCGAGCGGCTCGGCTTCCTGCCCGGCACGCTGTACGAGAAGATCGACCCGTATCTGCGCCCCCTGTACGACGCGCTGCACGACATGCTGGACCCGGACTCGATTCCGCGGCTGATGGCGGCGGGGACGATAGAGGTGGCGCCCTTGGCATACATGAGGGGCCGTACCCTTAATGATGCTTTCATCATCCTGGACGAGGCCCAGAACACGAGCGCCGAGCAGATGAAGATGTTCCTCACCCGGCTCGGCTTCGACTCGAAGATCGTGGTCACCGGCGACGTCACGCAGGTCGACCTCCCGGAGGGCACGAAGTCCGGGCTGCGTCAGGTCCAGGACATCCTGGACGGTGTCCAGGACGTGCACTTCTCGCGGCTCACGTCCCACGATGTCGTACGGCACAAGCTGGTCGGCCGTATCGTCGACGCGTACGAGAAGTACGACAGCGAGAACGGCACGCAGAACGGCTCCCACAAGGGCCGTAACAAACGGAAGTAGACCAAGCCCGATCATGTCGATCGACGTCAACAACGAGTCCGGAACCGAAGTCGACGAGCAGGCGATCCTCGACATCGCCCGCTACGCGCTCACGCGGATGCGTATCCACCCGCTGTCCGAGCTCTCGGTGATCGTCGTGGACGCCGACGCCATGGAGCAGCTCCATATCCAGTGGATGGAGCTGCCGGGACCGACGGACGTGATGTCCTTCCCGATGGACGAGCTGCGTCCGCCGTCGAAGGACGACGACGAGCCGCCGCAGGGGCTGCTCGGTGACATCGTGCTCTGCCCCGAGGTCGCCCAGCGGCAGGGCAAGGAGGCGGCGACGCAGCACTCCATGGATGAGGAGCTTCAGCTCCTCACGGTTCATGGGGTGTTGCATCTGCTCGGTTACGACCATGAGCAGCCGAACGAGAAGGCCGAGATGTTCGGCCTGCAGGCCGCCATCGTGGACGGCTGGCGTGCGGAGAAGGGTCTGACCGGCCCCTCCCCGGCCCCGACCGTGTCATGAACCCCCAGATCGTTCTCGGCGCGATCACGCTGGTCGTCGTCGCCTGGCTCGCCGCCTCCGCGGAGGCGGGCCTGGCTCGCGTCTCCAGCTTCCGCGCGGAAGAGGCCGTACGCTCCGGTCGCCGCGGCAGCGCCAAGCTGGCCCAGGTCGCCGCGGACCCGACCCGCTATCTGAACGTCGCGCTGCTGGTGCGCGTCGCCTGCGAGATGGCCGCCGCGGCGCTCGTCACGTACGCCTGCCTGACGGAGTTCGACGAGACCTGGGAGGCCCTGTCGATCGCCATCGGCGTGATGGTCCTCGTCTCGTACGTCGCGGTCGGTGTCTCGCCGCGCACGATCGGCCGCCAGCATCCGCTGAACACGGCGACGGCAGCCGCGTACGTCCTGCTGCCCCTGGCGCGTGTCATGGGCCCGATCCCGCCCCTGCTGATCCTCATCGGCAACGCTCTGACCCCCGGCAAGGGGTTCCGCCGCGGCCCCTTCGCCTCCGAGGCCGAGCTGCGCGCGATGGTGGACCTCGCCGAGGCGGAGTCCCTCATCGAGGACGATGAGCGCCGGATGGTGCACTCCGTCTTCGAGCTGGGCGACACGCTCGTACGCGAGGTGATGGTGCCGCGTACGGACCTGGTGGTCATCGAGCGCTACAAGACGATCCGGCAGGCGCTGACGCTGGCGCTGCGGTCGGGTTTCTCGCGGGTCCCCGTCACCGGGGACAGCGAGGACGACATCGTGGGGATCGTGTATCTGAAGGACCTGGCCCGTAAGACGCACATCAGCCGGGACGCGGAGAGCGAGCTCGTCTCCACGGCGATGCGGCCGGCGGCCTTCGTACCGGACACGAAGAACGCGGGCGATCTGCTGCGCGAGATGCAGCAGCACCGCAATCACGTGGCGGTCGTCATCGACGAGTACGGCGGCACGGCCGGCATCGTCACCATCGAGGACATCCTGGAGGAGATCGTCGGAGAGATCACGGACGAGTACGACCGTGAACTTCCGCCGGTCGAGAAGCTCGGCGACGACCGCTACCGCGTGACGGCACGCCTGGACATCGGCGACCTCGGCGAGCTGTACGGCTTCGAGGCCTACGACGACGAAGACGTGGAGACGGTGGGCGGGCTGCTCGCCAAGGCGCTGGGGCGGGTGCCGATCGCGGGCGCTTCGTCGGTGGTGTCGCTGCCGGACCAGCGCGAGCTGCGGCTCACCGCGGAGGCCGCGGCGGGCCGCCGGAACAAGATCGTGACCGTGCTGGTGGAGCCGATGGGTCCGGCGGAGCCGCCGGAGGAGGAGAAGAAGCCGGAGTGACACCTGAGGAACTGCGCTCCTTCTGTCTGTCCTTCAACGCGGTGGTGGAGGACTTCCCGTTCAACCCGGAGACGTCCGTCTTCAAGGTCGTCGGCAAGCTCTTCGCGCTGACTCAGCTGGACGGCGTCCCGCTCACGGTGAACCTCAAGTGCGATCCGGAGGACGCGATTCGGCTTCGGGGCGAGTATCCGGGGCTGATCGTGCCGGGTTATCACATGAACAAGCGGCACTGGAACACGGTCACGGTGGACGGGGAGCTTCCGGACCGGCTCGTACGGGAGCTGATCGAGGACTCGTACGACCTGGTCGTGGCCGGTCTCCGCCGCGCCGAGCGGCTCCGGCTGGACCGCCCCTGAACATCTCGCCCGGATGACCTGCCGCGTTGCGGGCACTCGGACGGTGCGATAGGCGCTGTCACGAGAGGTGGGAAGTCATGGCCCAGGGGTCTGTCCACGAATGCTCCGGCCGGAGCGCGGCGGCCGCAGGGCGCGGCAGCTCAGCGGCCACCGGTACCGGCTGAGGGCGCGCGATGGATCTGGGACTGCGGTTGGCGACGCCCCATTCGGCCGGCGATCTCGTGTGGGTGGGGCCCCGGCTGCTCGCGCGGGGTGCCGCACCCGCGGTGGGCGCGGTCGCCGCAGCGGTGGCGGGGACGGTGCGGGCCGGCGTGCGGAGCGCGGACTCCGCGGTGCGGGTCGCGCGCGTCGCCCGCAACGCGCTGCCCGGCGGCACGCCCCACTGGCGGTCGGGCACGCGGGCGCACCTCGCGCTGCGGCCGTCCGCGGCGGAACGGGTGCGAGGGGAAGACGGGACGGAGCACAGGGCACGACGGGTGGCCGCCGCACTGGCGGAACGGCCGGACGTGGCGTTCGCGTACTGGGACGGCGGACTGGCGCGGTTGGTGGTGGTCGCCACCGAGGAGGTGCTCACCGACCGGGTGGTGGAGAAGGCGACCGCTCTCGCGGCCCGGCACGGACTCGCGTCGTCGGACGAGTCGGTGGAGGAGTTCACGCATCCGGGTGACCCGTCCGGAGTACGAGCCGCCGCGGGGGCGCTCGCCATCGACGCCGTGGGTGCCGGAGCCGCGCTGATCGCGAACGCCCTGCGCCTGCCGCCCTCACCCCGGCTGGTGACCGCGGTGGTGACGCTGCTGCGCGAGAACCCGCGATTCCGGGGCACGCTGCGCGCCCGGCTCGGCCGCTCCCGCATGGACATGGTGCTGGCCGCGGCGAACGCGGTCGCCCACGGCGCGGGCCAGACTCCCACCTCCTTGCTGCTCGACGGGACCCTGCGCGCCTGCCAGCTGGCGGAGACGGTGGCTCGACTGGCCGCCTTCGACACGGTCCACGACCAGGTGTGCGCACCGGACCGGATCAGCGTGGCGGCGGACCACATCCCACGCCCACCGCTGCGGACCTCCCCGGCCCAGGAATACGCCGCCCACGCCTCCGCCGGCAGTGTGGCGGGCGCGGCGGCGACGCTTCTGGTCAAACACGACGGTGCGGAGGCAGCGGAAGCGGTCCTCGCGGGCTCGCCCAAGGCCGCGCGGTACGGGCCCGCGGCCTTCCACGCCGTGCTGAGCGGCGCGCTGTCCCGCACGGGCGTGCTGGTGCGCGACACGGAGCGGCTGCGTCAGCTGGAGATGGCCGACACGGTCGTCCTGCATCCGAGCGCGCTGCGCAGTCCGGGCGCGGGGCCGGATCCGTGGGCCGAGACCGTACTGGACGCGGCCCGGCGCGCCGGGCTGCGTGTCGTGGTCGTGGACGATCCCGCGGATCCCACGCTGAGCGAGTTCACGAGCCTCGCCGATCAAGTCGTGGCCGGTGACCGACCGTTGAGCGAGGTGGTGAACGGACTGCGCGACGGCGACGGGGACGGGGTCGGGGTCGGGGTCGGCACCGTCGTCACGGTCGCCCGGCTGCAGTCGGCAGACGCCGGCGACGTACTGTCAGGGCTGCTCGGCGGTGATGTGGCCGTCGCCCTCGCGGACCAGGAGGGCGCGGTCGTGTGGGGAGCGGACGTCGTGGCTCTGCACGGTCTGGCCGACGTGTGGCGGCTGCTGACCGCCGTGCGGGCCGCCCGCGTGATCGGCCACAGGTCGCAGACCCTGGCCCGGTCGGGCGCCGCACTGTCGGGCCTGCTGGTGGCCGTCGGCGAGTCCGGGCGGGGACGCCGCCCGCCGTTGTTGCCCGGCCTGCGGCACGCTCCGGTCGACGCCGCCGCGGCGGTGGCCCTGCTGTCCGGGGCGCGAGCCGCTCTCGGCGTCGCGGCGACCCGGGCCCCGCACCCCCGTCCGCGGGTGGCCTGGCATGCGCTGGAACCGGCGGACGTCCTCTCCCGGCTGGAGCACGAGCCGGACACCGACACGAGTGCCGCCGAGCAGGCGACCACCCAGGTGCGTGCGGCGCTCGCCACCGTCGGCCGTCATCCCGTCCTGGCCCCGGCGCGGTGGTCGCTGCGGCTCGCCAGGGCCGTACGCGGCGAACTGGACGATCCGCTCACCCCGGTCCTGGCGGTCGGATCGGCCGCCTCGGCCATCCTCGGCTCCGTCGTGGACGCCCTGCTGGTCGTGGGAGCGCTCGACCTGAACGCGCTGGTCGGAGGCGTACAGCGGCTGCGAGCCGAGCAGGCGCTGTCCGGGCTGCTCGCGGGTCAGAAACAGAAGGCGCGCGTGATGGACCGTGTGGAGGGGGGCCCGTCCGCCGAAGCACACGTCACCCCTTCTGAAGCACACGTCTCCCCCGCCGAAGCGCACATCGTCGACGCCGCCAAACTCGCCCCCGGCGACGTGATCGAGCTCCAGTCGGACGATGTGGTGCCCGCCGACGCCCGCCTCTTGTGGGAGGACGGCCTGGAGGTGGACGAGTCCGCGCTGACCGGCGAGTCCCTGCCGGCGGACAAGCGGACGGACCCGACCCCGCGAGCTCCTGTGCCCGACCGCTGCTGCATGGTGTTCGAGGGCACGACCGTGGTGGCCGGACATGCCCAGGCCGTCGTGGTGGACACCGGCGACCGCACCGAGGCGGCCCGGGCCGTCTCGCTCGCCGCCCGGACGCCGCCGGCCGGCGGCGTGCAGGCCAGGCTTCAGGAACTCACCCGCAAGGCGCTGCCGTTGACGCTGGCGGGCGGCGCCGCGGTGACGGGTCTGTCGCTGTTGCGCGGCACGCCGATACGCCAGGCGGTGAGCGGCGGTGTGGCGGTGGCCGTGGCCGCCGTTCCCGAAGGCCTGCCGTTGGTGGCCACGGTGGCGCAGCTGGCCGCCGCCCGGCGGCTGAGCCGCCGGGGCGTTCTCGTCCGCACCCCGCGCACGCTGGAGGCGCTGGGCCGCATGGACACGATCTGCTTCGACAAGACGGGCACCCTCACCGAGAACCGGCTACGTCTGGTGCGGGTGACCGACGCCGACGGCACGGTCCACACCCGGGACGAGATGGAGTCCGCGCGTACGCTGCGCGCCGCGGCACGTGCCTGCCCCCGTCTGAACGGCGACTCCGCCCGGCCGGCGCACGCCACCGACGAGGCGGTCCTGGACGCTGCCGGTCCGGACCCGGACTGGACGCAGACCGAGGGCCGCCCGTTCGAGGCCGCCCGCGGCTACGCCGCCGCCGTCGGACGGACCGCGGACGGCACACCGGAGCTCGTGGTCAAGGGCGCCCCGGAGACCGTCCTGCCCGCGTGCCGCGACCTCCCGGACCACGCGTCCGACGCGGCCCAGTCGCTGGCCCGCGACGGACTGCGTGTGCTGGCGGTGGCCGGGCGCCCACTGGAGGAGGGCGAGGAGGCGACGGACGCACTCGAAGAGCCGCTCAGCGGGCTGGAGTTCACAGGCCTGCTCGCGCTGGCCGACGTAGCGCGCGACACGTCCACGGCCCTCGTGCACGGTCTGCGTGACGCCGGCGTACGGCCGGTCATGCTGACCGGCGACCACCCGCAGACCGCTCGGGCGATCGCCGCCGACCTGGGCTGGCCGGACGACACGACCGTGGTCACGGGCGACGAGCTGGCGGCCGCGGACCGATCGGCACGGTCCCGGATGCTGCGCGACGCGAGCGTGGTGGCCCGCGTCGCGCCTGAGCAGAAGCTCCAGGTCGTCGAGGCGTTGCGGGATGCGGGCCGGGTGGTCGGGATGGTCGGCGACGGCGCCAACGACGCCGCGGCCATCCGCGCCGCCGACATCGGCGTGGGCATCAGCGCCCGTGGCTCGGCGGCCGCACGCAACGCGGCCGACATCGTCCTCACCGACGACGACCTGACGGTCCTCGTCCTGGCCGTCACCGAAGGCCGTGCCCTGTGGCACAGCGTCGCCGACGCCATCGCCATCCTGATCGGCGGCAACGCGGGGGAGGTCGGTTTCGGCATCCTCGGCTCAGTCCTCTCGGGCTCCGCTCCTCTCTCCACCCGCCAGATGCTGCTGGTGAACCTGTTCACGGACCTGTTCCCGGCGATGGCGGTGGCGGTGACCCCGCAGAAGAAGGCCGCCGGAGCTCAGGACGACGGCATGGCACCGGGGGAGGGGGAGGCCGGCGCCGATCCGGGCACCGAGCCTCTCGGTACGTCGCTCCTCGGCGCGCCGCTGATCCGCCAGATCCGCCACCGCGCCCTGACCACGTGCCTGGGCGCGACCACGGCCTGGCTCATCGGCCGCTTCACCCCGGGTACGGCGCGCCGCTCCACGACGATGGCCCTGTGCGGCGTGGTCGGCACCCAGCTCGCCCAGACCCTCGCCGACCGCCGCGACAGTCCTCTGGTCCGCATCACGTCCCTCGGCTCGGCTGCCGCTCTCGTGGCCCTGGTCCAGACGCCCGGCGCCAGCCATTTCTTCGGCTGCACGCCCCTGGGCCCGGTCGCCTGGGGCGGCGTCGTCGTGGCGATGGCACTCGCGGTGCTGGGGCAACGGGCCTTGCCGCGGATCGAAAAGGCGGTCCTCCAGCACGGGCCGTCCGGCGAGGCGTGGAGGACGTGGGCAAGGGTGACAAGGGCGGTACCCGCTGTCGTCCAAGGCCAGGGACACCGTGGTTGATGTGGTCGGGCTCGGGCTTCGTATGCTCAGGGCATGACCGAGACGCTTGATCCCGAGGACCGCAAGATCGTCACCCTGGCCCGTTCCGCGCGGGCCCGCAACGGTGTGCCCGAGGGGGCGGCCGTACGAGACGAGACCGGTCGTACGTATGTCGCCGGGACCGTTGACCTGGCCTCCCTGCGGCTCACTGCTCTGCAGACCGCGGTGGCCATGGCCGTGGCGTCGGGGGCGAAGTCGTTGGAGGCGGCCGCGGTGGTGAGCGAGGCTGAATCCTTGGCGGACGGCGACCTGGCGGCTGTGCGGGACCTTGGCGGGGCCGCTACGCCGGTGTTGCTGGCGGGGGTGGACGGGGTGGTGCGGGTTTCTGCGACGGCTGGGTGAGGGGTTTCTTTCCCCAAGCCCGCCCTTTCCGGAAGCCAGGGCCTCCGCCCTGGACCCCGCTGGGCGCGGAGCCCGCGTCCTCAGAACCCCAGCTTCCGCAGCTGCCGGGGATCCCGCTGCCAGTCCTTCGCGACCTTCACGTGGAGGTCGAGGAAGACCGGTGTGCCCAGAAGCGCCTCGATCTGCTTGCGGGACTTGATGCCGACTTCCTTCAGGCGCTTGCCCTTCGGGCCGATGATGATGCCCTTCTGGCTGGGGCGCTCGATGTAGACGAAGGCGTGGATGTCGAGGAGGGGCCGGTCGGCGGGGCGGTCCTCGCGGGGGAGCATCTCCTCGACCACGACCGCGATGGAGTGGGGCAGCTCGTCGCGTACGCCTTCCAGGGCGGCCTCGCGGATCAGTTCGGCCACCATGACCTGCTCGGGCTCGTCCGTGAGGTCGCCCTCGGGGTAGAGGGCGGGACCCTCCGGAAGGAGCGGGACGAGGAGGTCGGCGAGGAGGTCGACCTGCTTGTCGGCGACCGCCGACACCGGGACGATCTCCGCCCACTCGAAGCCGAGTTCCTTGCCGAGCTGGTCGATGGCGATGAGCTGCTCGGCGAGGGCCTTACCCTCCACCAGGTCGGTCTTCGTGACGATCGCGATCTTCGGCGTCTTCTTGATGGACGCCAGTTCCTTGGCGATGAAACGGTCGCCGGGCCCCAGTTTCTCGTTCGCCGGCAGACAGAAGCCGATCACGTCGACCTCGGCCCAGGTGGTCCGCACGACGTCGTTGAGCCGCTCGCCGAGCAGCGTGCGCGGCTTGTGCAGACCGGGGGTGTCCACCAGGATCAGCTGCGCGTCCGGCCGGTGCACGATGCCCCGCACCGTGTGCCGCGTGGTCTGCGGCTGGTTCGCGGTGATCGCCACCTTCTGGCCGACCAGAGCGTTCGTGAGGGTGGACTTGCCCGCGTTCGGGCGGCCCACGAAGCAGGCGAAGCCGGCGCGATGGATGGCCCCCGGGGAGTCCGGCGGCTCGGATGACTGGGTACGAACGCTCATGGCGCCCATTGTCCCTGATCATCGGAGTCCCGCGGCACGTGCTCACGTTCGTATGCCCGGACCTTCGCGTCCGGACCCTCACGGGCCTTACGGTGCGCGCCGCGACCACTTACGATCACGGGTTCATGAAGCTCATCACCGCGATCATCAAGCCGTACCGCCTCGACGAGGTCAAGAACGCGCTCCAGGAAATGGGCGTCCACGGGCTGACCGTCACGGAGGCCAGTGGCTACGGGCGTCAGCGCGGGCACACCGAGGTGTACCGCGGGGCCGAGTACCAGGTCGACCTCGTCCCCAAGGTCCGTATCGAGGTCGTCGTCGACGACCCGGACGCGGACGCCGTCACCGACGCGATCGTCAAGGCGGCGCGGACGGGGAAGATCGGCGACGGCAAGGTGTGGGCGCTGCCGGTGGAGACGGTGGTGCGGGTACGGACGGGGGAGCGCGGCCCGGATGCGCTCTGAAGCGTCGCGCCGGCATCCCGTCGTCGGCCGAGTCGCCGCCGGTTGAGCGCCGCCGGTTGATCGGTGCCGTCTGCGCGCGGGACGGCACCGATCACCACGTACGGAGTGCTACGGGCGTACGTAGCTTGCTGTGGGGCTTGGGCTTACTCGAACACGAACGGGCCCGGCGACTGCGGTCCCTGGGCGGTGCACGTGACGCTGATCCCGAGGACCACCAGGTCCAGGGAGCCGCCGTTCGCCTCGAGGCTGTCCCCGGCGGCGACGGTGCCGGTCAGGGGCCCGACGGTGACCCCCTCACCGGCGGCTATCGCGGGGTTCTCGGTGCCGGTGAACGCGGTGGTGCCGCCGCTCGCCTTCACCATGGTGAGCGAGGCCTGGATGGAGTCCTCGCCGAGGGCGATCGGCGCGGTGATGTCGGTGGAGCTGACGGTGATGGTGGCGGAGGTGCCGTCCTGCGTGGCGGTGAGGGTGGCCTCGCCGCCGCCGAGGAGACTGCAGTTCGCGTTGATGGTCGCCGACTGCGGGACCACCGCGGCGGCGCTGGGGGCCAGGACGAAGCCGGTCATTGCGAGGGTGCCGGCCGCGACGGCCGCACCGATTCCGATCCGCTTGGGTCTCATGAATTCCCTTTCCTTGGTGGGGAGTTGCCATGTGGGAACGGTTGACGGACCGCCCACGGGTGGGGCGCGAAAATGCTGCGCGGGGTCGGATCTGACGGTCCGTCGGAAAGAGTCGAGGTCTATTGAGGCGTGAGTGGCGCCTGATAGCAAGAGAAGCGGAAGTGATTCTTCTGATGGTTGGAGGAAGTGGCCGAAGGCAGTTGGTGGTTGCCCGAAAACGGGCTCTGTCTCAGGGCTGTGCGCGCAGTACGTCCCGCAGCCACCCGTACGACGCCTTCGGCGTCCGCTCCAGCGTGTCGTAGTCGACGTGGACCAGCCCGAACCGGCGTGCGTAGCCCTCCGCCCACTCGAAGTTGTCCAGCAGCGACCACACGAAGTACCCGCGTACGTCGACGCCCGCCTCCAACGCCCGGTGCAGCGCCCGGAGATGGCCGTCCAGGAACGCGATCCGCTGCTGGTCGTCGATCCCTTCGTACGAGCAGCCGTTCTCGGTGATGACGATCGGCGGGAGGCGGTCGCCGTAGCGGTCACGGAAGCTCGTCAGCAGCTCCGTCAGCCCCTCCGGGACCACGGGCCAGCCGAAGTCGGTGACCGGATACCCCTCGGTCTCCCTTACGGAGAAGGGGAGTTCGGCCGGGAGCGTGAAGCCGCCGAACTCGATGTCGGCGCCCTGAGGCGCGCCCACCCTTGTCGGGGCGTAGTAGTTGATCCCGTACCAGTCCAGCGGCTCGGCGATCACCTTCAGGTCGGCGTCGACGTCCCCGGGCATCAACTCGGCCAGCCCTTCCGGGTACTGGCCCAGCAGTAGCGGGTCCGCGAACAGCTGGTTCAACAGTACGTCGTAGAAACCGGCCGCCTCCGCATCGGCTGCCTCGTCGGACGCGGGCCAGGTCGGTCCGTGCGAGTTGGCGATCCCGATGTCCGTGACTCCGGCCGCGCGCAGGGCTCGTACGGCAAGACCATGGGCCAGCAGCTGGTGGTGGGCGACAGGGAGGGCGTCGAACATGAGCTGCTTGCCGGGGGCGTGGGTGCCGAGGGCGTGGCCCAACAGGGTGTGTTCGGCGGGTTCGTTGAGGGTGATCCACTTGCTGACCCGGTCGCCGAGGCGTTCGGCGACGAGGGCCGCGTACTCGGCGAAACGCTCGGCGGTCTCGCGTCGTAGCCAGCCGCCCTCCGTTTCCACGGAGAGCGGTAGGTCCCAGTGGAAGAGGGTCGGAACGGGCTGTACGCCCGCTGCCGCCAGCTCGTCCACCAGGCGGTCGTAGAAGTCGAGGCCGCCGGGGGACTGGACGCGGGGCCAGGAGATGGAGAAGCGGTACGCTCCGACGCCCAGGTCGCGTAGGAGCGCCACGTCTTCGGGGTAGCGGTGGTAGTGGTCGCAGGCCACGGCCGCGGTGGTGTTGTCCTTCACCCGGCCCGGTTCGGCGGCGAAGGCGTCCCAGACGGAGGGCTCGCGCTTGTCCGCGGCGCCTTCGATCTGGTGGGCCGAGGTGGATACGCCCCAGAGGAAGTCGGCCGGGAACTGAGGTATGGGGTTCGCCCCGCCGTGCGCGTCAGTCGCCATGCACGGATCATCCTTACCGGCGGTAACAGAAGTCAACAGCCCGGCGAGAACTGGCCGTTACGCCCCCTCCTTCAGCACCCTTGAGATCAGCTTTCGTTGCTCCTCCGTCAAGCGCGGATCCGAGCAGTACACCGTCTTTTCGTCGACGGTGATCTGGTAGCTGAAGCCGTCGGGGACGCCGATCGGGGGTGTCTGGCGGGCTGCGGCGACCGCCTGTTTGGCCAGGTCGTGCCACTCCTGGGCATCGGCCCGTCCCGCCGTCTCCACCGAGGCGTGACGGTCGATGCCCGCGAATCCGCCCGTGCGCTTCACCTGGATACGCATGGTTCCTGTCTAGTACGAAAGCGTCCGGCGGGCCACTCCTGGGCCGCGCCCCATGCCCCCGCTCAGGCCGTGGGCACCCCGACCCGCTCCCATGCCTTCGTGACGGCCTGGAGTTCCTCGCCCTCGCCGTACGCGGTGCGGGCCTGCGCGATGGTCAGGTTCGCGAAGTCGGTGAAGGTCGCCTTCGAGTCGAGTTCGCCGCCGGTCAGCACGTCGTACCAGATCTGTCCCGCGCGCTCCCAGGCGTTGCCGCCGAGGGCGGTCGCGGCGAGGTAGAAGGCGTGGTTGGGGATGCCGGAGTTGATGTGGACGCCGCCGTTGTCGCGGCCCGTCTGCACGTAGTCGTCCATCGTCGCGGGCTGCGGGTCCTTGCCGAGGACGTCGTCGTCGTACGCCGTGCCCGGCTCCTTCATGGAGCGCAGCGCCTTGCCGGTGACGCGCGGCGCGAGCAGGCCCGCGCCGATCAGCCAGTCGGCCTCGGCGGCGGTCTGGCCGAGCGTGTACTGCTTGATCAGCGAGCCGAAGACGTCCGACATCGACTCGTTCAGTGCGCCCGGCTGGCCGAAGTACGTGAGGTTCGCGGTGTACTGCGTGACGCCGTGGGCGAGTTCATGGCCGATGACGTCGACGGGAATCGTGAAGTCGAGGAAGATCTCGCCGTCACCGTCGCCGAAGACCATCTGCTCGCCGTTCCAGAAGGCGTTGTTGTACTCCTCGCCGAAGTGCACGGTCGCGCTCAGCGGCAGGCCCTCGCCGTTGATCGAGTTCCGCTCGTAGGCCTTCAGGAACAGGTCGAAGGTCGCGCCCAGGCCGGCGTACGCGCGGTTGACCGTGGCGTCCTTGCCGGGCTTGTCGCCCTCGCCGCGGACCTTTTTGCCGGGGAGGTCCTGCTTGTGTTTGGCGTCGTAGACGGTTCGGCTCGGCTGGTCCGCCGTGGCGCCCGCGGGCGGGGTGACGGCCGGTGGGCCGAGCACTGTGGTCAGGCGGCGGTGGGTGCGCTCCAGGGCGTCGCGCTCCAGGGTTCGGCGTGCGGGGCCCGCGAGGGCGGGGTCCTCGGACTGGGCGAGGGTGTCGAGGACGTGGGGCGGCACGATGGTGCAGAAGGTGGGCTCGAAGCCGGGGTTCGCGGTCATGACCGCACCTTTGCACTGGGTTATGTGGGTGTCACTAGGCGCAACCATGATTGGTGAAATGTGGGGATTGGGGCGCCGCGGGGGTTACCTGCTGTGTTATGGCTGCGGATTCGTTGTGGCTTGTCGCTCCCCCACTCTCGGCTTCTCCCCCACTCTCGGCTTGGAGAGGCAGTCAAGGGGGTATCTATCGTCTGGCCTGCGGAAACGGTCGGATATGGGCACTCTGTGGGGCCAGAAACAGTGACGATACCGTGACCGCGAGGCGTGATCTGTGCGGACATGAACGCGCCCCCAACCGGGCCTGTGTGGCTGCCGGTTGGGGGCGCTGTTCCCGTTCCGGGCGGGGGAAGCCGGTACGGGGGCCTGCGTACTGCCCTCACGTCTCGCGACGTCCCGGAAACGGCAGTCATCGGGGGTGGTGCTGGTGCTGCTAGTGCGCGCTAGGTGCTGCTCTGCGCCGCCCAGATACGAAGCATGATCCGCAACAGGTCATCGTTGATCAGCTGGACCTGTTCCGCATGCCAACGGTGGGCCCAAATGTCCCAGCCAGGGCCGGAGTTGCCGAGTTCATGGGCGACGATTACGCCGTTCGTTTCAGGGTCTGTGATGGCTTCCTGGCAGTGTCGGCACACGCGTACAGGAGTCGTCACGACTGCCCCCTACCGATGCGTTCGAGGCGGTAGGCGCCCCACAGTTCCCGCCCCGTCTCACAGCCGTCCTGTGCCTGGCTCGCGCCCTTGCAGCCGTCGGTGCACTGCTGCCCGTGCTCGACCCATAGGCGGTAGGCGCGCAACATGGGCGCTTCGATGTTCTGTACGGCTGCCCTCAGCCTTTCCCCGCTCACCGGCTTACCTCCATGAACTGCCGTGCAGACAAAGCGTGTTGGCGTTCCTCGCCCAGGTGGGCTACGTAGGGGCGGACCATGGCGCCGGTTGCTTCCCAGGGGCGAGGCGGGAACCGTTCGGCGCGCTCCTGCACCTGGGGCGCCTGCGGGGCCTGCACGGGCGCTGTCGGCTGCCCTGTGCGGTGCCTGCGCGCTGCGACCAGGCGGGCGCCCAGGACGGCCGGAGAGAGGCGCCCAGGGGCAGCCTGGGGCGCTTCCTGGGGCGCTGCCGGTCGGCTGTGCCTGCCTGGTGTGCGTCGCCCGAGTAGGGCCACTCTCGCCCATGCGAGTAGCTGTGATAGGTAGTGCATTTGTCGTCGCTCCTTCGAAGCGTCGGCCACGCCCCAGGGCCGTTCGCGCGGTCGCTGGGGTCTGTCGTCTGCTCACGCTTTCGTTTGGCTGAGTCCGTGCCTAGCGGCCCCATGTAGGCCCGTTGTAGGCCAGACTTGAGGCATGCGCGGGGAAACAGCGGCCCACATGATCCGGCGCCTACGGCTGGCCAAAGGTTGGAGCCAGGAGCGGCTAGCCCTTGAGGCGTGCCGCGCCGCAGGGCTGCCCCCCGACTCCCTTAAACGGCAGGACATTTACCGGTACGAGAAAGGCAAGCGGACGCCCCGCGAATGGCTGCCGTCCGTTGCTGCCGCTCTCGGCGTGCCCCTGGTCGAATTGCAGGCAGCCGCCGGCAAAAGCGCACAGGAAAGCGCGCCGGTAACCGTTGCTGACTTCCTTCCGGATATCGACCCGCTAACCCCCCTGAAAGTACGTCAGGGGCGCCGTATCGGTGCAGGCGACGTGACCGACCTAGCTGGGCGCGTTCACGGGTTGCGCCTCGCCGATGACGTCCTAGCGGGGGGCGACCTTATCGGCCCTGCGCTGCGTGAGCTGAAATCTGCGATAAAGCTGTATCGCGAGGGAAGCCACACGCAGGAAGTCGGGCGCGCGCTGCTCTCGCAGATTGGCGAACTGGCACAGATTGCGGGATGGATTGCCAGTGATGCGGGGCGCCACGAGGAAGCCGAGCGCATTTACAAGCTGGGCATGAGCGCGGCCCGACAGGCGGAAGACGCAACGCTAGTGGGTAACCTCGCCGGATCACTCGCCTACCAGTACAGCAATACGGGGCGGACGAAAGAAGGGCTTTCGCTCGCGCGGGCAGCTCTCGACCAGGCAGGCGAGGATGCGCCCCCGAAAGCGCGGGCGCTCTACCTTGACCGCGTCGCCTGGGCGCACACAAAGGCGAATGAGGCACAGCCTGCAATGCGCGCCCTGGGCGAGGCGTCGCAGGCCCTAGCGGAGGATAGCGAGGCGAGGGAATCGCCCCAATACCTTTACTGGGTTGAGGCAGGCGAACTGGAAGTCATGGAATCGCGCGTCTATACGGAGCTGAAACGCCCATTGCGCGCGGTGCCGTTGCTGCGGGACGTACTCACCCGATACGACGCCACGCACACGCGGGAACTGGCGTTGTACCTGTCTTGGCTTGCCGTAGCCCTAGCGGACGCCAATGAGCCTGAGGAAGCGGCAGCAACGGCAAAGCGCGTCATCAGCCTTTCCGCGGACGTCGCGAGCGAGCGCACAGCCGAGCGCGTAAGGGTGATCCTGCACAGGCTTGAGGAATACCGCGACGTACCGGAAGTACGGGAAGTCTTGGACGACGCAGCATAGAGGGCCGTAAACGCAGAAAAAGGCCCCCCTACCGTCCCGCGGATGCGAGGCGATAGAGGGGCCCTTACTGTGTGCTGGCTTAGCTGGCGCCGCCAACGAAATGCTTGATACTGCCGGTCAAATCGACCATTGCCGAGTCTGCCCGCATGAGTGCGCGGAAGGTCACCAGGTCGCTGTCAAACGCGAAATCGTCGCTGCGTTCAAAGCGGATGCCGCCTGCGATGCGGACAAAGTACGTCGAGAAATCGCCGAACAGAACAGACTTGGCGTCAACCGCAACGGCCGGAACGTTCGGGTCAATGACTACCGGCTTAGACAGGAGCAAGTCAGGCTGTCCGGCGATAGCGGCCGGTTGCCAGATGTACTGGCCGTTAGTCGCGTCCTTAATCTTCCGGATGGTTGAAGCCGTGCCATCGGCCATCATCCAATTACAGGAAGCGCTCATCCGGTACGGGGCAATGACGCTGTAGAAAAGCTCAATGAGCAAATCTGCGCCCCTGTCGGCTGTCTCCTGGGCGCCGAAACCGCCGCTGACACCAGTAGGCCCGGTAGCTCCTGCCGTTGTGTCAGTGAGGATTCCCCGCGGCTGTGCTGCGCCCGTACCGCTCAGCGCGTGGACGCCGAACGCATTTCCCAACGCACGCCCCGCCTGGGCGCTCAGATAGCCCTCAAGGTCTACGCCTGAATCTGAGAGCAGTTCCGTACTTACGGCGAACTTGGCACCGTACTTATAGGCGCCCAGGTCCACGCTGCCGAAAGCGGGGTCTGACGTCCCGATAGTGCCCGCTTCCGCGACCAGGGCAGCCGTGCTGTGAGCGGTCGTCTTGGGCACAGGGATTGTCTCGCCACTGGTCGTATTGAGGACGGTAACGCCTGCCTGCATAACGCCCGACGATTCAATCAGGTGCGCCATGAGGCGGTTATAGAAACCCTGCGGGACAGTGCTTCCGCCTGCGCCGGCAGAAAGCTTAGAGAGCGCGCGGAAGTCGATGGGGCTACCAGGGTTCTGGATTTCGATAGAACGGCTTCCCTCGCCCCTCGCCCAGGCCCGCAGTTCCGCGTTGCGGATAACTGCGCCCGCTCGACCAGGGCCGCTCAGGATGGCGTCTGCATCGCGTGCGCGCCGTTCGTCGCTCTGAATCCGCGTGATGCGCTTGTCGTACTCGTTAATGTCGTCGTTGAATTGCAGCCACTGCCGCTCTTCCTCGCCAGTGAACGAACGGTTTTCGTCGGCTGCACGGTCGGCAAGTTCCTTTGCCTGTTCCCACGTGCGGAGGCGGTTAGCGTGCAGTTGCTTTATGAGCTGACTAGACATGGGTGTTCCCACCTGTTCCATTAGTCGTGACTGGAATTCAGGTGGGTTTCGCCCTGCCTGGGATTACTCGGTATTCAGTTAGCGGGATGTGTTGCGCACTGTCCCGTTGCGACGCGCGATAGCCCCCGCCGGAAGATGAGCGGGGGCTATCGCGTGTGCGGTGCGAGGTGCGTTGCGCGCTGCCTCGCGGTTGGCGAGCGGCTAAAGGGGGTGGCGCGAGTCAGAACGAGTAGACCCTCGCGCCTTTTGTAGCCGTCTCGCCTTTGGGTCCGGCGGACTCAGACCGTACCCAAGCTCATGATCAACCGGACTAAGTCCTTGATCGTCTCTGGGAGATTCGCCCCGCAACCTTTTTTCCCAGTTGGGCGAGGGGCTGGGATTGACCCTCTCTAAAAAATCGGAGGCTTTCCGCGGCTCAAGCGGCCCTGCGTCGTGCTCGCCACACTAGGAAGTAGCAGGCGATGCACAGGCCCTGCGCGTGCTGAGGCTTGCGGCAGTGCTGGACTGTGCAGGGGCCTAGGCGCTGCCCGCGTAGTCGCCGGTAGCAGGCTCTGCACAGGCCCTGCACGTAAGGCAGTGCGGTGCATCCTGCGGTGCGGCATTCAGGCGTCATGGCTGCCCCTTGTGTGTGCCTGGGCGAGGCGCCCAGGGGCGGGGGCAGGCTGACCGGCATCGCGGGTCGCATTCACTCTGCCGGTCAGCCTGTAGCGGGAAGTTGCCCGTGGCGCGGGTTCACGGGTCTGCCCGCGTGCAGGGGCGCCCAGGTACGGCGGGCGCGTGCGGGGCGCCCAGGCGGGCGCGTGGCCGGTTCCTGGGGCAGGTATGAGGAAGGCCCCGACCAGTGAGGCGGGGCCTGGTGCCTGCGCCCAGTAGTGCGGGCATGGCGGCTGTGCATTCATCTTCGCTCGGCTGCCTTTCTTTCGTCCAGTGATTGCAGGGCCTTTCTTTGCTTTGTCGCTGCCTGCTCTGCCAAGCGTTCCGCTAGCTAGGCCCCTCTAAGGGGGCCTAGTAGGACTCCGTTAGGTCTGTCTCGATCTTGAGAGCCGACGGGGTAGGGGCTGATGGCAGGTGGTGCAGATGCCGGTCCAGCAGTTCAGCAGGTCCTGGATGGCGTCGAGGATCTGGTAGAGGGTGAGGCTGGTGTGTCGGCTTTTGGGCTCTGTTCCGTAGTCGGTGGTGACGGTGCGTTCTCCTCATTGCAGGAGGATGCGGTGACGGAGGAGGTCGAATCCTGCTCGGCCGTGCATTTGCCGCA
>NZ_BAAASJ010000125.1:0-17324 GCF_039532825.1 Streptomyces vastus
TTCCTGGCGGGCGGCGACCAGGGTGCGGGCCGTGACGTAGCCGCTGTCGACGAGTTGCTCGGCGGGCAGCAGCTCCCGCGCGGCGAGACGGGTGTGGATCACGGGCAGGGCCTGGCTGTCGTCCCCTTTCGGCAGCGCTGGTGGTGGCGACGTCCGTGATCAGCCGGGGCGCGGCGTCGTCGCAGGTCTCGGTCAGGTGCAGGCAGTAACCCGTCCAGCCGGTGGTCTTCTTGGTGCCGTAGCGTGCCTCGGTGTCCTAGGGGCTGGCCAGCCGTTGGTGCCCCGGTGGCAGGTCCTCGCTCTCGCGGGCCCGAACGCCGTCCTGGCCGCGGTGGTACTGCTGCAGCCACGCCCGGCGCAGGGTCTCAAGGGCGGGGATGCGGCGCAGCCAGTCGGGGGCATCGGGCCGCCAGGCGGCCGTGAGCAGGTGGAATCCGTCCTCGCCGACCTGGCGCAGCCAGCTGTCGCGGTCCTGGTCGTCGGGCAGCCCGTGCCAGGCATCCACGCGTTCCCCGTACCGGCCCAGCCAGTTGGTCTCCCGCTCCGCCAGGGCCTGCTCCAGCCAGTTTGGCGCGGCAGCGGCGAGCGCCTCCAGCGCGGCCCGCAGGGTCTCGGCGACGAACTCCATCCGGTTCAGCAGGCGCACGTCGGCGACCACCCCGGTGGAATCGGTGCGCTGGCGTCCGCCCCGGCGCAGCAACCCCTGGCCCGCAGCGGCCGCCAACACCGCCTCCAGGACGCGCTCTTCAAGACCGTGCGCGACCAGCCGGGCCCGGAACCGGGCCAGCAACGAGTGGTCGAACCCGCTGTCGTCGAGGTCCAGGCCCAGCAAGTACTTCCAGTCGATCCGGGCCCGCACGGCCTCGGCAGCCCGCCGGTCGGACAGCCCCTCGGCGTACTGCATCACCGACACCATCGCCAGCGCGCCGGGCGAGGCCGCCGGCCGTCCATCGGCTGGGAACGCGGCCGCGAACAGTGCGTCATCGAAGACCTGTCCCAGACTGTCGCGCAGCCGTATCGCCAGCGAGCCCTTCGGGAAGGCCCTGCCCGCCACCCGCAGGGTCAACTCCGGGATTCTTCCACCCGCCCACGACTCCAACGACACTGGAACATCACCGCCAACGAACTCGATCCTCCACCCCACCATCCCGCTTCCGCACCGAGTGCGAGGGGAGATTTGAGAGATCAGCAACGGGGTCCTAGAGTCCAGGGATTCCGGCCTGGGTCGTCTGACCCTTCCGGGGGCTTCCTGCTTCAACGCGCTGTGCCGGGACTTTCGTCCTGGTCTTACCGGCGCTCCACGAGGCGTTTGGCGTCTCCGCCCGTCCGGCGGCGACGATTCGGCATCCTTCGAAGAGGACGTTGCGTGCTGCGTTGTGGTCGCGGTCGTGCACGGTGCCGCAATGCTGTCGCGGTATTGGCCGAACATCCGCCGATTGCATGCGTGCAGCAGCATCCCGCGCAGGACGTCGTTCGGCGGGTCTGCGGACCCCGGCCCGCAGCCGCCCAGTAGCCTCGGCCCTGTGACACTGACAGACGGAACGTACCGCCTCGGGCCGCCGACCGGTCGCCTCCTGCTCAAGACCGGTCGCGCCGGGCTGGGCCGCAGGGCGGGGCACGACCTCACCATCGAGGCCACCCGCTGGGCCGGGGAGGCGGTGGTGGCCGTCGGCGACCCGGACAGGTCGTCGGTCAGCGTGACGGTCGAGACGGACTCGTTGGAGGTCCGCCAGGGAACCGGCGGGCTCAAGGAGCTCACCAATGCGGACCGGGCCGACATCAAACGGACGCTGGCCGACAAGGCCCTCCTGCACACCGCGGAGCATCCCAGGATCACGTTCCGTTCCACCCGCATCACGGGCACGCCGCAGTCATTCGAGATCACCGGAGACCTCACCATCAAGGGGCGGACCCACCCCGTGAACGTGCACGCGGAGGGCAACGGCGACGGGCTGTTGCGCGGCTGGGCGACCGTCACGCAGACCACCTGGGGCATCAAGCCCTACACCGCGTTCTTGGGCGCGTTGCGCCTGGCCGACGAAGTCCGCGTGGAATTCGAGGTGGCTGGGCTCGAACGAGCAGACCGGCTTGGGTAGCCGCCGTGGGCAGGTGCTCGCCGTCCATCAACTCCCGACATCCACACCCTGTCGACAACGTCGGGGAGAAGTCGCATCTGCCGGCCTCCGGCAAAGGTTTTGGTCGATGCGCCCCAACCGAGATCCCGACGCTCGCCCGGTGGTTTCCGAGATTGCGTGCTCCGCGTCGCACCCGGCGGGGGGCAGCCGTACGCCCGGGTCGTCCAGGTCTGCGGTAGGGGAGGCGGTGCGGCGCCCGGCCCCGCGCACCAGCGGTCAGCCGGCGACCGCCTGGTACAGGCTGAAGGCCGCCAGAGCCGCCAGCGCCACGGCGGCCATGCGCGTGATCAGCCGCAACGGCACATGCCTCACGAGAGTGCGCCCGCCCAGAATGCCGAGAGCGGCCACCGACCACAGACCCGCCACCGCACCGATGCCCACGGACACCGGCGCACCGTAGTGGGCGGCCAGGCCAGCGGTCATGATCTGCGTCAAATCACCGAACTCCGCGACCAGGATCAGCGTGAAGCCCGCGCCCGCCGCCTTCCAGAGGCGCTGGTCGCCCGGCTGCTCGACGTGTTCTTCGGTCGCCTGCCGCTTGCTCGCCAGAAGGATCACCGCTCCCACCAGAAAGAGCACCGCGGAAGCCGCTTGCAGCCAGCGGTTCGGCAGCAGGGCCAGCAGGCTCCCCGCGGTGACCGCCAGCACGACGTGGACCGCGAAACCGGCCGCGATGCCCGTGAAGACGTAGCCGGCCCGGTAGCGGGTCGCGAGCATCACAACAGCCACGGCCGTCTTGTCGGGCAGTTCGGTGACGAAAATGATGCCGAAGGTGACGGCGATGACGGATACGTCGAACACGGGCATCAGCCGATTCGGCCGGTGATGTAGTCCTCGGTCCGCTGGTCGGAGGGGTTGGAGAAGATGCGTGCCGTCTCGTCGTATTCGACCAGACGGCCGTGCCGCTCCCCCTCGCCGCCGACGTCCGTGGTGAAGAAGGCCGTGCGATGCGAGACGCGCGCGGCCTGCTGCATGTTGTGCGTGACGACGACGATCGTGAACTCCTGCGCCAGGTGCTCCATGAGGTCCTCGATCTTGGCGGTGGCGATCGGGTCCAGGGCGGAGCAGGGCTCGTCCATCAGGATCACCTCGGGCGAGACCGCGATCGTACGGGCGATGCACAGCCGCTGCTGCTGACCGCCGGACAGGGCGAGCGCCGAGGTCTTGAGCTTGTCCTTGACCTCGTCCCACAGCGCGGCATGGGTGAGGGTCTCCTCGACCAGGTCGTCGAGGTCGCCCTTGAAGCCGCCCACGCGCGGCCCGTACGCGATGTTGTCGTAGATCGACTTCGGGAACGGGTTCGGCTTCTGGAAGACCATGCCGATGCGGCGCCGCACCTCGATCGGGTCGACGTCCCGGCCGTAGAGATCCTCGTCGTGGTAGCGGATCTTCCCGGCCACGCGGGCCGTGGGGATGAGGTCGTTCATCCGGTTGAAGCAGCGGATCACGGTGGACTTGCCGCAGCCCGAAGGGCCGATCATCGCGGTGATCTGACGGCCGCCGATGGTCATGTTGACGTCGCGGACGGCCTCATGGTCGCCGTAGAACACCGACAGGCCGCCCACCTCGAAGACCGGGCTGGTCAAGGGCGGGGCATCGCGATAGGAGACCTGCGGGACCGGAGTGCCGCTGGTGGGGACGGGAGATTCGGAGGACGAGGCCGCGGCGGCCCCCTCCCGCGCGGACCGAAAAGCCCGCCGACGAAGGCGTTGGAGGCGTGGAGGGGGCTCTGGGGTCATGGCGTGGTCACCAGCGGCGGGAGTAGTGGTTGCGGAGCCAGATGGCCAGGGAGTTCATGACCAGCAGGATCACCATGAGGATCACGATCGCGGCGGCGGCGAGTGAGGTGAACTCGGCACGGGACTGGCTGATCCAGTTGAAGATCTGGATCGGCAGCACCGTGAAAGCACTGTCTGGCCCGGTCGGGTTGAAGGTGATGAACGTCAGCCCGCCGAGCAGCAGCAGCGGTGCCGCCTCGCCGATGGCACGGGACAGGGCGAGGATCGAGCCGGTCGCCATGCCGGGCACCGCGGCGGGCAGCACCTGGCGCCAGATGGTCTGCCACTGCGTGGCACCCAGCGCCAGGGACGCCTCGCGGATCGACTGCGGTACGGCGCGGATCGCCTCCCGCGCGGCGATGATCACCGTGGGCAGGACCAGCAGTGACAGCGTGAGCGAGGCGGTGAGTACGGTCTGTCCGAAGCCGAGGCCGCGGGAGATGATGCCGAGGCCGAGGATGCCGTAGACGATCGACGGGACCGCTGCCAGGTTCTGGATGTTGATCTCGATCGCGCGGTTCCACCAGTGCTCGGGGTCGGCGTACTCCTCCAGGTAGATGGCGGTGAGGAAGCCGACGGGCAGGCAGTACAGCGCGGTGAAGGCGATCACCCAGATGGTGCCCATGATCGCCGACTGGGCGCCGGCCTGGGACGGGTCGATGATGTCGGGGAAGTGCGTCACGATACGGAAGTCCAGCCGGGGCCATGCCTCCACCACGATGTAGACGAGAAGGCATCCGAGGAAGACCACGCCGACGGAGAGCGAGGCCCACAGGCTCAGCTGGAACAGCCGCTCCCGCAGCGGAGTGCCGCGGCCCTTGAGCCGGCGCACCTCCGGGATGCCGGCCTCCGGTCCCTTGTCGAGGACGGGGGTGCCCATCACTCGTACACCTCCCGGAACCTGCGCACCAGGCGGATGCTGACCAGGTTCATCACCAGCGTCATGGCGAAGAGCAGCGCGCCCACCGCGAAGATCGTCTGGTAGCCGATGGAGCCGGTCGGCAGGTCGCCGATGCCGGCCGCGGCGATGAAGGCAGTCATCGTCTGCATGCCCTCAAGGGGGTCGAAGGACAGGTTGGGACGGCCGCCGGCCGCGACCGCGACGATCATCGTCTCGCCGATCGCGCGCGAGACGCCGAGCACAATCGCGGCGACGATGCCGGACAGCGCAGCCGGGAAGACCACCCGGGTGGCGACCTGCATACGGGACGATCCGAGCGCGAAGGCGCCGTCGCGCAGGTCGTTCGGGACGGCGTTCATGGCGTCCTCGGACAGCGAGGCGATCGTCGGAATGATCATGATGCCCATGACGAAGCCCGCCGAGAGCGCGTTGAAGACCTCCGGGCCCTTGCCACCGGGCCAGATGTCCTGCAGCAGCGGAGTGATGGCCTGCAGTGCGAAGAAGCCGTACACGACGGTGGGGATCCCGGCGAGAACCTCCAGGATCGGCTTGAAGAATGCGCGGACCCCGGGCCGGGCGTACTCGCTCAGGTACACCGCCGCGCCCAGCCCCAGCGGCACGGCGACGAGCAGCGCGATCAGGGTCACCATCAGCGTGCCGGTGACGAGTGGCAGGACGCCGAAGTGCGGCGGCTTGAACAGCGGCGACCAGTCGGTGCCGGTGATGAAGTCGCCGAAACTCACCTTGCCGAAGAAGTCGGCGGCGGGCGGGATGAGCGCGATGACGATGCCGACGGTGGTCAGCACCGAGACCAGCGAGGCGGCCACCAGCAGCACCTTGATGGCCTTCTCGCCATAGCGCGGCTGGGACCGCTTCAGGAAGCCGGGACTTCCCGCGACGGCCCTGCGGCGCCCTGCGCCCGCGGAGGTCATGACCTGTGCTGCTCCCGCAGCCTCTCCAGGTCCTTGTCCAGCTCGGCCTGCTGCTGGTCGTTCAGCGGCACGAACAGCGACTTCTCGGCGATCTCGGCGCTGTTCTCCACGTAGAACTCGACGAACGCCTCGACCTCCGGCTTGTCCAGCGAGGACGCCTTCGGGTAGATGAACAGCGGCCGCGACAGCGGCTTGTAGCTGCCGTCCTGCACGGTCCTGGAGGTCGGCTCGACGCAGCCGTCACCGCCGTCGATCTTCAGGAGCTTCAGGTCGTCCTTGTTCTCCTCGTAGTACGACAGGCCGAAGTAGCCCATGCCGCCCTCGGAGCCGGACACGCCCTGCGCGGTGACGTTGTCGTCCTCGCTCGGCGAGTAGTCCGTACGGGAGGCGCCCTCCTCGCCGTTGATGGCCTCGGTGAAGTAGTCGAAGGTGCCCGAGTCGGTGCCCGCGCCGAACAGCTCCAGCTCCTGGTCCGGGAACTTGGGGTCGACCTGGTTCCAGTTGTTGACCTTCGAGCCGGGTTCCCAGATCTTCTTCAGCTGCGCGACGGTAAGGCACTCGGCGAAGTCGTTGTCCTTGTTCACCACGACCGACAGCCCGTCGTTGGCGATGTGGAGCTCCTCGTAGGCGATGCCCTCCTTCTGGCAGGCCGCCTTCTCGTCGTCCTCGATCGGGCGCGAGGCATCAGAGATGTCGGTCTCGCCGGCGCAGAACTTCTCGAACCCGCCACCCGTACCGGAGGTGCCCACAGTCACCCTGACGCCGGGGTTCTCCCCTTGGAAGAGCTGGGCCGCCGCCGTGGACAGGGGAGCCACCGTGCTGGAACCGTCCACTCGGATCGTGCCGGACAAGTCGCCCTCGACATCCGCGTCGGCCGCACCGGAGCCGCTGGCGGAACCACCGCACGCACTCGCGGTCAGCAGTACAGCGGCCGTCAGAGCCACAGGGGCTCCGGCTCTGCGCAACGACGTGTGAAGCGCCATGCGACATCCCATCCTCATACCAGCCTCCTCCACTGCCCAACTATGAGATATATGTGCAAAATGCTCTACTCGCACAATTCGACCGAAGCTCACGTATATGAACCACTGGCGAACGGTGCACCGCCAAGCGGTAAAGAATCGTCGCTCGCTCTACCGGGAGTGATCTTGTTCCAGGAATGGAAGGAAGGGCGCTTCGGCCGCCGTGGTGGCGGAAGGGGTGCTTGAACTGCCGCTTCAACCCTGCGGGGCGTCGGGCTCGCGCCCCTCACGGAGCACCGCGAACCTGGTAAAGGGGCCCTTCCGGCAACTGTCAACCACCGCCCAGGCAGCCCTCCCAGCGGAACCGGCAGCAACTTCGCCTGCAATAAGGGCCATGTCTACGGGACAACAACCGCGACCAGGGCGAGAGCCGATGCGGCGAGCGGGCGAACCGTCCCGTGCGGCGGCTACGTCCACACCTCACACGGTGGCGTGGGCGACGGCCTCCAGGGCCAAGAGCTACCGGCAACTCACACGCGCGATGTTCCTGTCCGCGTTCGCCGCGCTGCACGATCCCGTCTCCCTCAACTGCCGTAGGGGAAAACCGGTTGGGTCGGCGAGCACTCCGATCCACACGGACCCGCCAGCCTGCGCCCGTGTCAAGAGCAACGGGGCGCGGATCTATGCGACGAGCGTTCGTGATCTCCTCGGGCAATCCGCCACCCGCGCACGTCCTTGTTCTGTCTGGGCCGCGTTTTCCAGGGCGCGTTTGGGTGGAACCCGGGGGTGAGCTGCTGTGACGGGGGTCCGATGCGGAACGCTCGTAGTGGAACCCGCGTGCGGCGTAATTGGGTGAGGCCGGAGGAGATGCCACCGCTCGGGAGACAGCGCATGGATCTCAGATTGCTGACACGCCTGCCGGCCCTCGGTCTCGGCATGACCCTGACCGCTCCGCGCTACGTCCTGCACCAGAGCGCCTCGCTGGCCGGGACGCTGGCCCATGCCGCCAGTGAGGTCGTCGGCGCCGGCGCCGACCTCGCCAGGGGCGAGGGGGCGGCGGCCGGTGCCGCCGTGCGCGTCATGCGCGTGGCGCGGCACGCCATGGCCGGCACGGACGGGCGCTGGCAGGCCGGCCAGCGCTTCCACCTGCCGCTGCGGGCCGGGCCCGGAAGAGGCGGCGCCGCCGGACGCGGCGACGAAGCCGCTGTCGCTGAGGTGGCTGCCGAACTCCGGCAGCGCCCCGATGTGCGCTTCGCGTACTGGGACATCGCTTTGGCGCGGCTGGTGGTCCACGCAGCCCCCGGCACGGCCGTCGACGGGCTTGTCGACGTGACGACCGAGTTGGCGGCGAAGCACGGACTGGCTCCCTCGGCGGAACCAGCCGAGGGCGTCCCCCATCCCGGCGGCGTCCGGGACGTGCGCATGGCGGCAGCGGCACTGGCATTCGACGCAGCAGGTATCGCCGCAACGATGGGGGCACGGGCGCTGCACCTCCCGCGCGCATCCCACCTGGCGACGGCGACGGTCAGCCTGCTGCGAGAGGACCCCCGGATGCGCCGTGCACTGCGCCACCGGCTCGGCCGCACCGCCGCAGACGTCCTGCTGGCGGCGGCGCACGCGACTGCGCACGCTGCGGTCCAGTCGCCCACGCCAATCGTGCTGGACGCGGTCGTGCGGGCGGCCCAGCTGGTCGAGGCCGTCGCCAGGGCGGCCGCCTTCGACGCGGGCCACGACGAGGTATGTGTGCCCGGGCGGATTGGAATGGGTGGCGAGGCAGCCGTGAGCCGCCCTGCTCCGGCCGACCCTGTCGACGACTACGCCGCGAAAGCCAACGCCGTACGCCTGGCCGGCGGCGCCGGGGCACTGCGGCTCAACCGGAACCTCGACTACGCTGCCCGCGCAGTCCTGGCCGGTTCCCCCAAGGCCCTGCGGCACGGCACCGGGGTGTATCTCGCCGGCATCGGCTGCGTGCTGGCCCGCGAGGGTGTCCTCGTACGTGCCCCGGAGCGCTTGCGGCTGCTGTCGGCCGTGGACACGGCGGTGCTCCATGCGAGCGCGCTTCGCGAGGCCGACCCGCGCGCCGCGACGGTGCTGGACGCGGCCCGGCGGGCCGGCCTGCGCGTCCTGGTGGTCGGCGGCCGCGCGCCCGGTGAGGCCGCGGCCCCGGCCGGTGGAATCACCAGGACTCCGGAGCCGCTGCCGGATGTGGTGCACGACCTGCAGCGCAACGGGCACGTCGTCCTCACCGTCGCCCGGCTGCGGACCGACGGCGGCCAGGGAGGCCAGGACGGCGGTGACGGCGCGCCGGCCGACTCGAACGTGCTGGCCGGCCTTCTGAGCAGCGACATCGCCGTCGCCCTCGCCGACCCGGGCAGCGCGGTGGTGTGGGGAGCGGACGTGCTGTGCCCACGGGGTCTGGCGGGCGTGTGGCGGCTGCTGGTGGCCGTGCCCGCCGCGCGCAGGTTCCAGCGACACGCCAAGGTCTTCGCAGAGGGGGGAGGGACCCTGGCCGGCCTGCTGCTCCTCACGGAGAGCGTGCGGTTGTGGGGGATGCCCCCTGTCAGCCTGGGGGCCAACCCGGTCACCCTGGCCGACGCGGCGGCCAGGGTGTTGGGATTCCGCTCCGTGGCAACGGTCGCGGTGACCAGCCCGCCGATACTCCGGTCACCGGTACCGGGACACGCACCGCCCCCGAAGAAGTGACTCCCGACCGGCCGACGCATCCCGGCAGGCCTGGCCCCGGCTGACGCCGAGCGGATCCCGGCCAGGTCCGAAAGCCTGCCAGGGCGGATGGGCGGTCCGGGTGCCAGGCGAGGAAGGGGGACATTTCCCTTTCGCTTGGCGGATCAGCACGCGTAGGCAACGTGGCGGATTGGTTCCTGGGCCAGGACCCGTGGTTTCGGTTACGCACATCGGCGGCGGGTACTCGCACGGCTCATTGTGCGCCGGCCATTCCGAGGTGACCCGTGGACTCCAGTGTCGCGACGCGCGTCAGCGCGCGTGGGAGTGAGCCCGTCGTCCCCGAGCCGCGCGGGCCGCTGTCCTCCGCCGTGCTGTCCGCCCTCATCCGGCAGCCACCGGGTGGCCCGCTGCCTCTGCACAAGGTCCCGCATACCGATCCGTACGGCGAAGACCTCCAACTCGCGCTCTACGCCTGCTACGAACTGCACTACCGCGGCTTCTGGGGCGTCGATCCGGGCTGGGAGTGGGATCCGGAACTGCTGCGGCTGCGGGGTGCCATGGAGTCCGTGTTCCATGAGGCGCTGCGTGAGGACGTGGCTGGCGGTGACAGGCCCGACGACCTCGATCGCGAGCTGGACATCCTCCTCGCCGAGCCGGGGGAACCGCGCGGTGTCTCCCAGTACTTGAAGCGGGACGGCACCCGGGAACAGCTGCGCGAATACTTCGCCCATCGCTCCGTCTACCAGCTCAAGGAGGCCGATCCGCAGGCCTGGGTCATCCCGCGCCTGGAGGGCGCCGCCAAGGCGGCCCTCGTCGCGGTCGAGTACGACGAGTTCGGCGGCGGCCGGGCCGAACGGGTGCACGCCCGGCTGTTCGCCGACCTGATGGCCGAGGCCGGCCTCGACCCGACGTACGGGCAGTACGTGGACGCCACCCCGGCCGTCACGCTCGCCACGGTGAACCTGATGTCGTACCTGGGCCTGCACCGTGCCCAACGCGCCGGGCTGGTCGGCCACTTCGCGGCGGCGGAGATCACCACCGCCCCCACCGCGCGCCGCATGGTCGACGCGATCGACCGCCTGGGCGCGGGCCCGGCCTGCCGGTTCTTCTACAGCGAGCACGTCGAGGCCGACGCCGTGCACGAACAGGTCCTGCGCCGCGATGTCATCGGCGGCCTGCTCGACACCGAGCCCGCCCTCCTCGGGGACGTGGTCTTCGGTATCCAGGCGACCGGACTGCTCGACGACCGCTTGGAGCAGCACCTGCTGGCCTGCTGGCGCGACGGCCGGACATCGCTGCGCGGTCGCGGGCTGTGACGGCCCTTTCAAGAGCGCCCCTGGGTGGACCCCTAGATGCCCCTCTCAAGGGTGACGGCGTCGGTGACTGGTGTCGCACCACGGGTACGTGCCGCTGCGCCGGCACGCGCAGAGCGCCACCACGAAACGGTCGGAGACGACGCGGCGGCCGTCGTCCAGTTCGACCTCGACCGGGCCCTCGATGAGGATCGGGCCGTCCGGTACGACGACGACGCGTCGCGGGCCTCGCGGACGCTCAGGGTCGGCGTGGTGAGTCGGCACGGATCACCACCAGCTCCTCCGTGTGCTGTCCGGGGCCGATCAGCCCGCGGGCGACGAGTTCGGGCGTGCGGGAGCGCAGCACGGGGCCGAAGGGAAGCGTGGCGCGGTCGACCACCGCGGCCTTGAGCCCGGTGTCCCGCAGGCGGGCGAGCGTCTCTTCGACGCCGCACAGGGCCGAGTGCACCATCAGCAGCATCCCGCCGGGCGCGAGGCACGGCGGGGCGGCGGTGCAGAGGCGGTCCACCAGTGCCCTGCCGTCGGGCCCGGCGTCCCAGGCCAGGGCCGCTCCCCCGCGCGACGTCGGGCGCCCGGGAGCGGGCACGTACGGCGGGTTGGCCAGTATGACGTCGAACGTCTCTCCCGTGACGGGTCGCGTCAGATCACCCCTGACCACACGCACCGGCACCCGCCGGACCGTCGCGTTGAGCCGGGCCGCCAGCACCGCCCACGGCGAGAGGTCCACCGCCGTCACCCGGCCCGCGCCCGCCTGTGCCGCGGCCAGGGCCAGCGCGCCGGTACCGGTGCCGATGTCCAGCACCCTGGCACCGGGTCGCATCGCCGCCAGCCGCAGGGCCCTGGCCAGCAGCCAGGTGTCGCCCTGCGGCGCGTAGACGCCGGGAGGTCGCAGCAGAAACACGGGGCACGGGTACCTCGGCCCAGCCCGCGAAAACCGTCACCGCCGCTCGTCGGCCTCCCGTACGGGCTGAAGGGACCGCACCCGCTCGACGCACCACTCCTTGGCGGTCTTGGCGACCTGTTCCAGCGCGCCGGGCTCCTCGAAGAGGTGGGTGGCTCCCGGCACGACGTGCACGGAATGCGGAGCCCGCAGCATCCCGGCCGCCTCCTCGTTGAGCCGCAGCACCTCGCAGTCCCGGCCGCCGACGATGAGCAGCACAGATGCTCGTACGCGGGCCAGGGCGTCGCCCGCGAGATCGGGCCGTCCGCCTCGCGACACGACGGTCAGTACGCGCTCGGGCCGCTCGGCGGCGGCCACGAGGGCTGCCGCCGCGCCCGTACTGGCGCCGAACAGGGCGACGGGGAGCCCTCTCGCCTCGGGCTGGCCGTCCAGCCAGTCGATCGCGGCCACCAGGCGTCGCCCCAGCAGCGGGATGTCGAAGCGGTGCTCGCCCGTCAGGGCGTCGTGGCTCTCCTCCCGTTCGCTGAGCAGATCCATGAGCAGGGTGCCGAGTCCGGCCGTACGCAACTCGGCGGCCACCATCCGGTTGCGCGGGCTGTGCCGGGAGCTGCCGCTGCCGTGCGCGAACAGCACCACCGCACTGGACCGCGTGGGAAGTACGAGATCGCCGGCCAGCGTCACTTCGTCGGCCGGCACCGCAACCAACTGAGAGATCATCGGGATCATCTTCTTCCTCGGGCCGAAGGGCCCGCGGTTCGCCGTTCGACTTGTCCGGTTGTCTGATTCCTCCCGATCGCGTACCCCTGGTGGCCCCGGCGAACATCGGGCCCGTACGACCAAGGAGCATGTCAGTCCGCGGCCATGTCCCCCGGCTCGCGATAGCGCAGCAGCACGCCCACGCCGTCGGCCGGCGGAACTCGGTCCGAATCCACCACGATCAGCTCGGCTCCGGTGCGGGCAGTGGCGTACAGCAAGGCGGCGTCGGCGGGCCTCGCACGTACGGACGTGGCCCCGTAGCCCTCCAACTCCTCGGCGGACAGGGCGACTTGGTACGGCTCCGTGCCCACCCACAGCCGCTCGGGGAGGCGTGGGGAGCGGGTGAGCAGGAGGGCTCGGGCCCGGCCGCGTTGCAGGGCGGTGACGGCGGCGGTGATGCCCTCGGACTTCTGGCTGTGCCTGGCGCGCTGGGCGAGGAAGGTGTCCAGCTGGAGGCGGTCCGGTCCGCTCAGCCGGCCGTCCAGCATGCGGGCCACTTCCGTCTCCAGCAGGGGCCGGCCGGGGGAGGTGTCGGCCGCCGTGCCGGGCGCGCTCTCGACGAGGGTCACGCGGTTCTGGAGGTGGATGGGCATGCGGTTGACCAGGACGCCCGACAGCCAGGGGTCGCCCTCGTCCCGGCGGAGCACGACGAACCCGGCTTGGTGACGCCCGGCGAGTTCGTCCAGTTCCTGAGCGATACGGGGCGCTGTGCGCGGCCAGTCCTCGGCCGGCACCAGACGGTCAAGGCGTGGTCCCGGCGCGACCCGGCTGACGGGCCACCGCCCGCTCTCGGCGACGACCGAGACGTACTCGCCCTTCTCGTCCGAGACGCCTCGGGTGAGGGCGACGGCGACGTACGGGATGTCCGGTGCGCGCTGCACCGCCAGCGGCAGGGCGTCGGGCAGGTCGTCGAAGCGGGCCGTGTCGCGTACGGGCGGCTCGGGCAGGTCCGCCACAAGGACGAGCTGCCCGTGCGCGGCGAACAGGGCCTGCCCGTGCCGGCCGGGCAGGTCACGGCCGGTGCCCACCGCCGCGTCCAGAACGGAAACGGTGGCCGCTTCCGTCCCCTGGTCGCGCAGCGTGTCGCGCAGGTGGCGCCAGCGCAGATCGATCGCCTTGTCGGGCTCGTCGATGTCCCGGGAGGTGTCGAGGTGGACGCTGGCCCAGGGACCGGGCCGGGAGTAGAGCGGGTCCAGGAACGAGAGCTTCACGGTGGCTCCCTGAGCGGTGGTTCGGTTCGGCAGCGGCAAGAGCGGCGGGCGCGGAACCGGGTCACGTACGCGTCCTGCGTGTACCCGCTCGGGCTTTGCGCCATGCGCGGGCGGCTGCTGGGTACTCGACGGGCCCGTGCCCCGTACGTACGACATGGCCGGCGATCCGGCAGCCGATGCCAGGAGGAGGACTTCATGGGCGTGCAGAGCCTGCCCGATCCCGTCATCAGCAGGCGGCCCGAGCCGCCGGTCGACCCGGCAGCGCTGGCGGCGGCGCTGCGCGAGCGGGTCGACGGCGAAGTGCGGTTCGACGCGGGCAGCCGGGCCGCGTACGCGACCGACGCCTCGAACTTCCGGCAGACGCCGATCGGTGTCGTTCTGCCGCGTACGCCCGAGGCGGGAGCCGAGGCGGTGGCGGTGGCCCGGGAACACGGCGCTCCGGTGCTGTCGCGGGGCGGCGGCACGAGCCTGGCGGGCCAGTGCACCAACACGGCGGTGGTGCTGGACTGGTCGAAGTACTGCGACCGCCTGGAATCCGTGGACGCCGACGCCCGCACCTGTGTCGTGCAGCCGGGCATCGTACTGGACGAACTGAACAGGCAGCTCGCGGCGACCGGTCTGCGCTTCGGCCCGGAGCCCGCCACGCACGCGAACTGCACCATCGGCGGCATGATCGGCAACAACGCCTGCGGCGCCACCGCGCAGCAGCACGGCAAGGTCGTCGACAACATCGCGCGCCTGGAGGTACTGCTCTACGACGGCACCCGTTTCTGGTGCGGCGAGACCAGTGAGGAGGAATACGCGGAGATCGAGCGGCGCGGCGACCTGCGGGCCACCCTGTACCGGCAGGTACGGGCGCTGCGCGACACGTACGCGGCCGAGATCCGCCGCCGCTTCCCGGACATTCCCCGCCGGGTGTCGGGCTACAACCTCGACTCGCTGCTGCCCGAGCACGGCTTCGATGTCGCGGGACTGCTCGTGGGCAGCGAGTCGACGCTGGCCACCGTGCTGCGCGCCGAGCTGGAACTCGTGCCCGTGACGAAGGAGCGGACGCTGGTCGTGCTCGGATTCCCGAGCGTCGACAAGGCCGCGGACGCCGTGCCCGAGATCCTGCCGCACCGGCCGATGGCTCTGGAGGGAGTCGACGCACGGCTGATCCGCGACGAGCAGCTCAAGCACCTCAACCCGCAGGCGATCGCCCAACTGCCCGCAGGGCGTGCCTTCCTGATGGCGCAGTTCGGCGGGGAGACCCTCGAGGAATCCGACGCGCGGGCGCACCGGATGCTGAGCGCGCTCCACGAGAGCGAGCACGACGCGGAGGTGGCCTTCCTGGACGACCCTGCGCGCGAGGAGGAGCTGTGGCAGGTCCGTGAGGCGGGTCTCGGTGCCACCGCGCATGTGCCGCACCGGCCCGACACCTTCGAGGGCTGGGAGGACTCGGCCGTGCCGCCCGAGCGGCTCGGCGACTATCTGCGGCGGCTGCGCGGGCTGTTCGAGGAGTTCGGGTACCAGAGCGATACGGGTCCCAGTCTCTACGGGCACTTCGGTCATGGCTGCGTGCACACCCGCATCCCGTTCGACCTGTACAACGCCGACGGGGTGAAGGCGTACCGGCGGTTCATGGAGCGGGCGGCCGATCTGGTCGCGGAGTTCGGCGGGTCCTTCTCCGGGGAGCACGGTGACGGGCAGAGCCGCGGTGAGCTGCTGCCGCGGATGTTCGGCAGCGAGCTGGTCGAGGCGTTCGGCCGGCTCAAGGCGGTCTTCGATCCGGACAACCGGATGAATCCCGGCAAGGTCGTGGCGCCGTACCGGCTGGACGGGAATCTGCGGCTGGGCGCCGACTGGGCTCCGTACGACCCGCAGGATCTGTACTTCCGCTATCCGCACGACGGCGGGTCCTTCGCGGAGGCCGCCAACCGGTGCGTGGGCGTGGGCAAATGCCGGCAACTCACCAACAAGGGTGGCGCGGTGATGTGCCCGTCGTACCAGGTCACGCGGGAGGAGGAGCACTCCACGCGGGGACGGGCCCGGCTGCTGTTCGAGATGCTGGACGGTCACGGGGACAGTGCGGTACGGGACGGGTGGCGATCGGAGGCGGTACGGGACGCCCTTGATCTGTGTCTGGCCTGCAAGGGCTGCAAGTCCGACTGTCCGGCGGACGTGGACATGGCCACGTACAAGGCGGAGTTCCTGGCCCATCACTACGCGGGGCGGCCGTGGCGTCGGCCGCGCTCGGATCTGTCGATGGGCTGGTTGCCGGCCGCGGCGCAGGCCGTCGGCCGGCTGCGGCTCGGGCGTGCGGTCAACGCGCTCACGCACGCGCCCCTGCCGGCGCGGGCGGCCGTCGCCCTCGCGGGGGTCGAGAAGCGCGAGATCCCGCTGTTCGCCGGCGAGACGCTGCAACAGTGGTTCGCTCGCGCTCGCCACGAGCCGCAGGGCGACGTGGCGCGCGGCACCGTTCTGCTGTGGCCGGACACCTTCACCAACTTCTTCCACCCGCACATCGGGCAGGCCGCGGTACGGCTGATGGAGGACGCGGGCTGGCGGGTCGTCCTGCCCGCGGAGCCGCTGTGCTGCGGGCTGACCTGGATCTCCACCGGGCAGCTCGGCACCGCTCGGCGCATCCTGACCCGGACCGTGCGCCACCTGGCCGAATACCTCCACGACGGAGGGCTCGTGGTCGGCCTGGAGCCGAGTTGCACGGCCGTGTTCCGGTCCGACGCCGGTGAGTTGTTCCCCGGCGACCGCGATGTACGCAGGTTGCGCCGGCAGACGGTGACCCTCGCGGAGCTGCTCACCGAGCACAGTCCTGGCTACGTCCCTCCGCCGGTACCGGTGGGCCGGTCGGAGGCGCTGGCGCAGGTGCACTGTCACCAGCACGCGGTGCTGGGGTGGGACGCCGACGCCGCGCTGCTGCACCGTGCGGGGGTCGACGCCGAGCGTCTGGAGTCCGGTTGTTGCGGGCTGGCCGGCAACTTCGGGTTCGAGCGCGGGCACTTGGATGTCAGCCGGGCCTGTGCGGAGCGGGTGCTGCTGCCGCGTCTGCGCTCGGCTTCCGCGCGGGCGGTGGTCCTGGCTGACGGCTTCAGCTGCCGTACGCAGATCCATGAGCTCGGCAGCTCCGGCCACGAGGGAGTCCACCTGGCGGAGCTGCTCGCCTCCGGGCTGCCGGACGCGCCGGGCACCGCCGACGCCGACGCCTCGGGCGCCCGCCCGGCTCCTCCGGGCCGGGTGGCCACTGCCGCTGCACTCGGCGTCGCGGGGATCGCGGCCGCGGGGGTGGCTCGGCGGGTGCGGAGGAGGTGAGGGGCGCCGCGGGTTGCCTCCGGCGGTTGGGCGGTTGGGTTCGTTGTCGGGTGCGGGTGCGTTATGGCTTGTCGCGCAGTTCCCCGCGCCCCTGGGTGGGTGGTGGGCCGGTGCGTCAGCCCGTCGCAGGCCGGGCATACGGCCCGGTGTCGGTACACGGTGCGGGTGACCTGAGACAGAACCTGAGCGACGGGCATACGACGCACCGGCCCGCGTCCCCTCCCGCCGGTGGAAAAGCTGCGGGTGGTTGGGGGTACGGGCTTTCGCGGGGCGCGTGCCCTTCCGGTGCGCGTGCTTTCTCCGGTGCACGTTGCTTTCTCCGGGCGCCGGGAGTCGCAGGCTTTGGCTTTTCAGTAGTCCGGTCGCCTGACGGCGACACCCTGTGATCTTGTAAATCGATGGCGACAGAGCCTTGTTGACCTTGGACGCCATCTATTTACGATTCAG
>NZ_BAAASJ010000125.1:17334-98736 GCF_039532825.1 Streptomyces vastus
GACCGCGCACGCTCGGCGTGGGTGTTCGTCACCACACCCGTCCCCGCACCAGCCTGAACAGGCCGGATTGCAGGGAGATGCGACCCGTGACCGCCCTGTCGTAGGGGGCAGTCGGGAGCGCGACAAGGTGTGAACGACCGAGTACACAAACGCGGCCGTTCGCGACCGAGAAGGTGACATGCCCTGCTTCTTGCGGAGTTCAGATGCGGGCGAAAGCCTGCTCCAGGATGTCGAGGCCCTCGTTCAGCAGATCCTCGCCGATGACCATGGGCGGCAGGAAGCGCAGCACGTTGCCGTAAGTGCCACAAGTCAGGACCAGCAGGCCCTCCTGGTGGCAGGCCTTGGCGAGCGCGGCGGTTGCCTCCGGGTTCGGCTCCTTGGTGGCCACGCTTTCAGGAGAATCAGTCTTGACGAGCTCGATGGCCAGCATGGCGCCGCGTCCGCGAACGTCGCCGATGACGTCGTACTTCTCCTGCATGGCACCCAGACGCGCTTTCATGACCGTCTCGATGTGTCGCGCCCTGGCGCTCAGGTCGAGCTCCTTCATCGTCTCGATCGAGCCGAGGGCGCCCGCGCAGGCGACGGGGTTGCCGCCGTAGGTGCCGCCCAGGCCGCCCACGTGCGCGGCGTCCATGATCTCGGCGCGGCCCGTGACGGCGGCCAGCGGCAGACCGCCCGCGATGCCCTTCGCCGTGGTGATCAGGTCCGGGACGATGCCCTCGTCCTCACATGCGAACCACTGACCGGTGCGGCAGAAACCTGACTGGATTTCGTCCGCGACGAAGACGATGCCGTTGTCCCGGGCGAACTCGCTGAGCGCCGGCAGGAAGCCCTTCGCCGGCTCGATGAAGCCGCCCTCGCCGAGGAGTGGCTCGATGACGATCGCGGCCACGTTCTCGGCGCCCACCTGCTTGCTGATCTGGTCGATGGCCTGTGCGGCGGCCTCGGGGCCGCAGTTCTCGGGGCCGGTCGGCCAGCGGTAGCCGTACGCCATCGGCATGCGGTAGATCTCCGGAGCGAACGGGCCGAAGCCATGCTTGTACGGCATGTTCTTCGAGGTCAGCGCCATCGTCAGGTTCGTACGGCCGTGATAGCCGTGGTCGAAGACGACGACTGCCTGGCGCTTGGTGTAGGCGCGGGCGATCTTGACGGCGTTCTCGACGGCCTCGGCGCCCGAGTTGAAGAGGGCCGACTTCTTGGCGTGGTCGCCGGGGGTCAGCTCGGCCAGTGCCTCGGCGACGGCCACATAGCCCTCGTACGGCGTGACCATGAAACAGGTGTGGGTGAAGTCGGCGAGCTGTGCGGACGCCCGGCGTACGACGGCCTCGGCGCTCGCACCGACGCCGGTCACGGCGATGCCGGAGCCGAAGTCGATCAGCCGGTTCCCGTCGACGTCCTCGATGATCCCGCCGTCCGCGCGCGCGGCGAACACGGGCAGCACGGACCCCACACCGGCCGCGACCACGGCGGTACGGCGGGCCTGCAACTCCTGCGACTTCGGGCCGGGGATGGCGGTGATGACGCGGCGCTCCTGCGGAAGTGCGCTCATGTGGGGCTCCCTGGGGTCTTGCGGCGGGGTCTGGCGAGGACTGTGCGGCGGGGTCTTTTCGGACAGTCCGCTTCTTTCTCCTTCTTTCCTCGCAGGCTAGGGCCGGGCGTGGGGAGTGGGCATGCTCCATGTGGGCGCTGTTGGCCTGTCGGGTTGTCCGTGGTGGACATGGCGGTGGCCGGGGAGTCAAGCCCTGGCCCGGCCCGGTAAGCGGTGAACTCCCCCTGCGGGGGCATTAGATTGGCTCGCTGATGGTGGATCGAACGGCTGGTCAGGGGACAAGGGCGATGGACAGCGACGGCACGCAGGACGCACGGGGCACACACGCCGATCGCGTGCCGCGCCCGGCGGGGCCGCCTCAGGTACCGCCACGGCCCGCGCAGGCGCCGGGCGCGCCGCCGATGCCGGACGGCTCCGCCTTTCTGGCCTGGCTGCGGGCGCCACGGCCCGAGGCGGCGCCGGGGGTGTGGCGGTTCGGGCACCGGCCGCGGCCGGACGAGGAGCCGGAGGCCGTCTCGAACCGGCAGCTGCTCAGCGGCGCGCTGATCGCCTTTCTCGTGGGATGGCTGATCTGGTCGCTGCTGTGGAACGGCTACCTGGGCGGCTGGTGGCTGGTGCCTCTCTACGCGATGATTCCCGACTCCTGGGCAGGGCCTGGCTCGTACAGTCGCGTGGTTCTCAGCTATACCTGGTACACCGTCGTGGCCCTGATGATCATGGTCAGCGTCGGGCGTCTCGGCCGGTGGGGCGAGGTATGGCGCCGGTTCGTGACCTCGCGCCTGCGACGGCAGATGGAGCGGCCCGTCGCGCCGCCACCGCAGCGGGACCCCGCCGAGTGGCCCGGGCTCCGCGACGCCGGAGCCACCGACGCCGCCGAACGGCTCGCCGCCGAGGCCCGCTCCGGGCTGATGCGCGACGTCGACCACGCCCGCATCACCCGCGCCTGGCAGGGCGTACGCAGCGGCCGGCACAGTCTCGCCACCTTCACCGGCGCGGTGCTCAAGGACGGCGCCGCCGCCTGTCTGCACCCTTCCGGCGAGCGTGATCTTCCTGGGCGACTCGCCCAGCACGACCTCGTCACCGGGCAGGTCCGGCTCGGTACGACCGCCGACGACGCGCGCAATCCGTACGCCTACCGCGGCACCGGACTCGGCCTAGGTCCCGAACTCCTCGGCACCTCCCTGCTCGCCGTCGGCCCGGCCGGATCCGGCAAGACCGACGGTGTCGTACGGCCGCTCGCCGAGTCGCTGTGCCTGCACGCGCTCGCCGGACGGGCCGCCGTCGTCGTGGTCGGGGCCGCGGGCGCCGGGCTCGGGCCCGTGGACGCGTACGACGTCGTCGTACGGGTCGGAAACCCCGAGTCCGTCTACGACCTCGACCTGTACGGCGGCACCACCGACCCCGACGAGGCGGCGGCCGTACTCGCCGAGGCACTCGTCGGCGACCTCACCGATCCGCACCCCGGCGGAGACAGCCGCCGGTCCACCACCGTGCTCGCCCAGCTGCTCGGGCCGTATCGCGCCGTTCACGGGCGCTTTCCCTCCGTGCCCGAACTGCGGCAGCTTCTCGATGGCGCGCCCGGCCCGCTCGGCGCGCTGCGCAAGGCACTCACAGAGGCCGGACAGGAGTCGCTGCTGCGCGAACTCGACGCGCGTGAGCGGCAGTTGGGGCATCCGGGAGATGTCGGCGGAGCGCTGGCCGATCGAGTGGCGCTGCTGGACCGGCCCGCCTTCGCCGGGTTCTTCGATACGTCCGGTCGGTCCCGGCCCTTCTCCCTGCGAGCCCTGGACCACCCCGTGCGGGTACGCATCGACCTGCCCGAACGCGGGCACGCCGACGCCTCGCGGATCCTGGCCCGGCTGGTGCTCGCGCAGTTCACGGCGAGTGTGGCGGTACGCGAGGACCGGTCGTTGTTCGCGTGTCTGGTGCTGGACGACGCGACGGGGGTCATCACGCCCGAGGCGGTACGAGGAGTGCAGCGGCTGCGGTCCGCCAACGCCGGGGTGGTCATGACCCTGCGTACGCTCGACGATGCGCCGCGGCCGCTCAGGTCGCCGTTGCTCGGGGCGATCGGCTGCCGGGTGGCGTTGTCCGGGCTCACGCCCTGGGACGGGCAGGATTTCGCCGAGGTGTGGGGCAAGGAGTGGACCGAGGCGACGGACGTCACCGACCGGCAGATCATCGCCGAGACCCCGCTCGGCAAGACCGCCCACGCGCTGCGCCGAGTGATCACGGGACGCGCGCCCACGGCCCGGGCGGTCACCGTCCGCCAGGTCGAGCGTGAGCGGTGGTCCGCGTCCGAGCTGGCGCATGCGGTTCCGCCGGGGCATGCGGTGCTGTCGCTCACGAGTGTGCGCGGGGAGCATGCGCCGCCATTGCTGGTGGATCTTCGCGGCTGAGTCCGACAGGTGGCAGGACATCTGGACATAAGGTGACGCGGTCACCGTACAGTGAGGCAGAATCGACACAGGTCGTTCATACGTGGCGGCCAAAAGATCACACCCTCTGCCAGTCACGGCACTTCCGCCGCTTCGGTGAAGGCCTCGCCAGGAAGACCTGAAGGTCCCATGCCCCCGACGCTCGCCTCGCTCGTCCAGCACTCGGCGCTCAGACTCACCGTGCGTGCGGGCGAGGAGCACATCGACCGGCCCGTCCGCTGGGCCCATGCCAGCGAACTCGCCGACCCCGTCCCGTATATGGAGGGCGGGGAGCTGCTCCTGATCACCGCGCTCCAGCTGAACGCGGAGGACCCCGAGGCCATGCGGCGCTATGTGAAGAGGCTCGCGGGGGCGGGAGTCGCGGGGCTCGGGTTCGCTGTCGGGGTCCACTACGAGGAGGTGCCGAAGGCGCTGGTCGACGCCGCGGAGAGCGAGGGTCTGCCCCTCCTCGAAGTCCCCCGGCGTACCCCCTTCCTCGCCATCAGCAAAGCTGTCTCCGCCGCGATCGCCGCCGATCAGTACCGCGCCGTGACCGCCGGCTTCGCCGCCCAACGCGAGCTGACCAAGCGGGCCTTGAGCGAGGGACCCGAGGGCCTGCTGGCCGCGCTCGCCTCACAGATCGACGGCTGGGCCGCCCTGTACGACGCGACCGGTGCCGTCGTCGCGACGGCGCCCGACTGGGCGGAGCGGCGGGCGGCTCTGCTCACCGCCGACGTGAAACGGCTGTGGGAGCGGCCCGTGCCCGCCAGTTCCGTCGTCGGAGGGTCCTCCGAGGACGGCGAGGACGAGGACCGCGTCGAACTGCACTCGTTGGGGACGGGGCGGCGGCCTCTGGGGGCGCTGGCCGTGGGTACCGCCGCGGCACCGGGTACGGCCGAGCGCTACGCCGTGCATTCCGCGATCGCTCTGCTGACGCTCACGACGGAGCGGTCGCGGTCGTTGCATGCCGCGGAGCAGCGGATCGGGGCGGCCGTGCTGCGCATGCTGCTGGCGGGGCAGCCGGACCATGCGCGGGCCGCCGCCGGAGATCTGTACGGGGAACTGCTCGATGCTCCGTATCGCGTGATCCTCGCGGAGTCCGGGGTGCCGGGTACGCGAGGCCGGGGCGTGGGCGGGGGCTTGTTCTCGACGTCGGCTTCAACTTCGCCCTCGGCTTCGGGAGCTGATGCGGTGGCGGCAGAAGCCGGGGGCGACCCGGTGGGTGGGTTCGCGGAGGTTGTCGAAGCCGCGGCTGCTCGGTCGGGGGAGGCCGTGCTGGTCGTGCCCGACGGGGAGCGGCTGGTGGTGCTGGCTGCGGACGGGGGTGCGGTGGTTGCGTCCTGCGCCCAGTACGCGGAGGCGCTGCCGGCCGAACGGGGTGCGGTGGAGCAGGGCGTGGACGAGGACGAGCTGGTGGTCGGACTGTCGGCTCCTGCCGGACCCATTGCCGCCGCGGCTGCCTATAAGCAAGCCGAACAGGCGCTGTCCGTTGCCCGGCGGCGGGGGCGGGTGCTGGTCGAGCACGAGGAACTGGCCGCCGGGTCTGTGGTGCCGTTGCTCGCGGATGACGCCGTGCGGGCGTTTGCGGACGGCTTGTTGCGGGCGTTGCATGAGCATGACGCGACGGGGCGGGGGGACTTGGTTGCTTCCTTGCGGGCCTGGTTGTCGCGGCATGGGCAGTGGGATGCGGCTGCGGCGGATCTTGGTGTGCATCGGCATACGTTGCGCTATCGGATGCGGCGGGTCGAGGAGATCCTGGGGCGGTCACTGGACGATCCGGATACGCGGATGGAGCTTTGGCTGGCCCTGAAGACGTCGGCGTCCGGCGGGTAGGCGGTTGGGTTCGCGGGTGTGCGCGACCACCGGACGCGATGGCGCTCCGCGTCACCGGTTCGAGATGCGATTCCTCCCCGGCGTGAACGCCGGGGCTTCTTCGCACGCACCATGTGAAGAACGTGTGCGAGGTGCATGGCGGGAGGCGAATCGGTCTGTCGGACGCCGATCCTCTGTCGTAGGTTCTACCCAGATGAGAGATACACCCCGCCCACAGGGGACTGTGGGCGATACAGGGTCGGGGCCTCCCCAGCTTCGCCCTGGTCGTGCCCTCGCGCACACAACTGGAGCCTCCGGCTCCGGAGGGTCTCCTCACCGGTCGGACAGTCGCTCGCCCCAGACCCCCCGGGGCGTGCGACGACCCGGTCTTTACGGCCGCCTCGGAACTACCCCCCCTGTTCCGGGGCGGCCGACCTTTTCTCTGGCGGTTCTGGCCGCTCTGGCCCTGCTCTTCGCGTTCCTCACCTGGCAGGTCGCCGTCGACACCCCGCTGCGCCGCGCCGACGAGCGCCTCGGCCGGGCGATCGCGGACGGTCCGCTGCCGGACGGCTTCGCCGAACTGCTCGCGGATCTCGGTAACTTCACGGTCGCCGTCCCGGTCCTGGTCGTGGCGCTCGCGTACGTCGCCTGGCGTGCGCGTCGCGCCGGTACGCCCCGCTGGTGGCTGCCGACGCTCGCGGCCCTGGTCACCATGGCAGCCGTACCTGCGCTGGTCGTCCCGCTGAAGGAGGCCGTGGGGCGCACAGGTCCGCCCGGCATGGCGGGCGACGGCTACTACCCCTCGGGCCACACGGCGACGGCCGCCGTCGCCTACGGAGCGGCCGTCCTGCTGCTGCTGCCCTGGCTGCGCGGCTCGTACGTCCGTCGTGAACTCGCCATCGGCTGCCTGGTGTTGGTCGTCGCCGTCGGCTTCGGTCTGGTCCGGCGCGGCTACCACTGGCCGCTGGACGTGGTGGCGAGCCTGGTCCTGAGCGCGATGCTCCTGATTGCGCTCACGGTGTTCCTGAACTCCCGCAGCTCTCGGGCCCGCTAGAAGCCCATACCTCAGCTGTCGAAGCCGAGGCCCAGTCTGTCCAGCGTCTTCAGCCACAGATTGCGCCGGCCGCCGTGCGCGTCCGCCCGTGCCAGCGACCACTTGGTGAGGGTGATGCCGGTCCAGGCGAAGGGCTCCGGCGGGAAGGGGAGCGGCTTCTTGCGGACCATGGCCAGGGACGTACGTTCCGTGCGCTCCCCCGCCAGCAGGTCGAGCATCACGTCCGCGCCGAAGCGGGTCGCCCCGACGCCGAGTCCCGTGTAGCCCGCCGCGTACGCGACCCGCCCCTGATGTGCCGTACCGAAGAAGGCCGAGAAGCGGGAGCAGGTGTCGATCGCGCCGCCCCACGCGTGGGTGAAGCGGACGCCCTCCAGCTGCGGGAAACAGGCGAAGAAGTGCCCGGCCAGCTTGGAGTACGTCTCCGGGCGGTCGTCGTACTCGGCGCGGACCCGGCCGCCGTACGGATAGACCGCGTCGTAGCCACCCCACAGGACACGGTTGTCGGCCGACAGCCGGAAGTAGTGGAACTGGTTGGCGCTGTCGCCGAGGCCCTGGCGGTTCTTCCAGCCGAGGGAGGCGAGTTGGGCGTCGGTGAGCGGCTCGGTCATCAGGGCGTAGTCGTAGACCGGGACGGTGTACGAGCGGACGCGTCTGACCAGGTTGGGGAAGATGTTCGTGCCGAGGGCGACGTGCCGGGCGCGGACGCTGCCGTACGGAGTGCGTACGGCCATACCGGCGCCGTGTGCCTTCAGGACGAGCGCGGGAGTGTGCTCGTACACGCGGACGCCCAGCTCGACGCAGGCGCGTTTGAGGCCCCAGGCGAGTCTGGCGGGGTTCAGGAGCGCTACGCCGTGGCGGTCGTGGAGGCCGGCGAGGAATGTCGGTGAGTCGACTTGTTGCCGCACGGCGTCGGCGTCCAGGTACTCGATGCCGTCCGCGAGTCCGTGACGCTCCAGCTCCCCGTACCAGTCACGGAGTTCGGCGGCCTGGTACGGCTCGGTGGCAACATCGATCTCGCCGCTGCGCTCGAAGTCGCAGTCGATGCAGTAGCGGGCGACGGTGGCCTCGATCGCGTCGAGGTTGCGCGCCCCCAGCTCCTGGAGGGTGTGGATCTCGTCCGGCCAGCGGCTGAGGCCGTTGGCCGGGCCGTGCGTGAGCGAGGCGGCGCAGAAGCCGCCGTTGCGTCCGGAGGCGGCCCAGCCCGCCTCGCGGGCTTCGACGAGCACGACGTCCCGCTGGGGGTCGCGTTCCTTGGCGAGCAGCGCCGTCCACAGTCCGCTGTAGCCGCCGCCGACGACGAGCAGATCGCAGGTCTCGGCGGTGGTGAGGGCGGGTTCGGGGTGGGGCTTTGCGGGGTCGTCCAGCCAGTAGGAGACGGGCTGGGCGTCGGAGAGTGACTTCGTCCAACGGGTCATGCCTTGTGTGGTGATGCCTTGTGTGGTCATGCCTTTTGCCTGTTCCGGCGACCGCTGATGACCATTCCGGCCAGCACGATCAGTACGGCGACGATGAACATGCCCGTACCGATGACATTGATCTGGACCGGTGTGCCGCGTTGCGCCGAGCCCCACACGAACATGGGGAAGGTGACGGTCGCGCCCGCGTTGAAGTTGGTGATGATGAAATCGTCGAAGGAGAGCGCGAAGGCGAGCAGCGCGCCCGCGACGATTCCGGGGGCCGCGATGGGCAGGGTGACCCGGACGAAGGTCTGGACCGGCCCGGCGTACAGGTCGCGTGCGGCTTCTTCCAGCTTCGGGTCCATCGACATGACGCGCGCCTTGACGGCTGTCACGACGAAGCTGAGGCAGAACATGATGTGGGCGATCAGGACTGTCCAGAAACCCAGCTGAGCCCCCATGTTGAGGAAGAGGGTCAGCAGGGAGGCGGCCATCACGACCTCGGGCATCGCCATGGGAAGGAAGATCAGCGAGTTCACGGCGCCCCGCGCACGGAAGCGGTAGCGGACCAGTGCGAAGGCGATCAGCGTGCCGAGCACTGTGGCGCCGAGCGTCGCCCAGGCCGCGATCTGCAGGCTGAGCGCGAGCGAACCGCACAGATCGGCGACCCCGCACGGATCGGTCCACGCCTCCGTGGAGAACTGCTGCCACTCGTAATTGAAGCGGCCCTTCGGGTTGTTGAAGGAGAAGACCGTGACGACGGCGTTCGGCAGGAGCAGATATCCGAGCGTCAACAGGCCCGCAATGACGACGAGACGGCGCTTGAGCCAGCGTACGAGGGGCATTTAGACCAGATCCTCCGTCCCCGACTTGCGGATGTAGAGCGTGACGATGACGAGGATCGCGGCCATGAGAATGAACGAAAGAGCCGCGGCCGTCGGATAGTCGAGAACCCGCAGGAACTGGCCCTGGATCACGTTTCCGACCATGCGGGTGTCCGTGGAGCCGAGCAGATCGGCATTGACGTAATCACCACTGGCGGGGATGAACGTGAGGAGCGTGCCGGAGACGACACCCGGCATGGACAGCGGGAAGGTCACCTTGCGGAAGGTCGTGAACGGCTTTGCGTACAGGTCGTCGGCCGCCTCGTGGAGGCGTCCGTCGATGCGTTCGAGCGAGGTGTAGAGCGGCAGGATCATGAACGGCAGGAAGTTGTACGTGAGTCCGCAGACCACCGCGAGCGGCGTGGCAAGTACGCGGTCTCCGGCCGTGATGCCGAGCCAGCTCGTGACATCGAGCAGGTGCAGCGAGTTGAGGGCGCCGACGACCGGGCCGCCGTCCGCGAGGATCGTCTTCCAGGCGAGCGTACGGATCAGGAAGCTGGTGAAGAACGGCGCGATGACCAGGATCAGGATCAGATTGCGCCAGCGGCCCGCGCGGAACGCGATCAGATACGCGAGCGGATAGCCGAGCAGCAGACACAGGACGGTGGCGGTGCCGGCGTAGAGCACCGAGCGCAGGAACTGCGGCCAGTACTCGGACACCGCGTCCCAGTAGGCCGCGAAGTGCCAGGTGACCTTGTAGCCCTCCTCCAGGGAGCCCGTCTGCACGGACGTGGAGGCCTGGTAGACCATCGGCAGCGCGAAGAAGACCAGCAGCCAGAGGATGCCGGGGAGGAGCAGCCAGTAGGGGGTGAGGCGGCCTCTTCTGCGCGGGGGCTTCTTCTGAGGAGCTGGGGCGAGAGGCGGTGGCGCCTCGGTGAGGGTCGTCATGCCGAGGCCTCATCCGAGACCGTCTCCACGCCCGCGACGCCCGCGACTATGGATTGCGTCGCGTCCAGGCCGAAGGTGTGCGCCGGGCTCCAGTGCAGGACGACCTCGGTGCCGGGGACGAGCCGTGCGTCGCGGTCGATGTTCTGGGCGTAGACCTCGAACTCGGGGCATACGGGGCTGTCGATGACGTACTGCGTGGAGACGCCGATGAAACTGGTGTCGGCGATCGTCCCTGTGATGCGGTTGCGGCCTTCGGGGATCGAGCCCGCGTCGTCGGCGTGCGTGAGGGAGATCTTCTCGGGGCGGATGCCGACGAGGACCTTGCCGCCGGTCGTGGTGGGCGCCGAACAGCGCGCGGCCGGCAGGGAGAGCTTGCCGCCGCCCGCCCTGAGCACGATCTCGTCGCCGCTCGTGGTGTCGACCTCGGCCTCGATGAGGTTGGAGGTGCCGAGGAAGTTGGCGACGAAGGTCGTATTGGGGTTCTCGTAGAGGTCGGCGGGCGATCCGAGCTGCTCGACCCGGCCCGAGTTCATCACGGCGACCGTGTCGGCCATCGTCATGGCCTCCTCCTGGTCGTGCGTGACGTGGATGAACGTGATGCCCACCTCGGTCTGGATGCGTTTGAGTTCGAGCTGCATCTGGCGGCGCAGCTTGAGGTCGAGGGCGCCGAGGGGTTCGTCGAGGAGCAGCACCTTGGGGTGGTTGATCAGCGCGCGGGCGACGGCGACGCGCTGCTGCTGGCCGCCGGAGAGCTGGTGCGGCTTCTTGCGGGCCTGCTCGCCGAGTTGGACGAGCTCCAGCATCTCCTCGACCTGTTTCTTCACCGACTTGACGCCGCGCCGGCGCAGACCGAAGGCGACGTTCTCGAAGATGTCGAGGTGAGGGAAGAGGGCGTACGACTGGAAGACGGTGTTCACCGGCCGCTTGTACGGCGGCAGGTTCGTCACGTCCTGGTCGCCGAGTGCGACGGTGCCCGACGTGGGTTCCTCCAGTCCGGCGATCATCCGCAGGGTGGTGGTCTTGCCGCAGCCCGACGCCCCGAGGAGGGCGAAGAACGATCCCTGGGGGACGGTCAGGTCGAGCGGGTGCACGGCGGTGAAGGAGCCGTACGTCTTGCTGATTCCGGAGAGGCGGACATCGCCGCCGGTGTCGTTCGTCATGGTGGTCACGCCCCTGTGAGCTTTGCGAACTTCTCTTCGTAGGCCGTCTCTTCCTTCGTGCTCAGTGAGCGGAAGGAGCGCGACTTGGCGGCCATGGCCGCGTCGGGAATGATCAGCGGGTTGTTCGCCGCGTCCTCGTCGATCTTCGCGAGTTCGGCTTTCACACCGTCCACGGGGCACACGTAGTTGATGTACGCGGCGAGTTGGGCGGCCGGGCCTGGCTCGTAGTAGTAGTCGATGAGGCGTTCGGCGTTGGTCTTGTGGCGGGCCTTGTTGGGGACCAGCAGGTTGTCGGTCGATGTCATGTAGCCGCTGTCCGGGATGACGAAGTCCACGTCCGGGCTGTCCGCCTTGAGCTGGACGACATCACCGGCCCAGGCGATACAGGCCGCAAGGTCGCCCTTGGTGAGGTCGGCCGTGTAGTCGTTGCCGGTGAAGCGGCGGATCTGGCCCTTGTCGACGGCCTTCTGGAGGCGGGCGATCGCCGCGTCGTAGTCGTCGTCGGTGAACTTCGCCGGGTCCTTGCCCAGGTCCAGCAACGTCATGCCGATGCTGTCGCGCATCTCCGACAGGAAGCCGATACGTCCCTTGAGCTTCGGGTTGTCGAGCATGTCGGAGACGGACTTCACCTCGACGCCGTCGAGTGCCTTCTTGTTGTACGCGATGACCGTGGAGATGCCGGTCCAGGGATAGGAGTACGCGCGTCCCGGGTCCCAGTCGGGGTTACGGAACTGCTGGGAGAGGTTGGCGTACGCGTGCGGCAGGTTGGACGGGTCCAGTTTCTGGACCCACCCGAAGCGGATGAGCCGGGCGGCCAGCCAGTCGGTGACGCAGATGAGGTCGCGGCCGGTGTCCTGGCCCGCCGCCAGCTGTGGCTTGATCTTGCCGAAGAACTCGACGTTGTCGTTGATGTCCTCGGTGTACTTGACCTTGATGCCGGTGCGCTTGGTGAACGCGTCGAGGGTGGGGTGACGCTTCTCGCTGTCGTCGACGTCCATGTACTCGGTCCAGTTGGAGAAGCTGATCCGCTTCTCCTTGGCCGAGTGGTCGTCGGAGTCGACACCGGCGGTTTTCTTCGCCGCCGGGATGCCGCAGGCGCTCAGCGTCGCGGCGCCGCCGAGGGCGAGGGCACCGCCGGCGGTGACGCGCAGTAGCGAGCGGCGGCTGAGGGAGGTCCGGCCGTTTCGTTGATGGTCCATGTCGATCTCCTCCGCCGTCGCGATCCCCTCCGGGGTGGGGGTGGCGTGGCTCCAGCTCGATTTGATGGCTGATCCTGACAGAGGAGGACCTGTCCAACAAGTGATTCCGTTGTTGCCATTTGATTAAGCGACGGAATCTGTTGCTCAGCGGGTTGCCTCCGGCGGTTGGGCGGGTGGGTTCGTTTTCGGGTGCGGGGCCGGGTGCCGGTGCGTCAGCCCGTCGCAGGCCGGGCGTACGACCCGGTGTCGGTACACAGCGAAGGTGACCTGAGACAGAACCTGAGCGACGGGCATAGGACGCACCGGCCCACGACCCCTCCCGCCGGTGGGAAGCTGCGGGTAGTTGGGGGTACGGGCTTGCCCGGGCGCGTGCTCTTCCGGGGGGGTGCGTGCTTTCTCCGGGCGCGGGAAGTCGCAGGCTTTGGCTTTTTCAGGGGCGCGGGGCTGTGTCGATATGCGGCTCCGCCGCGTGGGCGCGACCAGCCACAACGCACCCGCAGCCGCGACACGCAGTGTCACCCCACCCCCTGGCGGGGGCCTGGGGGCGCAGCCCCCAGTTTCGGGAAGGGGCGGGGCTGGGGAAAAGAACGCCTCCCCGCCCGGCGGGAGCCCTAACGGGAGACGACGAGGGACGTGTTGAAGCCGTCGTCGCCCGGGCCCGAGTAGTCCGTCTCGCTGTCGGAGAGCAGCCCGGGAGCGATGATGAGCAGCACGAGCATGGTCACGCCCAGCGCCGTGCCCGCGACACCGCAGATGATCCCGGCCAGCGCCTGCCCGGCGTTGGTGGCCTCACCGCGCCGCGCCTTACCGCGCCCGATCGCACCGAAGATCACCGCGAGAATGCCGAGGATGATGGCCACCGGCCAGAGGCAGAAACCAACCGCAGATACGATCCCCAGCACAAGCCCCGCCGTGCCCATCCCGTTGCTCGGCGCCATCGGCATCCCGGGCCAGCCGTAACCGGGACCGCGGCCGGGGGTGGCCGGGTAGTAGGGCTGGCCCTGGTAGCCGTAGCCATATCCATAGGTCGCCCGGCCCGGCCCGTCCGGGGAGATGGGAGGCGGAGGAACGGGTTCGCCGGGGCCACCGCCCGGGGCGGCGAAGGGGTTGCCGGACGGATTCGACGGATTCGGGGGCGCACCGCCCGGGCCCGCGTACGAATTGCCGTAGGCAGACGCACCCGGCGGAGCCACAGGACTGGCCCAGGGCTGGGCACCCGCCGAAGGCGGCGTACCCGTGCCCGGTATCGAGGTGACCGTCGGCTGGTCATGCACAGAAGGCGAGCCGGACCCGCCCCGCTGCCCGGAGCCCCCGGCACCGTCGGGCGGCACGGACGCCCCCGCTGCCGGACCTGAACCCGCGCCCGGTCGCGACGCAGCCGCGTCAGGCGCACCCCACGGATTCGGCTCGGCGCCCGCCTTGTCCAGAGGAACCCCCGGCTGGGGAGCCGCGTCCTGCGGACCAGAGCTCGGGGCTCCGGCCGTCGGAGTCCGTTGTTCGGGCGGAGCCCATGGGTTCGGGTCGACGTCCCCCGGCGTACCCGGCGGCTGCGCGGCGTCGGACATGCGCGGAGTCCCCTCTGTCGTACGTTCCGTCATGCTACGGCCGGACCACGGGCCCATGGCCCCGGCCTACGATGATCCCCGCATCATCCCGCACCACCGATCAGCCGATCACCCGCGCCCGCCGGACACAGGCAGGCGCCGTTCCCGGGGAGGAACCCGTGACCGACCACCGCGACCCGAGCGTCCCGCCCGCCGTGCCCACCGGGCCCGTCCCGCGCGACCTGCACGACTTCATCGCCGGGCTGCCCAAGGCCGAACTCCACGTACACCACGTCGGCTCCGCCTCCCCCCGTATCGTTTCCGAACTGGCCGCCCGTCACCCCGACTCCAAGGTGCCGACCGACCCCGAGGCGCTCGTCGACTACTTCACGTTCACGGACTTCGCCCACTTCATCGAGGTGTACCTGTCCGTCGTGGACCTCATCCGCACCCCGGAGGACGTACACCTGCTCACGTACGAGATCGCCCGCGACATGGGGCGGCAGCAGGTCAGGTACGCCGAGCTGACCGTCACGCCGTTCTCCTCGACCCGTCGCGGCATCGACGAGGGCGCGTTCATGGACGCGATCGAGGACGCCCGCAAGGCAGCCGAGGCCGACTTCGGGACCGTGCTGCGCTGGTGCTTCGACATTCCGGGAGAGGCGGGCCTCGACGCCGCCGAGGAGACCACCCGGCTCGCCACCACGGACAAGCTGCGCCCGGAGGGCCTTGTCTCGTTCGGGCTCGGCGGGCCCGAAGTCGGCGTGGCCCGGCCGCAGTTCAAGCCGTATTTCGACCGCGCGATCGCGGCCGGGTTGCGTTCCGTGCCGCATGCGGGTGAGACGACCGGGCCGGGGACCGTCTGGGACGCACTGACCGAGCTGCGCGCCGAGCGCATCGGACACGGCACAAGTTCCGCCCAGGATCCGAAGCTCCTCGCGCACCTCGCCGAGCACCGCATCGCCCTGGAGGTCTGCCCGACCTCCAACATCGCCACGCGCGCCGTCCGGGCGCTCGACGAGCACCCGATCAAGGAGTTCGTACGGGCCGGGGTGCTCGTGACGATCAACTCCGACGATCCGCCGATGTTCGGCACGGACCTCAACAACGAGTACGCGGTGGCCGCCCGCCTCCTGGACCTCGACGAACAGGGGCTCGCCGCGCTCGCCAAGAGCGCCGTCGAGGCGTCGTTCCTCGACCCGGCCGGCAAGGCGAAGCTGGCCGGGGAGATCGACACCTACACCGGGGCATGGCTCGCGAACTGAACCCAGCACAATGGGCCCATGCGCACCGTGACTGCCGTGGCCCATCGCGGCGACCCCTACCGCATCCGCGAGAACACGATCGACTCGCTGCGTTCCGCGCTCCATCGGGGCGCGGACGCCGTCGAGTTCGATGTCCGGCTGACCCGCGACGATGTGCCGGTGCTGCTGCATGACGCGACGCTGAAGCGGTTGTGGGAACACGACCGCCCGCTGCTCTCGCTCTCCGCGGACGAGGTGCACGGGCTCACCTCCGGTGGCATTCCCACCCTGGAGGAGGCCCTGAAGGCGACCGACCACGGCCGCTTCATGGTCGATCTGCCGGGCTCCGCGAATCCACGGGCCGTACGACGGATCGTCGAGGTGATCCGCGATCTCGGCGCCGACGAGCGCGTGTACTACAGCGCCGGCGCCGAGACCATGCTCGCCGTCCGCGCGGCCGACCCCGCCGCGGAGATCGCGCTCACCTGGACCACGCTGGCGCCGCCGCGCCCCGTCCTCCTCGAAGCGATACGCCCGCGCTGGCTCAACTACCGTTTCAGCCTGGTCGACCGCGACCTCGCCGCCCGCGTGCACCGCGACGGCTACCTCCTGTCGGCCTGGACCCCCGACACCCGCCGCTCCATGCGCCGCCTGCTCGACGCGGGAGCCGACTCGATCACGACGAATCGCATCGACACGCTGTGTTCCCTCCGCGGGTGAACAGCGAAGCCCCCTAGGTCGTCCTCACCTTGGAGCGCTGTGGCACCGTCGCCGGATCGGTGGGCCTCGAGCGGGTGACGTACTGGGGCACCGGAGCGGTGTCCTTGCCGTTGTCTCGGGTGAGGCCGTAGCGGATGACGCCCTGATCGGGGCCGGTGGTGATGTCCTTGTTCACCGCTTCCCAGTCCGTCGGGAAGACGGCCAGGTCGTAGGCGGCGCCGCGTTCGTTCACGTGGAGGGTGACCGTGCCGTCGACGTAGAAGTACTCGTTCTGCCACATCTGCTGGGTGCCTTCCGGCAGGACGGTGTAGCCGATTTCCGGGCCGCCCATGCCGGTGACGTAGCCGGGGCGGGAGTCGTCCCCGTTGCGGTCGTCCATGCGGCGGCCGCCGCCGGACGCGACGTGGAAGAGCTTGCCCCGCAGGCCGGTCCAGGTCGGCATGACCAGGCCGCCGGGGCGGTCGTCCGGCGAGAGCTGCCAGCGCACCAGTACGTAGCCCTGGCCGCTGAGCGTCATGCTGTCGCCGCGGTGCTCCATCACGGGCCGGGCGCCGCCGGTGCTGGTGATGCCGGACTCGGGGCGGCGCGGCAGCTCGGCGGGACGCGCGTTCGGGGCGGGGGCCTGGTCCACGGTGTCGACGACCGTGCCGTACAGGCTGGCCCTCCTCGTCGGTGAGGGGGTGGGCGAAGGCGTCGGCGTGGGCGTGGGCGTGGGCGACGGTCTCGGGCGGACCGTGCTCTGCGCCGTGGGGGCCGCGACGGGCGGGCGCGGCTCGTCCGGCGCCTGTGTGACGACGTAGGCGCCGCCCGCGACCATCGTCGCCCCGGCCGTCATGGCCACCGCCGGCTTGGTGAAAGCGCCGACGATCTTGGCGGACCAGCCGACGGTCGTGGCGGCCGTCGTCGCGGCGACCGCCGTCTTGCCGCCGAAGACCAGAGAGAGCGTGAAGCCGACCGGGACGGGGACGAGCGCGAGCCCGACCAGCAGGCGTTCGGCCGGTACGACCTTCTCGCGGCGTCCGGAACAGTGGAGGCAGTCCCGTATGTGGCGGGCCAGACGCTTGCGCCACACCGAGTCGGGCTGCCCGTCCCAGCGGGCGGTGACATCGCGCAGATCAGGGCAGGACGAGTCGAGTGCTCGCACGATGCCCCGCGCGGTCTCCAGGCGGGCCTTCATCCGCTGGACGCGCACGGCGGTGTGCTGCCGGCTGATGCCGAGGGCCGACGCCAGCTCGCGCCGGGTGAGCTCGCCCGCGACCTCCAGCCACCACAGCGAAAGGAGCTGCCGGTCCTCGTCGTCGAGCCAGCGCACCGCCTCCGCAACCTCGCGTCGCTGCCCCTCCAACTGAAGCCGCAGTACGGTCAGTTCGGCGAAGTCGGCGGCGTCGTGCGCGGCGTTCTCGGCCAGCGACTCGGACGTGCGGCGCCGCGCCCGGTCCCGTATCTGCCGCATCGCGATGGCGACCAGCCAGGAGCGGAAACTGTCCGGATCGCGCAGCGAGCCGAGGTTGTCCACGGCCCGGAGCATGGTCTCCTGCACGACGTCGTCGACGTCCGCGTGACCGTTCAGTGCTCGGCCGACGATGTTGTAGACCAGCGGCAGCCAGCCCTTGACCAGCTCGTCGAGGGCGCGCCGGTCACCGGCCTGCGCTGCCGCGATGGTCGTACGCCACTGCCGACCGTCCACGTACGTCCCTTCCCGCACACGTGTCACTTGCTGTAGAGGAGTGTCCCGAAGCCCAGTTGGTCGAAGCCGCCACTGTTGGCTCCGTAGTCTCCTCCGCCTCCTTCGGCACGTACTTTCTCAGCCATCGCCGTGACGTGGGGGACTGAGATTCGGCGGCGCCGGGCGTAGTGGTTGTGCAAGAGCTCCCAAACCGGGCGAATCTGGCCCCGGCCTATGTTGGAGATCACGGCCTGCTCGCGGCGGTCTCCCCGCGTTCCGGTGCCCCAGGTGTACTTGGTGAAGGGGACATCTCCGCCCAGGTTGTACTTGGCGACGTACTCGGCGGCCTTCATCAGGCGGTTGTTGTCGTAGCCGTAGAGGTCGACGCCCTGGTTCCACGCCATCTCGCAGACCGAGCCCATCAGGCCGATGCCCATCACGGTGTGGCCCTGGTCGCGGCCGGACTCCTGCCACTGGGCCAGGCCCTGGTCCTCGTACACGAAGGGGACGGCGTGCTTGATGGAGCCGTTGCCCTCGCCGTTCTTGAAGTACTCCACGGCGCGGTCGAACTTGGCGGTGTCGTCGCACAGGATGCCGATCGCCATGATCGCGGCGATGTTGCAGAGGTCCCAGTTCGCCCAGTAGTTGGTGATGAAGGCGCCGTTGTGGCGCTTCAGGAAGTCGTCGCTCAGCGGGTAGAAGACGTTGAGCAGCATCTTCTTGAAGCGGGGCAGGTCGAAGCCCGGGTAGTCGCGCACGAGTTCGGCGGCGTTCGCGAACTGGTAGCCGTAGATGCCGGACGCCAGGAACCGGTCGGCGTTCCCGGTGAGCGTGGTGAGCGTGCCCGACCAGGCGTTGAGGATCGCGACGGCCGCCTCGGCGTTCTCCTTCGTGCCCGCGATCTTCCAGCGCAGGGCGTTCTGGTAAGCGGCGTGGATGTCGTTGAAGAGGATGCCGTAGTTCTGGCCCGCGCCGCCGCGGATGATCGTGTCCCGGGCGTTGGGCTTCCAGGTGCTCGCGGAGTGCCGGTTGGCGGTCAGCCGCTGCCAGCCCGCCAGCCAGGGCTCCGCCTTCGCGGCCACGCGCATCTTGGCGCGGTTGAGGTCGCCGGCGTTGTGCAGCATCCCGGGATGCGCGAAGGCCGCTTTGGGGGCGGCTGTACTGGAGGTACTCGGCGACGAGTCAGGCGCATCGGTCTGCGCGGCACCGGCCGAGTCGCGGCCGCTCAGCGAGACCGCCATGCCGCCCACCGCGCCCGCGGCGGCGACACCCCCCGCGATCTGGAACATGCCGCGGCGGCTGATGCGGTGCCTGTTGTGCTCTGCCATGAAGAGCTCCTGTACGACAACGAGTCTGGGCGCGGCCTGTGGTGTCAGGTGGGGCTTGTGTGCCGCATGTGTACAGGAGACGGAGAAGGCCTCTCAGCGATAACAATTTTTTTCACGGATACGGCTGAGGCCCTTAAGGGATGGCCCTGACAACACCCTTGACCGGCACGTCAGTTGACTGGGGGCCGACCCAGGGGCGGTGCCATCCCCGGTGATGATCCGCACAGGCGGCGTACGCGCGGAGGATGAAGATCCACCACCTCGAGGAGTCGCCTGATGCACGCCCGTGTCCGTACCGCCTGCGCCGCTCTCGTCGTCCTGGGCCTTGCAGCCGGTCCCCTGGCCGGGGCGGCTGCCGCCTCCCCCGCCACAACGGTCGTACGGAAGGCCGACGGCCCCAACGCCGAGGCCCTGCGTGCCGCGATCGCCGACTTGGACTTGCCGGACAAGGACGCGACGGCCGCGCTCGTACGGGTCGGCGGCAAGGGCGGCAGCTGGCACGGCAGCGCCGGAGTACGCGACCTCACCACCGGTCGTGCCGTTCTGGAACACGGACGCTTCCGGGCCGGCTCCACGACCAAGGTGGTCACGGCGGCCGTCGTCCTCCAACTCGCGGCCGAGGGGGAGGTGGACCTGGACGGGCACGTCCAGACGTACCTTCCCGGCCTGCTCTCGGACGACTTCGACCCCATCACCGTACGGCAGTTGCTGACCTTCACCAGTGGCCTGCAACCGGGCATTTCACTGGGCGGCGTAGACGGTGAGGGCTTCGACAACCGCTACAAGACGTTGACGCCCGAGGAGGTCGTGGCCTCGTCCGTCGCCAAGGGGCCCGCGTTCGATCCGGGCAAGCGGCAGGTGTACGCCAACATCGATTACACGGTGCTGGGCATGCTCATCGAGAAGGTCACGGACGACTCGTACGAACACCAGGCGGCCTTACGGATCTTCAAGCCGCTCGGCATGCGGCACACATCCTTCCCCTGTGGATCCGACCCCCGCATCCACGGCCCTCACAACCGCGGCTACCAGAAACTCACCACCGGCCGCCTCGTGGACGCCACGGAGTGGAACATGTCGGACCGCTGGGCGGCAGGCGACATGATCTCCACGACGGCGGACCTGGAGCGCCTGCTCCTCGGCCTGTTCCGCGGAAAGGTGGTCCCGCGGCCCCTGCTGAAGAAGGAGATGCTGACACTGCCGAAGGTCGAGGAGGGCGAGGCGACCATGAGCGCGGGCCTGCAGTACTACAGCAAGCACGGCCTCACCCTCTGGCTCAAGTCCGGCTCCCGCCCCGGCTACCGCACGGTGATCGCCACGACCCCCGACCTGACCCGATCCCTCGTCCTCTCGATCAACGCGACCGACGCGAAGGCCGTGGCCATGAACCCGGTGGAGGAGCGGATCCTCCGCGCCGCCTTCGCTTCCTGAGCACGAAAGTGCGGGCCCGCTCCGTCCGAGCAGGCCCGCACCACCCGGTCCGGGTCCGTCCTGGGTCAGCCCAGCGACGTCATCACATGCTTGATCCGCGTGTAGTCGTCGAAGCCGTACGACGACAGGTCCTTGCCGTAACCCGACTTCTTGAAGCCGCCGTGCGGCATCTCCGCGACCAGCGGGATGTGCGTGTTGATCCATACGCAGCCGAAGTCCAGAGACTTCGACATACGCATCGCGCGCGCGTGGTCCTTCGTCCAGACCGAGGAGGCGAGGGCGTACTCGACGCCGTTGGCCCACTCGACGGCCTGCGTCTCGTCCGTGAAGGACTGGACGGTGATGACCGGCCCGAAAACCTCCTTCTGGATGATCTCGTCGTCCTGCTTGACGCCGGAGACGACAGTCGGGGCGTAGAAGAAGCCCTTGTCGCCGACGCGCTTGCCGCCGGTCTCCACGCGCGCGTGGGCGGGCAGCCGCTCGATGAAGCCGCTGACCTGCTTGAGCTGGTTCGGATTGTTCAGCGGCCCGTACAGCACGTCCTCGTCGTCCGGCTGCCCCGTCTTCGTGTCGGCGGCGGCCTTGGCGAGCGCGGCCACGAACTCGTCGTGGATGGACTCCTGGACGAGGACACGGGTGGCGGCCGTACAGTCCTGGCCCGCGTTGAAGAAGCCCGCGACCGAGATGTCCTCGACGGCCTTGGCGATGTCGGTGTCCTCGAAGACGACGACCGGCGCCTTGCCGCCCAGCTCCAGATGAACCCGCTTGACGTCCTTCGAGGCGGACTCGGCGACCTGCATGCCGGCCCGTACCGAACCGGTGATCGAAGCCATCGCCGGGGTCGGGTGCTCGACCATCAGACGGCCGGTGTCACGGTCGCCGCAGATGACGTTGAAGACGCCCTTCGGGACGATGGAGCCGATGATGTCGGCGATCAGGACCGTCGAGGCCGGGGTGGTGTCGGACGGCTTCAGCACCACCGTGTTGCCCGCGGCGAGCGCCGGGGCGAACTTCCACACGGCCATCATCATCGGGTAGTTCCAGGGCGCGACCTGCGCGCAGACTCCGACGGGCTCGCGGCGGATGATGGAGGTCATGCCGTCCATGTACTCCCCGGCCGCGCGGCCCTCGAGCATCCGGGCGGCACCCGCGAAGAAGCGGATCTGGTCGACCATGGGCGGGATCTCTTCGGACCTGGTCAGCCCGATCGGCTTGCCGGTGTTCTCCACCTCCGCGGCGATGAGCTCCTCGGCCCGCTCCTCGAAGGCGTCCGCGATCTTGAGGAGGGCCTTCTGACGCTCGGCCGGGACCAGGTCCCGCCAGGCCGGGAAGGCCGCGGCCGCGGCCGCCATCGCGGCGTCGACATCCGCCTGCCCGGACAGCGGCGCGGTGGCGTACGCCTCGCCCGTCGCGGGGTTGACCACCTCGGTCGTCCGTCCATCGGCGGCATCGCGGAACTCTCCGTCGATGTAGTTGCGCAGACGACGCAGCTCAGTGCTCACTGCCGGCCCTCCTGTCGGGTGTCCATTCCTTGAGACACAGCCTAGTCCGACGCTCCACGTTTTCAACACCCCCGATCGGCCCAGATCTGCGAAATCCGCAACTGCCAGCCTTGTAAACAACGGATTTCATCGATCATCCCTTGCGGAACTGCCGAGGTCTCATGCACAGTGAGCACGTGGTCAGTCGCAGCGCAGAGCCGAAGGGCTCCCGAGAAACCCGGTCGGGGAACAACACTCCCCCGCTGGACGACGTCTCGCTCGCCATCATCGAGCAGCTCCAGGAAGACGGCCGGAGGCCGTACGCGGCGATCGGCAAGGCCGTTGGCCTCTCCGAGGCAGCCGTGCGCCAGCGCGTCCAGAAGCTGCTCGACCAGGGCGTGATGCAGATCGTCGCCGTCACGGACCCGCTCACCGTGGGCTTCCGCCGGCAGGCGATGGTCGGCATCAACGTCGAGGGCGACACCGAGTCCGTGGCGGACGCACTGAGCGACATGTCGGAAGTCGAGTACGTGGTGATGACCGCAGGCTCCTTCGACCTCCTCGCCGAGATCGTCTGCGAGGACGACGACCACCTGCTGGACGTCATCAACAAACGCATCCGGGCCCTGTCCGGCGTGCGCTCCACCGAGACCTTCGTCTATCTGAAGCTCAAGAAGCAGACCTACATGTGGGGAACCCGATAGCCGTGAGCAAGGACCTCAGCAAAGTCGCGTACGACCACCTGTGGATGCACTTCACCCGCATGTCCTCGTACGAGAACGCGCCCGTCCCCACCATCGTCCGGGGCGAGGGCACCTACATCTACGACGACCAGGGCAGGCGCTACCTCGACGGTCTCGCGGGGCTGTTCGTGGTCCAGGCCGGACACGGCCGGGTGGAGCTGGCCGAGACCGCCTCCAAGCAGGCGCAGGAACTGGCCTTCTTCCCGGTCTGGTCGTACGCCCATCCCAAGGCGATCGAGCTGGCCGAGCGCCTCGCGGGCCACGCCCCCGGCGACCTGAACAAGGTCTTCTTCACCACGGGCGGCGGCGAGGCGGTCGAGACCGCCTGGAAGCTCGCCAAGCAGTACTTCAAGCTCCAGGGCAAGCCGACCAAGTACAAGGTCATCTCGCGCGCGGTCGCCTACCACGGCACCCCGCAGGGCGCCCTGTCCATCACCGGCCTGCCCGCCCTGAAGGCTCCCTTCGAGCCACTGGTCCCCGGCGCCCACAAGGTCCCGAACACCAACATCTACCGCGCTCCGATCCACGGCGACGACCCGGAAGCCTTCGGCCGCTGGGCCGCCGACCAGATCGAGCAGCAGATCCTCTTCGAGGGCCCGGAGACGGTCGCGGCCGTCTTCCTGGAGCCGGTGCAGAACGCGGGCGGCTGCTTCCCGCCGCCGCCCGGCTACTTCCGGCGGGTACGCGAGATCTGCGACCAGTACGACGTGCTGCTCGTCTCCGACGAGGTCATCTGCGCCTTCGGCCGACTCGGCACGATGTTCGCCTGCGACAAGTTCGGATACGTCCCGGACATGATCACCTGCGCCAAGGGCATGACCTCCGGCTACTCCCCCATAGGCGCCTGCATCGTCTCGGACCGCCTCGCCGAGCCGTTCTACAAGGGCGACAACACCTTCCTGCACGGCTACACCTTCGGCGGCCACCCCGTGTCGGCCGCGGTGGCTCTCGCCAACCTCGACCTGTTCGAGCGCGAGAAGCTCAACCAGCATGTGCTCGACAACGAGAACGCGTTCCTGACGACCCTGCAGAAGCTGCACGACCTGCCGATCGTCGGCGACGTCCGCGGCAACGGCTTCTTCTACGGCATCGAGCTGGTGAAGGACAAGGCCACCAAGGAGAGCTTCACGGACGAGGAGTCGGAGCGCATCCTGTACGGCTTCGTCTCCAAGAAGCTCTTCGAGTACGGCCTGTACTGCCGCGCAGACGACCGCGGTGACCCGGTGGTGCAGCTCGCGCCGCCGCTGATCTCGGACCAGTCGACGTTCGACGAGATCGAGGGAATCGTCCGCCAGGTGCTGACGGAGGCGTGGACCCAGCTCTGAACCCCAGCTCCGAGCCCCAGCCCTGAGCCCACCTCCGTTCTTCCGCATGCTGTGATCTTCCGTATGCTCTGATCTTCCGCATGGATGATCAACACCGGCCCCGGTGCCGCCCGTTCGAGTGAGAATGGGCGGCACCGGGGCCGCGTACGTCCGGCCTCCCGGCCCCGACTCCCTAGCGTGCCCAGTGACCGATCGGCTCCGCCTTCGTTCCCCCGGACGGGGGGACTTCCTCCCAGTCCGGGGGGATTCCGCGGCATTTCTGATCCGAACCGAGGTGTACGCCCATGGTGGCTCCGCCGGACAACGACGTGCTCTGGGCACGTGCTCTGCATGTCAAGCACAACGGCTCCCCCGCGCTCAGCGGCGTCTCGCTCGGGGTTCGCGTGGGCGAGATCCTCGCCGTCGGCGGCCCGCGCGGCAGCGGCAAGACCACGCTGCTGAGGTGCCTGTCCGGACAACTCCTGCCGCAGCAGGGGGAGGTCTGGTTCAACAGCACGCCCGTGCACACCATGGGCCCGCACGCCCGCGAACGTCTGCGCCGCGACCGCTTCGGCTGGATCGACCCGGCGCCCGTCCTGGTTCCCGAGCTGAACGCCTGGGAGAACGCCGCGCTGCCGCTGATGCTGCGCGGCGTAGGACGTCGCCAGGCCAAGACCACCGCCCTGGAGTGGCTGGAGCGCCTCGACATCGGCGGTTGTGCCCGTCGGCGCCCGTACGCCCTGCTCCAGGCCGAGCGCCAGCGCGTCGCCATCGCCCGCGCGCTGGTCCCCGCGCCCACCGTGCTCTTCGCCGACGAGCCGACCGCGCCACTGCACCGCGTCGACCGCGCCAATGTCCTGCGTACGCTCACGACGGCGGCCCGTTCGCACGGCATCACGGTCGTGCTGGCCACGCACGACGCGGACACCGCGGCCCTCGCCGACCGCAGGGTGTCGCTGCTCGACGGCCGACGCGTGAACACCGTCCATCTGCCCGAGGCCGCCGAGACCGAGTCGGAAGGCCGGGCCGCGTGCTCGCTCTCCGCCTAGCCCGGGGTGCCCGGCCCGCCGTGCAACTGCGCCGATTGCTGGTCGCGGTGGCGTCGGCGGGCACGGGCTTCCTGCTCCTGTGCGCCCTTGGGTTCGCGATGGGGCACCCTCACGATTCCTCGGGCGCGGTCATCCGGCTCGCGTGGTGTCTCGCCCCGCTCGCCGCCACCGTGCAGTTCGCGGTGGCGGTGGCCCGTACCGACCCGGCCACCCGTCCTCGGCCCGGACTCTTCGCGATCGGCCTGGGACCGGGCCGGCTGATGCTGCTGGCGGCGATCTCCACCGCGGTGTCCTGCACGCTCGGTTCGCTCGTCGCACTGTTCTGCGTGCTCCATCTGCGCGGCGATCTGAGCGGTCTGCCCTTCGACGGCGAGGCAGCCGAACTGCTCGCCGGAAACCGGCCGTTGCCCCTCGCGGCCACGCTCACGCTGCTGGCGCTGGTGCCGATCGCCGCGTCGCTGGGGAGCGCGCTGTCCCTGCGCCCACGCGGAGGCAGGCAGTCCGGCGCCCGTACGACCTACGGGAGCGGCGGACAGGCAGGCACCACCGAAGCCGGCGGCTCCGCGCGCAGCGACGCCCACCCCGACGACCCGGGCCCGCCGGAGCACCCGTACCCCGCTCCCACCCCCACTCCCACCGGCCTGCCCTGGGGCGTGGCGGTGCTCGCGGCCGGGCTCGCCGTCGAGACGTACGCGAGTCGCAGCGGCCCCGCGTCCGGTCCCGCCCTGCCCGGCCTTCACGCGGGCGGCTCCGCCGGTGTGCTCCTCGGCTGGGCACTCACCACGCTGGGCCTGGCGATGGCGGGGCCCGCGCTGACCCACCTGAGCGGCCGGCTGCTCCTGGCGGTGCGGCCGGGCGCGGTGCGGCTGCTGGCCGGGCGCATCCTCATGGAGGAGGCGGGGCGCATCGGCCGACCGCTCGGCGTGGTGTGCGCGGTGACATCGGGGGCGTACGCCATGGCCGCGCTGTATGCCGACGCGCGCCCCGAGATCGGGCCGCTCACCGTGCTGGGCGTGCTGCTCGTGGCGGGCTGCGCCGTCGGGACGCTGCTGACGGCCGCGGTCGAGGCCAGGCAGGACCGTACCGACACCACGGCGGCACTGCTCGGGCTCGGCGCGCCCGCCACCCTGCTGCGCGGCGCCGCCGCACTCCGCGCGGGCGCGCTGCTCGCCGTACTCGGCCCGCTGACCTGGGCGATCGCAGGGCTGGCGGCAGTGCCGCTGACCGACTGATCCTCCGTACGAAAAAAGTTCGGGACAGCCGATGAGTTTTCGGCGAGGCTCTGGTCTAACCCTGCGAACAACACTTCAGCGCACAAAACGGGAGAGACCGCCATGTACCAGCAGATGATCTTCGTGAACCTAGCCGTCAACGACCTCGACGCCTCGAAGAAGTTCTTCACGGAGCTCGGCTACGAGATCAACAAGCAGTTCTCCGACGAGAACTGCGCGAGCATCGTCATCAGCGACACGATCGTCGCGATGATCATGACGAAGCAGCGCTACGCGGACTTCACGAACAAGGAGATCGCGGACTCGACGAAGACCAGCGAGGTGCTGCTGTGTCTGAGCGCCGAGAGCCGCGAGAAGGTCGACGAGCTGGTCGAGAGGGCGCTTGCGGCGGGCGGGTCGCCGTCGGGCGAGACGCAGGACCACGGCTTCATGTACGGCCGCGCCTTCGACGACCCGGACGGCCACACCTGGGAGATCATGTGGATGGACCCGGCGGCCGTCGAGGGCTGAGGTCCAGGCGCAACGCGTTGCTTACGCGGCCACTCCTAGCATGGGCGGGTGCAGACTATGCCCGCCCATGCGGCCCACCACCAAGACAACGAGATCGAGACCCTCGAAGAGTTCGACGCGATCGTCTCCGCTCGCGGCACTCTCGCCGGATTCCGCGTCCAGGCCGTTGATCTGACGGACCGTACGCGGGAGTTGCTCACCACCGACACCGCGGGCGCCGTCTTCCTCGGCTGCCCGATGCGGGAGGAGGCGGCGGCGAAGGTCCGCGCCGCCGGCGCCCTGGTCTTCCCGCCGGTCCCGGACCTGCCGTTCGACCCGTACCGCGGTCATGTCTACACGCCCGGCGAGCTGTTCGCCTCGCTCGACAAGGGCTACGAGCAGACGCCGGACGCCCTCGCCTACGCCTGGTTCCAGCGGACCAAGGCCGATGGCGACGTCTACGCGTCGATGCTGCGCTCCGTCCACGACGACTCCGTCTCCGACGCCCTCGACGAACTCCTGCGCGGGACACGGGTGGTGGGCGTGATGGGCGGCCACGCGATGGCCCGCGGCACTCAGGGGTACGAGCGCGCCGCGCGGCTCGGGGGCGCGCTGGCACGGGCCGGTTTCACAGTGGCGACGGGCGGCGGCCCGGGAGCCATGGAGGCCGCGAACCTGGGCGCTTACGCGGCGCCGTACGACGACGCGATGCTGGAGGATGCCTGCCAACTCCTCGGTAAAGCACCCTCGTTCACGCCCTCGATCACCGACTGGGCACGGTGCGCCTTCGAGGTGCGCGAGCGCTGGCCGAAGGGCAACCACTCGGTCGGGATCCCCACCTGGTTCTACGGCCATGAGCCGCCGAACGCCTTCGCCTCCCACATCGCCAAGTACTTCGCCAACGCGACCCGCGAGGACGGCCTGCTGGCCCGCTCGAACGCGGGCGTCGTCTTCCTGCCGGGCGCCGCCGGAACCGTACAGGAGGTCTTCGACAACGCGACGCCGAACTACTACGAGTCGCGCGGCGAGCCCACCCCCATGGTCCTGGTCGACCGCGTCCACTGGACGGAGCGGCTGCCGGTCTGGCCGCTGCTCCAGGCGCTGGCCAGGAACCGCTCGATGGAGCCACGGATCGCCCTCGTGGACCACGTCGAGGAAGCACCGGAGGCATTGGTCCGGCTGGCTCGGACAACCGTCGGCTGAAGCCGAGGGCGGGCCAGGGCGGGCCGCACCTGTCATTCGAACGTGGCCCGCTCCAGCCAGAACCCCAGCAGCCCCGGTTCGCCCAGGACCTCCAACTGCCCGCCGTCCAGCGGGAGTCGGCGATAGAAGGCGAGCAGCACCTCGGTGAGCGGCCCGCGCAGCGCGACCGTCGCCTTCTCGTGGCCGCGGCGCCAGGTCACACCGTCCTCGGTGAGCACGATGAACCACTCGGCGTTCAACTCGGCCGGGGTGTCGGTCGCGTGGAGGTGGATGCTGCGGCGCGGCCCGCGCAGCTCACTCGCCGCGTGTTGCGGCATCACGTGCTGCGCGTACTTGACGATCTGCAGCCACTCGTCGATCGCGTCGGCGGCCAGCTCCGGCGCGACCTCGTATCGCGCACTCGCCGCGATCGCCGCGTCCGCCCGGTGGATCACCGTCTCCAGCGTCATACGCCGCGCCCAGAAACCGGCTGTCCGCTCCCAGGACCAGGTCCAGGCGGCGGCTTCGGGCCCGGCGGCGCGAAGGGTCGCGGAGGTCTTCTCTGCGCCCTCGGCCAGCCAGGCGTCGAGGGAGGCGGGGTCGTCGCCCTCGGGCCCCGCAAAGCCGGACACCTGCGCTTCCGGGACCTCCTCGGTCGCCCTCGTCCGCACGATGTGCTCGACCCAGCGGTGTGCGCCGCCCACGTGCACGGCGAGTTCCCGAAGCGTCCAGTCCGGACAGGTCGGCACGGTCACGGCGAGATCGGCGCCGTTCAAGTGCTTCCTCAACAACTCGGTCTGCGCGACGATTTCGTCGCAGTAGCGGTCATACCCGAGGTCGACTCCGAGTAGCGTCATGCCCGGCACCCTAGGTCTCCGGCTCCTGGTCCAGCACGACAATTTCCGCCGAGTCGAAGGCCACCCCGACCTCGTCCCCGGGCTCCGGCGCATCCCGCAGTGCGCACGCCGCCTCCAGGCGCGGCGCGCCCTCCGGCTGCAGATGTACGGAGACATGCGTGCCGCGGAACGTGCGCGCCGCGACCGTGCAGCGCAGTCCCTCCGCCGACGGCACGAGCCGTACGCCCGCGGGCCTGATCAGCAGCGTGACCTCGCCCTGGGGGGCACCGTCGGGCACCGGGACCTTGCCCCACGGCGTGTCCGCGGCCTCCCCGCTGACACTCGCGTCGGCCACGTTCTCGAAGCCGAGGAAGCGGGCCACGAACTCGTCCGCCGGCCGCTGCCACACCTCAAGTGGCGTACCGGACTGGGCGATCCGCCCGTCGCGCATCACCACGACCCGGTCGGCGAGCGCGAACGCCTCGCCCTGGTCGTGGGTGACCGCGAGCACGGTGGTGCCCAACTCGCCGAAGAGTTCGCGGAGTTCGACCACGAGCCGCTCGCGCAGGGAGCGGTCGAGCTGGCCGAGCGGTTCGTCGAGCATGAGCAGCCGGGGGCGCGGGGCGAGCGCGCGGGCGAGGGCCACGCGCTGCTGCTCGCCCCCGGAGAGGGAGGCGACGGCCCTGGATGCGGCACCCGGCAGGCCGACGAGCTCCAACAACTCCCGTACCCGTACGTCCTGTTGTGCCTTCGACGCGCCGTGCATGCGCAAGCCGAAGGCCACGTTGCCGCCCACATCGCGCTGTGGGAAGAGCTGGTGGTCCTGGAACATCAGGCCGACACCCCGCTTGTGCGCGGGGACACCGCCGAGATCGCGGCCGTCCAGGAACACCCACCCGGAGTCGAGCGGCTGCAGCCCCGCGACCACCCGCAGCAGCGTCGACTTGCCGCTGCCGCTGGGCCCGAGCACACACACGATCTCGTGCTCGGCGACGTCGAGGCCGACGGCATCGAGGGCGGGTCGCCTCCCGAACCGTACGGTCGCTTCATCGAGCGTGAGCATCGGTTCCTGCATGAGCTTCGCGTCCCGCTTGTGGATCGCATCGCGCTTGAGCATCGTCAGAACTCCCCCGTCCGGTCGGTGCGGATGCGTTCGAGCAGGAGCAGCGCCACCGCGCACACCACCATCAAGATCGTCGAAAGGGCCATCGCCTGGCCGTAGTTGAGCTCGCCGGCGCGCCCGAGGAGCCGGGCCACGGCGACCGGCAGGGTCGGGTTGTCGGGCCGGGCGATGAAGACCGTCGCGCCGAACTCGCCGAGCGACACGGCGAAGGCGAACCCGGCCGCGATCAGCAGGGCCCGGCGCACCATCGGCAGATCGACCTCGCGCCACACCCGCCATGGCGATGCTCCGAGCACGGCCGCCGCCTCACGCAGCCGTACGTCCACGGCCCTCAGGACGGGCAGCATGGTGCGTACGACGAAGGGGACGCCGACCAGCGCCTGGGCGAGCGGCACCAGGATCCAGCTGCTCCTCAGGTCCAGCGGCGGCTCGTCGAGCGCGATCAGGAAACCGAAGCCGACGGTCACCGCGGACACGCCGAGCGGGAGCATGAGCAACGCGTCGAAGCCCCGTACGAGACGGCCGGCGTCACGGCGGGTGAGCGCGGCGGCCGCGAGACCGCCGATCAGCAGGGCGAGGGCGGTGGCGGCGAGGGCGTACCGGAGTGAATTGCCGACGGCATCGATGGGCGGAACGAGGAAGACGCCGCTCTCATCGCTGGTCAGCGCCTTGTAGTACGCGAATCCGGGGATGTCCAGCGAGCGTTGGACCAGCACCGCCAGTGGCAGTACGAGCAGTACAGCGGCGGTGCCGAGGACGGCGGCGAGCAGCGTCCACTGCCCGGCGCCGCGCGGCCGTCGCGCGGTCACGGAGGCGTCGACCAGGCGCAGAGCCGTCTCCCGGCGGCGTACCGTCCACGCGTGGACCGCGAGAACCGCCCCCACGGCCACGAACTGGATCATGGTGAGCACCGCAGCCGTGGAGAGGTCGAAGATCTCCGAGGTCTGCCGGTAGATCTCGACTTCGAGGGTGGCGAAGGTGGGACCGCCGAGGATCTGCACCACACCGAAGGAGGTGAAGGTGAAGAGGAAGACCATCAGCGCGGCGGCGGCCACGGCCGGGCCCAGCGCGGGCAGCGTGACCTTGCGCCAGGCAGCGAGCCGTGAGGCGCCGAGGACCCGCGCGGCCTCCTCCTGACGCGGGTCGAGTTGCGACCAGAGGCCGCCGACCGTGCGTACGACGACGGCGTAGTTGAAGAAGACGTGCGCGAGCAGGATGGCCCAGACGGTGGTGTCGAGGCGTACACCCCACAGCTCGTCGAGGAGTCCACCGCGCCCGACCAACGCCAGGAAGGCAGTCCCGACGACGACCGTCGGCAGCACGAACGGGACGGTGATGACAGCCCGCAGCACCTGCTTGCCCCTGAAATCGAAGCGCGCGAAGACGTATGCGCCGGGGAGCGCGATCAGCAGTGTGAGAGCGGTCGAGACAAGCGCCTGCCAGGTCGTGAACCACAGGACATGCCGGATGTCGGACTGGGCGAGCACCTCACCGACCCGCCCCAACTGCCAGGCCCCGTCGACCTTGAGGCCACGGGCCACGATCGCGGCGACGGGGTAGGCGAAGAAGAGCGCGAAGAACACGACGGGCACGACCAACAGGGCGAACCGCGCCGCGCTCTTCCCGGGAGCCGGTGTCCTGGGGCGTCCGGCCCTTACTTCAGTACGAGCGACGTCCACGACTTGACCCACTGGTCACGGTTCTTGGCGATCTCCTTGGGCGCCATGACCTCGGAGTCCTCCGCCGGGGCGCCGTACTTCGTGAACTCCTCGGGGATCTGCGCGTCCTCGCGCATCGGGTACACGAACATGTTGAGCGGCATGTCGGCCTGGAACTTCTTCGAGATGAGGAAGTCGATGAGGGCCTTGCCGCCCTTGGCGTTCTTGGCGTTGCTGAGCAGTCCCGCGTACTCGATCTGCCGGAAGCAGGTGCCGTAGGCGACGCCGGTCGGTGCGGTGTCCGGCTTGGGGTCGGCGAAGACGACCTCGGCGGGCGGAGAGGAGGCGTAGGAGACGACGAGTGGCCGGTCCCCCTTCGCCTTCTTGCCGCCGGCGGACCCGGAGAACTCCTCGTTGTAGGCCTGCTCCCAGCCGTCGACGACCTTCACGCCGTTGGCCTTGAGCTTCTTCCAGTAGTCCTGCCAACCGTCGTCGCCGTATTTTGCCGCGGTGCCCAGCAGGAAGCCGAGGCCGGGCGAGGAGGTGGAGGCGTTCTCGGTGACGAGGAGGTCCTTGTACTCGGGCTTGACGAGGTCGTCGAAGGACTCCGGCGGGGTCAGGGCCTTCTCTTCGAAGTAGGCCTTGTCGTAGTTGACGCAGATGTCGCCGAAGTCGATGGGCGTGACCCGCTTCTTCTGCTGGTCGATCCGGTACTCCGGGGGCAGCAGATCGGAGTCCTTGGCCTCGTACGACTGGAACAGGTCGTTGTCGAACGCCCGGGACAGCAGGGTGTTGTCGACGCCGAAGAGGACATCGCCCTGCGGGTTGTCCTTGGTGAGGATCGCCTTGTTGAGGGCCTGGCCTGCGTCCCCGTCCTTGAGGACCTTCACCCGGTAGCCGGACTGCTTCTCGAAGTCGCTGATCACGCTCTTGGACGCGGCCCACGAGTCATGGCTGACGAGGGTGACGGTCTTGGACTCCGAGGCCCCTTCCCCGTCCCCGGAGCCGGACGACGTGCAAGCGGACAGCGTGACCAGACCGAGCCCGACGGCCACGGCCACGAACTTCTTGGTGGTGCTCACTGGATCCCTCCTGGGGATGACCAGAAGAGACGCGGCCCTGCCCGGCACTCTCGGAGAACTCCCGAGGCTCCCGGGCAGGGCGCAACAGCTGGCTCGAGTGAAGACCGAACTTCCTACCCAGAATGACCTGGGCGAGGTTCAGAGGGTCTGCGGCCGTGCCGCACTCTCAGCGCTGTGGCGCTCCCCTGTCGGATTTTGCAGGTATGAAGGTGTGTACGAAGGTCAGAGTACCGCCTGATCCACCCGTTCCCACCGCTCGGCGGACGCTGTGATCAGCCCGTGCCCTGACTCCTGTCAGCGCTCGGTGGCCGCAAGCTGCCCGCAGGCCCCGTCGATCTCCTGTCCACGGGTGTCCCGGACGGTGACCGGCACCCCGTGCGCGGCGATCGCCTCGACGAACGCCTTCTCGTCCTCGGGCCGCGAGGCGGTCCACTTGGAGCCGGGCGTCGGGTTCAGCGGGATCAGGTTGACGTGCACGGGCTTGCCCTTGAGCAGCCGCCCGAGCCGGTCGCCGCGCCACGCCTGGTCGTTGATGTCCCGGATCAGCGCGTACTCGATGGACAGCCGGCGCCCGGACCTGGCTACGTACTCCCATCCGGCGTCGAGGACTTCTCGCACCTTCCAGCGGGTGTTGACGGGTACGAGGGTGTCGCGCAGTTCGTCGTCCGGGGCGTGCAGCGAGATGGCGAGCCGGCACTTGAAGCCCTCGTCGGCAAAGCGGTGGATGGCGGGGACCAGTCCGACGGTCGATACGGTGATGCCGCGCTGCGACAGCCCGAGGCCGTCCGGCTCGGGGTCGGTGAGTGCCCGTATCGCCCCGACGACGCGCTTGTAGTTGGCGAGGGGCTCTCCCATGCCCATGAAGACGATGTTGCTGAGCCGCGCCGGCCCACCGGGGATCTCGCCGTCCCTGAGGGCCCGCATGCCGTCGACGATCTGGTGCACGATCTCGGCGGTCGACAGATTCCGGTCGAGCCCGGCCTGTCCGGTGGCGCAGAAGGGGCAGTTCATGCCGCAGCCCGCCTGCGAGCTGATGCACATGGTGACCCGGTCCGGGTAGCGCATCAGCACGGACTCGACGAGCGTCCCGTCGAACATTCGCCACAGGGTCTTACGGGTCGTGTCCTGGTCGGTCGACAGATGCCGCACGACCGTCATCAGCTCGGGCAGCAGCGCCTCTTGAAGCTTGCCGCGCGAACCGGCGGGGATGTCGGTCCACTGCTCCGGATCGTGCGCGTACCGCGCGAAGTAGTGCTGCGAGAGCTGCTTGGCACGAAACGGCTTCTCACCGATCGCGGCAACGGCTTCCTTGCGCTCGGCGGGCGAGAGATCGGCAAGGTGCCGCGGCGGCTTCTTGGCTCCGCGGGGGGCGACGAATACGAGTTCTCCGGGCTTAGGCATGGCCATACAAGTGTCGCAGACATACGAAGAGGGGCTCGCCACCTGTGGACAACGAGCCCCTCACGTATGAACGTGCAGGTAAAAGCGGCGCTGCACAAAGGTCACCCGGAGCCGACGAAGATCACCATCAGCAGCCAGACCACTGGCGCCGTAGGCAGCAGCGAATCCAGTCGGTCCATGATGCCGCCGTGCCCCGGCAGTAGCGTCCCCATGTCCTTGATGCCCAGGTCCCGCTTGATCATGGACTCGCCGAGGTCGCCGAGGGTGGCGGTGACCGCCACCGCGAAGCCCATGAGCAGGCCCTGCCACCAGGTGCCGTCCTCGATCAGGAACTGCATGAACAGTGCGCCGGCCGCCATGGCGAAGGTGACCGCGCCGAGCAGGCCCTCGCGGGTCTTGCCGGGGCTGATGCGCGGGGCGAGCTTGTGCTTGCCGAAGCGCCAGCCGATGGCGTACGCGCCCGTGTCACTCACCACGGCCAGCGCCAGAAACGTGAGGACCCGCCGCGCGCCGTCGTCGGCGGTGAGCATCATCGCCACGAACGTGGCCAGGAACGGGATGTAGAAGGCCGCGAAAACGCCCGCTGTGACGTCCTTGAGGTAGCCCTCGGGTGGTTCCGTCATGCGCCAGACGAGTACGGCGAGAGCGGTGAGCGCCATCGCCACCCAGGCGCCCTCGGCCCCCCGCACGTATCCGGCGACGACCATCGCCGCACCGCCGAGCGCGAGCGGCACAAGAGGCGCCTTGATGCTCTTGCGCTCCTGGAGCCGCGAGGTCAGTTCCCACAGGCCGACCACGACGGCGACAACTATGACGCCGACGAAGACGGCCTTGACGACGAACAGCGACACGACGATCACCGCACCGAGCGCGACGCCGACCCCTATGGCAGCACCCAGGTCGCGGCCCGCGTTCTTCTTCTGCGGTGCGGACGCCGGCTGTGGGGCGCTGGACATGGGCTCCTGCTGCTGGGGCTGGGGCTGGTGCTGCGACGGAGCCCGGTGCGGCGGCGTCTCGTCGCGGAACAGGGGGCCACCCGCCGAGGCGGCCCCCCGGTCGTCATCCTGGTCTCCGCCATGCGCGGGTACGTCGGGCACGATGGGCATGGGGCGAGTCTGCTGGGCGTTGTGCGCGTCGTACGCGGGACCCGCCGGGGCAGCGCCCTGGGCAGGCCCCTGGTCGGGCGGCCCCCAGTACCCGGCTTGTGGCGGCGCCCCCCAGGAAGAGTCGTTCATCAGACCTCGAGCAGCTCTGATTCCTTGTGCTTGAGCAGCTCGTCCACCTGGGCGACGTACTTCGCGGTGGTGTCGTCGAGCTCCTTCTCCGCACGGCGGCCCTCGTCCTCGCCGACCTCGCCATCCTTGATCATCTTGTCGATGGCGTCCTTGGCCTTTCGGCGGACGGACCGGATCGAGACCTTGGCGTCCTCGCCCTTGGTCTTGGCGACCTTGATGTAGTCCCTGCGGCGCTCCTCGGTCAGCTCGGGAAACACCACCCGAATGATATTGCCGTCGTTGCTCGGGTTGACGCCCAGGTCGGAGTCGCGGATCGCCTGCTCAATGTTGCGCAGCGCGCTCTTGTCGAACGGGGTCACCACGGCCATACGCGGTTCCGGCACCGAGAACGAGGCCAGCTGGTTGATCGGCGTCAGTGCGCCGTAGTAGTCGGCCACGATCTTGTTGAACATCGCCGGGTGCGCACGACCGGTGCGGATCGCGGCGAAGTCCTCCTTGGCGACCACGACGGCCTTCTCCATCTTCTCCTCGGCCTCGAGGAGGGTCTCTTCGATCACCACTTGCTCCTGCGTGTCTTGAGTAGGCCCGGCAGCTGTTCCTGGTCGGGGTCGGCAGCCGGCTGCGTCGCGTCTTATTACTGCACGGTTCCCGACCGGCAGGACATTGTCCATCCCCCGGTCAGGGTCCGTCCTCCTGGCAGGGACTGCCCCTGTCAGGCCCGGCTGCCCTGATCACCCACGAGAGTGCCGATCTTCTCACCCTTGACGGCGCGCGCGATATTGCCCTCCGCCAGAAGCTCGAAGACCAGGATGGGCAGCTTGTTGTCCCGGCAGAGCGTGATGGCTGTCATGTCGGCGACCTTCAGGTCGCGGGTGATGACCTCGCCGTAGCTGAGCGAGTCGAACTTGACGGCCTCGGAGTTGGTCTTCGGGTCGGAGTCGTAGACCCCGTCCACACCGTTCTTGCCCATCAGCAGGGCTTCGGCGTCGATCTCCAGGGCGCGCTGGGCGGCGGTGGTGTCGGTGGAGAAGTACGGCATTCCCATACCGGCGCCGAAGATGACCACGCGGCCCTTCTCCAGATGGCGTACGGCACGCAGCGGGATGTACGGCTCCGCGACCTGCCCCATGGTGATGGCGGTCTGCACACGCGAGTCGATGCCCTCCTTCTCCAGGAAGTCCTGGAGGGCGAGGCAGTTCATGACCGTACCGAGCATGCCCATGTAGTCGGAGCGGGCCCGGTCCATGCCGCGCTGCTGCAACTCGGCACCGCGGAAGAAGTTGCCGCCGCCGATGACGACGGCGATCTGGGCACCACCGCGGACAACTGCGGCCACCTCGCGGGCGATTTTGTGCACCACGTCGGGGTCGACGCCCAGTCCCCCGCCACCGGCGAACGCCTCACCGGAAAGCTTCAGCAGAAAGCGCCCCGCGCCTTTGCCGTGATCGCTCTTGTCGTCCTTGTCGGCCTTGGTGGTGGTCATGGAGATCTCGCCTCTTTTACGTGTCGCACATGCGAAGAAGGCCATTGCCGGTGGGGTGTTCTCATCCCATGCGCGGCAATGGCCTCCTCGTCAGATCTGCTGTCGTCCGTCACGCACGCGCGCGTGCCCACGTGCGAGGACGACTGCTGTCGACCCTAGCGGGCTCGCGCGTGTATCGCGGTACGGACTCAGATGCCGACCTTGATGCGCACGAAGCGCTTCAGGGTGACACCGGCCTCGTCCAGGACCTTCTGGACGGACTTCTTCTGGTCGAGCGCGTACGGCTGGCCGAGGAGCGTGGCGTCCTTGAAGAAGGCGTTGACGCGACCCTCGACGATCTTCGGCAGGGCGGCCTCGGGCTTGCCCTCGGCACGCGTGGTCTCCTCGGCGACCCGGCGCTCGCTCTCGATGACCTCGGCCGGAACGTCCTCACGGGAGAGGTACTTGGGCGCGAAGGCGGCGATGTGCTGGGCGATGCCCTTGGCGGTCTCGGCGTCCGGCTTGTCCAGCTCGACGAGGACACCGATCTGCGGGGGCAGGTCGGGCATGGTGCGGTGCATGTACGCGCTGACGTACTCGCCGGAGAACTGGGCGAAGCGGTCCAGGACGATCTTCTCGCCCAGGTTGGCGTTGGCCTCGTCGACGTACGCCTGAACCGTCTTGCCGGGCTCGATCTCGGAGGCGAGCAGCGCCTCGAGGTCGGCCGGGGAAGTGGCGGCGACGTGCGCGGCGAGCGCGTTCGCGGCGGCCTGGAACTTCTCGCCCTTGGCGACGAAGTCCGTCTCGCACTTGAGCTCGACGAGGACACCGGAGGTGTTGTCGTCGGCGATCAGGGAGACGACGGCGCCGTTCTCGGCGGAGCGGCCCTCGCGCTTGGCGACGCCCTTCTGGCCCTTGATGCGCAGGGCCTCGACGGCCTTGTCGACGTTGCCGTCGGCCTCGTCGAGCGCCTTCTTGCAGTCCATCATGCCGGCGCCGGTGAGCTCGCGGAGCTTCTTGACGTCGGCGGCGGTGTAGTTCGCCATGATCAGTGAATCTCTTCTCGGAGTTCGAAGTCTCGAAGTCGGCGTCCGCCGCTGATCGGGCGGGCGTCCACCGAAGATCTACGGTCTACGGGTGAACGGCGGGCGGCGCGCTGGCGCCGCCCGCCGTCACTTGAGCCGTGACGCTGGAGCCAGGCCTACGACGCGGGGGTCAAGGCCTGCGACGCCGGGGTCAGGCCTGCTCGGCCTCAGCCGGCTTCTCGGCCTCGGCGGCGGGGGCCTCAGCGGCAGCCTCGGCGGGGGCTTCGGCAGCAGCCTCGGCGGGGGCCTCAGCAGCGGCAGGGGCCTCAGCAGCGGCGGGGGCCGGCGCCTCGGTGGTGGCGGTGGCCTCCTCGGCCTTCTTCTCGCCACCCTCGAGCAGGTCGCGCTCCCACTCGGCGAGAGGCTCGCCGGCGGCCTTCTCACCCTTGGCCTCGGCGGCGGCACCGGAGCGGGCGATGAGGCCCTCGGCGACGGCGTCGGCGATCACTCGGGTGAGCAGGGTGACGGAGCGGATCGCGTCGTCGTTGCCCGGGATCTTGTAGTCGACCTCGTCGGGGTCGCAGTTGGTGTCGAGGATGGCGACGACCGGGATGTTGAGCTTCCGGGCCTCGCCGACCGCGATGTGCTCCTTCTTGGTGTCCACGATCCAGACGGCGCTGGGCACCTTCTGCATCTCGCGGATACCGCCGAGGGTCTTCTCCAGCTTGGCCTTCTCGCGGGAGAGGACCAGCAGCTCCTTCTTGGTGAGGCCGGAGGCGGCCACATCCTCGAAGTCGATCTGCTCGAGCTCCTTCAGGCGCTGCAGGCGCTTGTAGACGGTCGAGAAGTTGGTGAGCATGCCGCCCAGCCAGCGCTGGTTGACGTAAGGCATGCCGACGCGGGTGGCCTGCTCGGCGATGGCCTCCTGCGCCTGCTTCTTCGTGCCGACGAACATGACCGTGCCGCCGTGGGCGACGGTCTCCTTGACGAACTCGTAGGCGCGGTCGATGTACGACAGCGACTGGAGCAGGTCGATGATGTAGATGCCGTTGCGCTCGGTGAAGATGAATCGCTTCATCTTCGGGTTCCAACGGCGGGTCTGGTGACCGAAGTGGACGCCGCTTTCCAGCAGCTCCCGCATCGTGACGACGGCCATGGCCGTACTCCTTGGTGTTCTCGGTTGTGCCGCGAGTGCCGGACGGCACTCGCGCCTGACGCCCGCAATGCGCCTGCCACTAGGGACCGAGGGGCGCTGACACCGGCTTTTGGTGGCCCGGTGTCGGGGCGTGCGAAGTCGACCCGGTGACCCGGATCGCCACCAGAAGTGTACGGGACACGCGAGGCACCGGGTGACGCCGCTGTCCACAACCGCCCAGTACTCCACAGATCCTGGCCATGATCCACTTTTGCCCGCGGATCGCGGGAGCGTTCTCGCATGCGAGCAGATCGATGTCAACGAGTTCGACGATGTCAGCGGTGTCTTCGTACGTGGTCGGCCGTGCTGTTGGGCCTGACGATGATCGCCCTCGGCATCGCCTTACCCGCGGCCGAGGCAGCGGTCCCCGAAGGCGCGGACGGTCCGCCAGCGCCGGGAGCCGATGGGTCGCCGGTCCCGGCGGTGCCGGGAGCCGATGCCCCGGTCCCGGCTGTCGGACGCGCCTGGCCGGTGGGAGTACGCCCGCCGGTGACCCGCAGCTGGGATCCGCCGGCGACGGAGTACGGCCGGGGTCACCGCGGCGTGGACCTCGCGGCGCCACCGGGCACGCCCGTCCGCGCCATCGCCCCAGGCCATGTCTCCTTCGCGGGCAGGGTCGCGGGCCGCGGAGTCGTCTCGATCGAGCTCGGCAGCACCGGCGATCCCCCCTTGCGCATCACATACGAACCGGTGCGCGCGACAGCGAAGAAGGGAGACGAGGTAGCACCGGGCGACATCGTCGGTGTCGTGGAACCCACGGGCTCCCACTGCCAGGCATCCTGCCTGCACTGGGGCCTACTTCGAGCCGACACCTACCTGGACCCGCTCTCCCTGCTACCTCCGGGTCTACTCCGCCGCGGCCCTTCACGCCTGCTGCCGGTCATCGGCGTACCGGAGGGACCACCGACGTAGGGAGCAGTGCGGCGTGGCTTGGCGTCGCGTCCAGTCGACCGTACTGCCGCAGAGGCGGAGGGGGAGGGTGGGAAGCCCGGAAGAGCCAACTCACCCTCCAATCAAGCGAACTCAGCCTCCAACCAACCAAGAAGGGCCTCAGCCCCGCACCCCCCGCAACGCCATCGCCACAGCGGCATCGGTGATGGCGTCCGGATCCTCGGCCGCGCCCAGCTCGATGCGCCGTACGGCAGCGTCCACGATGCCCTGGAGGAGCATGGCGGCCATGCGGGGCTGGTCGTGGCCCATGTCCCCGAGCGCTTCCACGATCATGGCGACGAGGCCGCCGTGCGCGGCGCGGATCTTTTCGCGCGCGCCCGCGTCGAGTTCGCTCGCGGAGATGGCGACGACGGCCCGGTGCCGCCGGTCGCCGACCAGGGCGAGCTGCTGGCGGACATACGCCTCGACCTTGCCCTCGGGCGTCTCGGCCTGCGACATCGCCGCCTCGACCTCGGCCGCCCATACCGGGAAGTCGACCGCGCAGAGTTCTTCGACCACGGCCGCCCGCGACCGGAAGTACTCATAGACGGAAGACCGCGCGAGTCCCGTGCGCTCGGCAAGCGCGGGGAACGTCAGCGCCTCAGTCCCACCCTGCGACAGCAATGATCGTGCCGCGTCCAACAGGGCGGCTCGCTGCATCGACCGGTGCTCGGCCACGGAGGCCGCTCGAATCCTTGGCACGCCTCCACTGTACGGATGGACCACCCGCGCCGGGAGTCACTCCGCATGACGGGGTCTGATCAGGACTCCTCGGCCGGGGATGGCCCAGGCCGCCCCGACCGAAGGGAGCGGAGAGGAGCAGGGGCCGCGATTCAGCCACGCCGACGGAGGCCGGCGGAGGCCGACGGCTGTCAGCCACCGTCAGCAGCGAACAGCAGCGAACAGCAGCGGTCAGCAGCCGTCAGCGTCCGAAGCTCGCCAGCTTCGCCCGCAGTTGGAGCACCGACTTCGTGTGGATCTGGCTGACCCGACTCTCGGTCACCCCGAGTACGTTGCCGATCTCGGCGAGCGTGAGGCCCTCGTAGTAGTACAGCGTGACCACAGTCTTCTCGCGCTCGGGCAGCGTGTTGATGGCCCGGGCGAGAAATCGCCGCAGCTCGCGGTCCTCTGCGACCTCCACCGGGTTGTCGGCCGCGGTGTCCTCGAGCGTGTCCATCAGGCTCAGCCGGTCACCGCTCTCGCCGCCGACGTGCAGCAGTTCCTCGAGAGCCACCACGTTTGCCAGCGACAACTGGCTGAATACGGCGTGGAGTTCGTCCACCCCGATGCCCAGTTCGTCGGCCACCTCACCCTCCGACGGACTGCGCCGCAGCCGGGCCTCCAGTGTCGCATAGGCTCGCTCGACGTTGCGCGCCTTCTGCCGCACGGACCGCGGAATCCAGTCCAGCGCCCGCAGTTCGTCGATCATCGCGCCCCGGATCCGGGTGATCGCGTACGTCTCGAACTTGATCTCCCTGTCGATGTCGAACTTCTCGATCGCGTCGATCAGACCGAACACCCCGGAGGAGACGAAGTCCGCCTGCTCCACATTGGGCGGCAGCCCCACACTCACCCGGCCCGCGACGTATTTCACCAGCGGCGAGTAGTGGAGGATCAGCTGCTCGCGCAGCCGCTCGTCGCCCGTCGCCTTGTACGACCTCCACAACTCGTCGAGCGTCGAGGGCGCGGGCGGCCGCACGTCGCCGCGGGCAGCGGGGGGAACAGCCGCCCTGTCTGACCCGGAGGTGTGCTGGGGCATTCGTCGTCTTGTGCCGTTCTGCCGTGAACAGGCGGTGCCTGAGTGAGCTGTCGGTCGAAGTCGAGGTGCTTGTCTGGATTGCTCGGCTGAGTTGTTCGTCTGGGTTGCCTGGTTGCTTGTCTGAGTCGGAATCCTCGTGAGCGTAGCGTGACTGGAGAGTCGCAGTGAGCGAAGAGCGGGGGATCCACTATGCGCAGATACGTTCCGCTGGGCGCCCCCAGGGTCACGTCCGTCGCCGTACGTGACCACCGGGAGGCACCAACTGCGGGAACTGCCAGGGACATCGGGGTGTCGCCCGGACGGAGGAACACGCTGGGTCAGCATCGCCCCCGATCCGGGTGGACGGGGATCATCGCCTCGCGTGTCAACTTCCAGCCGTCGCCGTGTCGTTCGACGTAGCCAAGTGACCGGAGTTCGTACAGCCTGCCGACCGCGTCGTCCGGCGTCGTCCCGGCACCTCTGGCGATCTCCTCGGCCGGCGCGGTCCCTCGGGCGGGCAGGGCGGCAAGCACTCGGCGGGCGTCCGGGTCCAGGAGGTCCCGCGGCAGCACCGGCCCGCGCCGGTCCGGCGCCAGGTCGCCCATGTCGCCGACCAGCTCGGCGATCTCGGCGGCGTCGGTGACGAGTACCGCGTCTCCGCGCAGCAGTTCGTGCACACCGGCCGAGAGCCCACTGGTGGCGGGGCCCGGCACTCCTATCGTGTAGCGCCCCAACCGCTGTGCGGCACGCGCGGTCACCAGGGCCCCGCTGCGGTAGGCCGCCTCGACGACCACCGTGCCGCGGGTCAGCGCCGCGATGACCCTGTTGCGGAGGATGAATCTGCTCGCTGTCGGGTGATCACCGGGTGGCAACTCGCCGACGACCAGGCCCTGTTCCGCGATCCTGGTGATCAACTGGGTGTGTCCGCGCGGGTACGGCTGGTCGACCCCGCAGGCGAGCACGGCGACGGTGGCTCCGCCGGCCCCGAGCGCACCGCGATGCGCCGCGCCGTCGACTCCGTACGCGCCCCCTGACACCACGACCCAGCCCCGCTCCGCGAGCCCCGCGCCGAGGATGGCCGCCATATGGGCGCCGTACTCGGTGCAGGCCCGGGCGCCCACGACCGCGACGGACCGCAGCGCCCATATCCGCAGGTTGGGCCGCCCTCGCACCCACAGTCCGATGGGCCGTGCGTCCCCCAGGTCGTCGAGTTGCGCCGACCACTCGGGGTCCCCTGGACACACGAACCGCATCCCGACATCCCGCGCCGCCGCCAGGTCCCGCTCCGGATCCGCCCGCTGTGCCCTGGCCCGCAGGCCCGCCCACCGTTTGTCCGTCACCCCCGGCAGCTGTTCCCCTTGTCCGAAGAGGCGGCGCACCACCTCGTCGGGTCCGAGCCGCCGGAGCCAGCGCCCGCAGACCTCGTCCCCGGGCTCGATGACGCGGGCGAGGAAAACCCGGTGGAGCCTCTCTTCGCCCCTGATCACCCGGTCGCCGTCCCCGCTCCTGCCCTCGTTGTCCGCGCTCACGCGCTCATCACCCCGCTCACGACATGGCTCCGATCGCCATGGGCACTCCCCGCGGCACCCCTGTGCGCAGTTGCAGGGCGAGGGCGACGTCCGTGGCCTCGGGCCGGTCGTGGCCGACGAGGTCCGCGACGGTCCAGGCCACGCGCAGGACGCGATCTAGGCCGCGGGCGGTGAGGAGGCCGCGCTCCAGGCACCGTTCGGCTTCGTCCATGGCACCGATCGACGCGTACCACCGGCTGCGTAGTTCGCTTCCGGGGACCTCGCTGTTCGTCCGCCAAGGTGTGTCTGTCAGGCGGGCGACCGCGCGCTCCCTGGCCGCTCGTACCCGCTCGGCGACTGTCGAGGTGGATTCGCCCCGCATGCCTGCGTCGATCAACGCCGAGCGCGTGACGCGGTCCACCTCGACCCTCAGGTCGACCCGGTCGAGCAGCGGACCGGAGAGCCTGGCCTGGTACCGGCGGATCATCGGAGTAGAGCACTCGCACGAGCTACCCGCCTGCGGCAGCTGCGAGAAGCGGCCACAGGGGCATGGATTCGCCGCGAGCACCATCAGGAATCTCGCCGGGAAGCGCACGACACCTGCGGTGCGCGCGATCACGATGTGTCCGGCCTCCAAAGGCTGGCGCAGCGCGTCCAGCGCCCGGCTGCTGAATTCTGGGGTTTCGTCCAGAAAAAGAACCCCGCGGTGTGACAGCGACACCGCGCCGGGTCGTGCGATTCCCTGGCCGCCACCGACCAGGGACTGCATCGTCGCCGAGTGGTGGGGCGCGCAGTAGGGCGGGAGGTCGATGAGCGGATTCCCCGGAGGGAGCAGGCCCGCGACGGAGTGGACCGCCGTGACCTCAAGGGAATCCTCCCTGCCCAGCCGCGGCAGGATGGCAGGCAGCCGCTCGGCGAGCATCGTCTTGCCTGCACCTGGCGGGCCTTCCAGGAACAGATGGTGTCCGCCGGCCGCGGCGATCTCCACCGCCGTCCGCGCCGAGGTCTGGCCGACGACATCGGCGAGGTCATGGTCATGATCGTGCTGGGCGGCGCCCATGCTGTGCATGCCGGATGCGGCGTGTGTACCCGGCATGCGCAGACCCGCGAGGAGCGGGTCGGGGCGCCCCTGTTCGTCCGCTTCCTCTTCGGGCACGGGCTCGTCCGTGAGGACGGCGATCAGCTGGCGCAGGCTGCGGACGCCGAGCACCGAGACGCCGGGCACCAACGAAGCCTCGGCAGCGGCGCACTCGGGCACCACCACTTGTTCGTATCCGGCGTCCGCCGCCGCCAGTACCGCGGGCAGCACGCCCCGTACCGGCCGCACCCGGCCGTCCAGGCCCAGCTCCCCGATCATCACGATGTCGGTGAGAACCCGTGGGTCGATCCGCTCGGAGGCTCCCAGTACGGCGCAAGCGACCGCAAGATCGAACCCACTGCCGCCCTTCGGCACCGACGCCGGGCTGAGTCCCACCGTGAGCTTCTTCTGGGGCCACTCGCCGCCGGAGTTGACCACGGCCGCCCTGACTCGGTCACGGCTCTCGGTCAGGCTCTTGTCAGGCAGCCCCACCAGCGTGAACGCCGCGATCCCCGGCTCCAGGTCCGCCTGGACCTCGACGACGACGCCCTCCACGCCGACCAGCGCCACCGAGCAGGTACGGGCGAAACCCATCAGGCCACCCCCCGAACATGCTCGACGACGGGCGCGCCGCGGTCGGGGAGGAGGACGCCGACGACATCGATCCGTACGCCGCCGGGTGGCGCCCCTCCGTGTTCCTGCACCCAGCGCTCGGCCAGGCCTCGCAGTCGCGCCGCCTTGAGGGGCGTAATGGCGGCCATCGGGTGCTCGAAGGCACCGGCCCGGCGGGTCTTGACCTCGCAGACGACCACCGCATCGCCGTCCCGGGCCACGATGTCGATCTCACCGGTCCTGCCACAGCGCCAGTTGCGCTCCAGGACCGTCATCCCGGCCTCGCCCAGCCGCCGCGCGGCCAGGTCTTCGCCGTACTGGCCGAGCGCGCCGCGTGCATTGCGTGCGTTCATGTCGGCACCACCTCCGGCGCCAACGATGAGGGCAGCTCAGCAAGCTATTGGATCTTGGTGGACACCCCTGGACTTGTGGACAAAGCCGCCACTCCTGCGGGTGATCAGCGGCCGCCGGTGCCTCCAGGTCAGCGGCCGCCGACAGCTCCGGGTCAGCCGCTCGGCAGCTCCAGGTCGCTCTTGTTCAGCTCCTCAATGTTCACGTCCTTGAACGTGAGTACCCGGACCTGCTTCACGAAACGAGCAGGCCGGTACATGTCCCACACCCAGGCATCCGCCATGGACACCTCGAAAAACACCTCACCCTGAACCGAGTGGACCTGCATCTCATAGTCGTTGGTGAGGTAGAAGCGCCGCTCGGTCTCGATCACGTATTTGAACAGACCGACGACATCGCGGTACTCCCGGTAGAGCTTCAGCTCCATCTCGGTCTCGTACTTCTCGAGGTCCTCGGCGCTCATGGCATGTTCCCCTTCAGCCTTCGTCCCCCCTATTGTGCGCCAGTCCCGCGAGCCCCTAGACGATTTCGGTGTCCAGGATCTCGGGCCTGGCCGGGGGCCCCTCGTCGAGCAGCCTGCGCAGCAGCCCGGCGAGTCTGGTCGGATACACCGTCTCATGTGCCTGGAGTAGTTCCTGGCACGTCCACCAGCGTGCTCCGGCGACACTGCGCCGTTCCAGCTCGGTCAGGCCCAGGGCCTCGGTCGCCGTCTGACTCGTACGGGCCAGGTAGTACCACTCGTCCTGGTCCCAGCGGCGCCCCGCGAACGGGAAGGAGCACGTCCGCCGCCACAGCACCGGACCGAGCTCGACGTCGGTGATGCCGGTCTCCTCCGCGAGTTCCCGCAATGCGGCTTCCTCGCGCGTCTCCTCGCCTTCCACGCCGCCGCCCGGAGTGAACCACCAGTTGTCCGACGGATCCCCGGGCTCGTGGCCGTGCAGCAGCAGGATGCGGTCCCGCGGATCGAGAAGCACCACCCGCGCGACTCTCCGCAGCTCACCGAGCCCCTCCCGTCCCTCGGGCGGCAGCTCACCGAGACCCTGAGGCACCTCAGCCGGCAAGGGCCCGCTCCTTGGCCGGCGTACCGCTCCGCCGCCGCGCCGCCCGCTTGGCGATCGGCCCGTACGCGGCCCCGCCGAGGACGAGCGCCGCGCCCGCCACGATCACGGCGAGGACCAGCCTCAGGGGCCCGGGCTGGGAAATGCCGCCCAGAGTCTCGAAGCCGGTGGCACGGTCCAGAATCCCGTTCATGGGCCACACGACCGCATCGACCCGCGCGTCCACCGAGCCGCGCGGCACCGAACCGTTGCCGGCCTCCGTGAGATGGGCGGTCGAGTCGAGGGAGCCGCTGCGCTCGTCACCGAGCAGGAAGAGCCGGCCCTCGGGAACCGTGACGGTCGGGATCTTGCTCGCCCGGGCCTCGGAGCCCTTGGCCAGATACGATTCGTCGATCTGCTTGCCGTTGACGGTCAGCTTTCCGTCCGTGCAGCAGGCGACCGTGTCGCCGCCGACCGCGACGACCCGCTTGACCATGGGGACGTTGCCCCAGCTGGCCTGCTTGAAGACGACGACGTCGCCGCGCTGCACCTCACTGCCGTCGATCCGCTCGGCGAGGATCCGGTCGCCGGCCGCGATGGTGGGCGACATCGAGGCCGTCGGCACGGTGTAGGGCTGGTAGACGACAGCGCCCCACGCGAACCCTCCGAGGAAGAGCACACAGCCGAGGGCCACGGCCAGCCCCGACAGCACGCTGCCGAGCCGTCCCTGGCCCTCGTCCGTACGACGTGACTGGCTCATCCCAGTGCTCCCCCAACCCGGAGAATCGACCCCGGGGCGCTCGTTGTGGCCCCGGAAGATCGGCGATCTGGGACGGCACCCTACCTGGCGGTACCCCGCCCAGAAACCCCGGTGTTTTCGGCGGTGATCCGGCGCCTGCGCCACAACACCAGGGGCACCGCGCCCGCGAGGCCGAGTGCGCCGGGAGCCGCGGCACTGAGTCCCTGGTCGAAGGTTTCCGGCACCGGCAGCGTGGACCAGCGGGTGGGCGGCCAGGCGACCACGATGGCGCGGCCCACGACGTTGTCCACAGGGACGAAGCCGTCGTTGTCGTCCTGCTGGTGGTAGCGGGAGTCCAGCGAGTTCTGCCGGTGGTCACCCATGACCCAGATTTTGCCCGGGGGTACCGTCTTCTTGAACTGGCCGCCCGAGTCGTCGTTGCTGCACGGCGTGTTCCCTGGGTACACGTAAGGCTCGTCCAGCTCCTTGCCGTTGACCCTCAGCGGCCCGGTGCCCTTGCACTCGACGGTGTCCCCGGCGACCGCGACGACCCGTTTGATGAGGTCCTTCTCGTCGGCGGACGGCATCAGGCCGATCCAGCTGAGGGCCGTCTGGACCGCGTTCGGATTCGGGGCCGGTTCGCCCGCCAGCCAGCCGTCGGGATCGTGGAAGACGACGACCTCGCCGCGCTCGGGCTCGGAGCCGAACCACGGGGTGAGCTTGTCGACCAGGACTCGGTCACCCTGCTGAAGGGTGTTCTGCATCGAGTCCGAGGGGATCGAGAACGCCTGCACCAGGAAGGTCTTGATCAGCAGCGCGAGGACCAGCGCGATACCGATCAGGAGCGGGAGCTCCTTCCAGAAGGACCGCTGCTTCTTCGGCTTCGGGGTGTCCCCGCCGCCCTGTTCGTCCCCGTCATCGCCGTCTCCGGCTCCGGCTCCGGCTCCGGAACCGGAGACACCCCCGGAGAGCACGACGTCTTCAGTGGCCGGGGGGGCCGTCTTCTCGGGTCGCTCCGGTTTGTCCTCCGGACCCTCGTGTCCGGACCGTGCTCCGACCGCCAAATCCCCCACATCCACTCCTCACTCCGTGCCACCGGCCGCGCCCGATGCGGCGCAGGCCCACCACTCCCATAACGAGCGGGAGTTCCGCAGGGCTCGGGAGCGGGATCAATCCGTATCGATCCGCATTGGCCAGCCTATGCGACGCGCCGAGGGCGGTGGTCGACCCGCCGGGCGCGTCGGGCACGGACACATAGGTGTCCTGTTCTTCCAGGCCTCGCCAGTGGCCGATGGGCCAGGCGATGACCATGGCGCGGCCGACGACCTCCTCCTCGGAAACGGTGCCTTTGTAGGCCTCGGTGCGGTGGAAACGGGAGTCGGCGGAGTTGTCCCGGTGGTCGCCCATGACCCACAGACGGCCCGCGGGCACCTTCACCTCGAACGGGATCGAGGAGGGTTTGTTGCCGGGATGGATGTAAGCCTCATTGAGAGGCATGCCGTTGACGGTGACGCGTCCCTGGGCGTCGCAGCACTTGACGGTGTCACCGCCGACCGCGACGACCCGCTTGATCAGGTCCCGTTCGTTCTCGGAGGGCAGCAGGCCGATGAAGGTCAGCACCTGCTTGACCTGCTTGACGACGATGGGATCCTCGTTCTTCGCGATCGGCTGCTCGTCCTCGAGCCATCCCCCGGGGTCCTTGAAGACGACGACGTCGCCGCGTGTGGGCTTGGAGCCGAACCACGGGGTGAGCTTGTCGACCAGGACGCGGTCGCCGATCCGGATCGTCTGCTCCATGGAGCCCGACGGGATCACGAAGGCCTGGACGAGGAAGGTCTTCAGGACGAGGGCTATGAGCAGGGCGACACCTATGAGGAGCGGTATCTCCTTGATCGCCGAGCGTTGCCTGCGCCGCTTGACCTTGCGGGCGAGCTTGCGCCGCTCGGCCCGGCCGGGGCCTACGCGGCCACTGGTGGGCCGGTATCCGGTGGGCAGCCGGGTGTCGACGCGGTGGCTTCCGCGCGGTCGTCCTCGGTTACCCATGCGCACCGACCGTTGTGTTCAGCTCGTTCGCCTCCGGGTCGGGCACGCGCGCGTAGACATCGGCGGGGTCCAGGCGGGTCCAGTGTTCCGTGGGCCAGGCGATCCAGTCGGCTCTGCCGATCACGTCACCGACGGGGACCATGCCTCCGCCCGGTGAGCCCAGATGGTCGCGGGAGTCGCTGGAGTCGCCGCGGTGGTCTCCGAGGACGAACAGGGTGCCGTCCGGCACAACGACGTCGAAGGGCACTTCGGACGGCTTGTTCCCCGGGTACAGAAACGTCGATTCGTCGACCGACCGGCCGTTCACCTCGATCCTCCCCTGCCTGTCGCAGCAGACCACATGGTCTCCCCCCACACCGACGACTCGTTTGATGTAGTCGGCGGTACCGAAATGGCCGGTGCCGTCGAACACGACGACGTCGCCGCGGTTCGGCTCGGCACCAAAACGGTACGCCAACCTATTTACGAGAACGCGGTCCCCGATCCTCAATCCTGGCTCCATCGAACCACTGGGAATTTGGAACGGCTGCATCACAAACCGACTCAAAAGCAGCAGAAAAACCAAGCAGAAGAGCAGAGTGAGGCTGATGCGACCACCGGGAAGCCAGTCGGCGGTCCAGGACACCAATGAGAAACGCGACCGTCCTTCCGTCCCCTCTGTGGCCGAGATCTCCTCGGTTTCGGAAGGGCGGGAGGAGCGGTCGCGCTCCGTCGACTGTGCTTCGGCGTCCATCGGGCCAGATGCTATCCGGGCCCGATGTGAACCCCGGCGCGAGCTCAGCTCTCGCGCTTCTCCTTGATCTTCGCGGCCTTGCCGCGCAGGTCGCGCAGGTAGTACAGCTTGGCGCGACGGACGTCACCGCGGGTGACGAGCTCGATCTTCTCGACGATCGGGGTGTGCACCGGGAAGGTGCGCTCGACGCCGACGGAGAACGAGACCTTGCGAACCGTGAAGGTCTCACGGACACCGGCGCCCTGGCGACGGATGACTACGCCCTTGAACTGCTGCACACGGGAGCGGTTGCCCTCGATGACGCGGACGTGGACGTTGACCGTGTCGCCCGGGCGGAAGGCCGGGACGTCGCTGCGCAGCGACGCGGCGTCGACGGAGTCGAGCAGGTGAGACATGATCGTCTGCTTTCTTCGCTGATGCCACAGGTCATCAACGGGAACTAGGTTTCCGGGAGGTGGGCTGCCGTGTCGGGGCGGGCGTCGTGTCCCCCTGTGGCAGGGGCGCACGCTGGACGACGTACAGCAGCGGTCTATTCTTCCACGCCCTCTGGCCTGCGCCAAAATCGGCCGTAGGGCTTCCCCTCCGGGTCCGGCGCCCAGCCCAGGATGGAGAGCATTTCGCGGTCCTTCTTGTCGAAGACCGAGGGGTCGCAGCGCTCGATGAGGTCGGGCCGGTTGGCTGTCGTACGCCGCAGGGCCTCGTCGCGGCGCCAGCGGGCGATCTTCCCGTGGTGGCCGCTGAGCAGAACGTCCGGGAGGCCTCGGCCGCGCCACTGGGGCGGCTTCGTGTAGACGGGCCCCTCCAGGAGGCTCGCCATGGCGCCGGGTGCGAAGGAGTCGTCCCTGTGTGACTCGGCGTTGCCCAGGACGCCGGGCAGCAGCCGCGCCACGGCCTCTGTGATCACGAGTACGGCCGCCTCGCCGCCGGCCAGGACGTAGTCGCCGATGGACACCTCGTGGACGGGCATCCGGGTCGCGTACTCGTCGATGACGCGGCGGTCGATGCCCTCGTAGCGAGCGGGTGCGAACAGCAGCCAGGGCCGCTCGGAGAGTTCGACGGCGAGTTCCTGGGTGAAAGGCCGCCCGCTGGGCGTGGGGACGACCAGGGCGGGCTCGTGGGAGCCGGTCTCGTAGCCGTCCGCGAGCACGGAGTCCAGGGCGTCGCCCCAGGGCTCGGTCTTCATGACCATGCCGGGGCCGCCGCCGTAGGGGGTGTCGTCGACGGTGCTGTGCCGGTCGTACGTCCACTGCCGCAGATCATGCACGTGCACATTCAGCTGTCCACGCGCGCGTGCCTTGCCGACCAGGGAGACGTTCAGGGGCTCCAGGTACTCGGGGAAGATCGTGACGACGTCGAGCCGCATTACGCCTCTTCTCCGGAGGACGCGTTTTCGGCGTCCCTGGAGGAGACGCTGTGTCCATCAGCGACTTCGTCGCGGGCCGCCTGGTCGTCAATCAGGCCCGGCGGCGGGTCGATGACCGCCCGCTGCTCCTCCAGGTCGATCTCCACGACGATCTCCGCGACGAAGGGGATAAGCGCCTCGCTGCCGTCGGGCCGTTCCACCACGAAGAGGTCCTGCGAGGGCAGATGCGAGATCTCCGTGATCCGTCCGACCTCGGCGCCGTCCTTCGTGACGACGTCCAGGTCCATCAGCTGGTGGTCGTAGTACTCGTCCGGCTCCTCGGGCGTCGCGTCCGGGTCGACCTCGGCGATCAGCAGGGTGTTGCGCAGCGCCTCGGCGGCGTTCCGGTCGCGTACGCCCTCGAAGCGCAGCAGCAGCCGACCGCTGTGCACACGGCCCGTCTCGATGGTCAGCGGGCCGGCCGAGGCGGGGTCCGTGGCCAGTACGGCGCCGGGCGCGAGCCGCAGCTCCGGCTCGTCGGTGCGTACCTCGACGGTGACCTCGCCCTTGATGCCGTGGGCGCGGCCGACGCGAGCGACTACCAGCTGCACAGTGCTTGATCTCCTGTCGTACGACTACGGGCCGGGGACGGCCCAGTGGCCCTCCCCGGCCCGAGCCGGTGTTGCGTATACGTCAGCGAACCTGATCCACGTCGACCAGGTCGACGCGGACACCACGGCCGCCGATGGCGCCCACGACGGTGCGCAGTGCGCGTGCGGTGCGGCCGTTGCGACCGATCACCTTGCCGAGGTCGTCGGGGTGCACCCGGACCTCGAGGACGCGCCCACGGCGCAGGTTGCGCGAGGCGACCTGCACATCGTCGGGGTTGTCCACGATGCCCTTCACGAGGTGCTCGAGAGCCTCCTCGAGCATGCTCAGGCCTCGGTCGACTCAGACGAAGACGACTCGGCCTTGGCCTCGTCCTTCTTCTCAGCCTTCTTCTTCTGGGTGATGGCCTCACCCTTGCCCTCGTCGTCGCCGCCCAGGGCCTCGAACGACGGACGCGCAGCCTTCTCGGCCGGCTGCAGCAGCGGTGGCGGGGCGGGCTCGCCCTTGTACTTCTGCCAGTCGCCGGTCTTCTTCAGGATGGCGAGAACCGGCTCGGTCGGCTGGGCGCCGACGGACAGCCAGTACTGCGCGCGCTCCGAGTTCACCTCGATGCGCGAGGGGTTCTGTACCGGGTGGTACAGGCCGATCTCCTCGATGGCCCGGCCGTCACGGCGGGTACGGGAGTCGGCGACGACGATGCGGTAGTGAGGCGAACGGATCTTGCCCAGACGCTTCAGCTTGATCTTGACTGCCACGGAAGTGGTGTCTCCTGGTCTTGACGTGGTTGGGCACGGCGAGATTGCCGCGTGGGGTTGCGGTACCCGAGTGCCCGATGGACGCGTCAGCCGGAGGAGAGAGGGGTCCTGTGCGGCTGTCGAGTACAGCCAGCCATTCTGCCATACGTGGACGGGCATGCCGAACCGGGGCCGTGGCCGTCACCAGGACGGCCACGGGCGTCACCGGCCCCGTGCGGGACGCCGCTCAGCCCGCTGCGGCGCCGACCACCTCGGGGATGCGGAACGGCTTCCCGCAGCCGCCGCAGACGATGGGTGCCTGGGCGAGGACCGACGGGACGACGCGGACGTTACGCCCGCAGTCGCAGACCGCCTTGACCCGGACGCCTCCTCCGGAGGAGCCGTGCCGGGCGGCAGGGCCCCGGAAGCTGCGAGCCGTGTCGGTGGTGGTCGCGGCGGTGTGCGCCTTGAGGGCGCGCGTCAGCCGCTCGATCGTCGGGCGGTAGCGCCGCTTCGCCTCGGGGCTGAGCGTGACCAGCGAGAAGCCACTGCTGGGATGCGGCTCCTCGGGGTGGTCGAGGCCCAGCTCCTCGGCAATAGCGAGGAATCTGCGGTTGTGGTATCGGCCGGCGCGCGAGGTGTCTCGGACTCCTCGGGCGGCGGCGATGCCGTGGACTGCCTCGTGAAGCAGTCGCTCGAAGGAGAGTTCGCGTCCGTAGGCGGACGACGATTCTCCGATCAGGGACTCGGGCGCGGCAAGATCCGGCAGTTCGGGGTGGTGCCGCTGAATGTCGGCCCACGCCCCTGCCAGCTCTGCGGCGAGAACAGGTGGTGTCGTGCTCACGTCGTGACAACGAGCCTGAGTGCCCGTGTGTTCCTATTCCGGGGCATCCCAAATAATTTGCACGTACCCGTCAGTTGCCGCTGATACGTCCGGACGAGGGCGGGTGCGCTGATCTGCGGAGAAGCCTCACAGCTCATACCAAGCCGGTACGTAGTAATACGTACGCCCCGACGCGTAGACGATGTCCGCACGTCGGGGCACCTGGAGTCATCAGTTGCGCAAGAGGCGTTTCAGCCGCTCTCGGCTGGCCTCAGTAGGCGCGCGCGACAACGGCGACGTTACCGGGTGCGTCCTCGGACTCGGGAACCGACCCGTCCTCCGCGACCAGACACCGTACGGTCACCGCGTGCTCGGCCAGCTTGGCCTCACCTTCCGCACCAAGTGCGGCCCACGGGATCCGCGCCCAGCCACCCGACGCCGCCGCCTCGACGGCCTCCTCGATCGTCGACACCTCAGCCGTACGGGACTCGCGGCGCTCGCGCGACTGCCGCAGAAGCAGCATCTGGTCCTGGTCCAGGACAGCGGGAAGCAGGCCAGGGAGAGAGTCGATCGCCACCGGCTCCTTGGCACCGGGAATCCGCCGGACCAGCATCGCGGTGCCGCTCTCCAGGTCACGGGGGCCGACCTCGATACGTACGGGTACGCCCTTGAGCTCCCAGTCCACGGCGCGGCGGCCGAACGGCACGTCCGTGCGGTCGTCCACCTGGACGCGTACACCCCCTGCCTTCAGCCGGTCGCCCATCTCCCGGACCTTGGCCAGAACCGCGTCATCGCCCTTCACGGCGAGAACAACGGCCTGGACGGCGGCGAGACGGGGCGGGATCCGCAGTCCGTCGTCGTCGCCGTGCATCATCACCAGGGCGCCGACCATGCGGGTCGTCGATCCCCAGGAGGTCTGCCAGACCAGCTCCTGCGTGCCTTCCTTCGACAGGAAGCGGGTGTTGAACGCCTTCGCGAAGTTCTGGCCGAGCTCATGGCTGGTGCCCAGCTGGAGGGCCTTGCCGTCGCCCATCATGCCCTCGAGCGTGAGGGTGTTGATGGCGCCCGCGAAACGCTCCTTGACGGTCTTGCGGCCCAGGACGACATCCATCGCGAGGGTGTTCTCCATGAAGTCCGCGTAGACGTGGCGCTGGATGCGGGCCGCGAAGTCACGCGCCTCCTCGTACGTAGCGTGCGCGGTGTGCCCCTCCTGCCACAGGAACTCGGTGGTCCGCAGGAACAGGCGCGGGCGCAGCTCCCAGCGCACCACGTTCCCCCACTGGTTGATCAGCAGCGGCAGATCGCGGTAGCTCTGCACCCACTTCGAGAAGGAAGCGTTGATGATCATCTCTGAGGTGGGGCGTACGACGGCGGGCTCCTCGAGCTCCTTGCCGCCGCCATGGGTGACCACTGCCAGCTCGGGCGCGAAACCGTCGACGTGATCGGCTTCCCTGGCGAGGTACGACTGCGGGATCAGGAGCGGGAAGTACGCGTTCTGGGTGCCCGTCTCCTTGATGCGGGCGTCCATGTCCTGCTGCATCCGCTCCCACAGCCCGTACCCGTACGGTCGGATCACCATGGTGCCGCGCACCGGACCGTTGTCGGCCAGCTCGGCCTTGGTGATCAGATCCTGGTACCAGCGGGGGAAATCATCCGCCCGGGGAGTGAGAACAGGTGCCTTTGCCATGGTGCGAAGGGTAGGGCGGCCACTGTCCCGATCGTGAATGAATTATTCCTCCGCACGCGAAGCGGCCAGGGCGCATTGAGGCGCACACAGGTGGCACTCAAGCAGAGGCCCGCAACCCCTGGACGCCACGACGAGCGCGGAGTTTCCTGGCATACGGGGGGAGTAAGAGCGCATTGCACGGGGGCAAAGGAAACGGGGCACAGCAGCAACTCTCGGTGGATTGGGGCGCTTTATGACACCTACGCTCGTGCGGCAGCACCTGCCTCACGCAGGACCCACGTCCCGCGTGGACCCGTGCTCACGCGCGCGTGACTGGGCCGAGATCCAGGAACGGATGCTCGTCCCGCTCTACGAAGCCGTCTACGAACGACTCGAAGTAGGCCACTCGACCAACCTGCTCGGCCTCGGCTGCGGATCCGGCCTCGCGCTCCTGATGGCGGCGTCACGGGGCGCCACGGTCACCGGTGTCGACTCGTGCACACCCGAACGGCTGGCCCTCGCGCGGGAACGTCTGCTGCCCGAAGCGTGGGGTACGCGCGCGCGTGCCGGCTTACGAGACGTACGGCTGGTCGACGGGACCCCTGAAGACGCCGCAGACGGCGCAGATGCCGCCGACGCGGAGACCCCCACGTACAACCTGGTGACGGCCTTCGAACCGATCGGCTGCATGGCCGGCGACTCAGAGGGACTCGGTGAACTCCTGGAGGCCGCAACACCGCTCGCCGCCCGCGGCACCCCGGTGGTTCTCGTCGGCTGGGGCCCGCCGGAACGCTGCACGACCTCGTCCGTGCTGCGGGTCGCCACCAAACTGGCGGACCCCCTGCGCAGCACGGGCAGCTGGCGTCCGGCCCGCCGCGACGACCTGGAGGAGGTCGCCCAGCGCGCCGGCCTGCGGCCCGACGGCTCCGGACGGGTGGCATGCCCCTTCGGGTACGCCGACATGGACAACGCCGTTCGCGGACTGCTGTCCACCGGGCTCTTCGACGCGGCCGCCGCCGCGACCGACCAGGCCCAGGTCGACAAGGAGCTGACGGAAGCGCTCCATCCGCATCAGCGGCACGACGGCACGGTGTGGATGCCGAATGTGTTCCGGTACCTCATCGCGCGTACGCCCTAGACCCGATACGTCGCTGGGGGCGCCCTCCCGGAGAAGGACGCCCCCAGCGACGTACGAGAAAAGGCGTACGGAAAAGCCGTCAGCGCATGAACTTCTTGAACTCGTCGGGCAGTTCGAAGTCCTGCGGCTGCTGACCGCCCGGCAGGCCCAGGGCGCCCCCGGCCTGGCTCGCGGCCTCCCGGCGGGCGGCGGCCTCCTGCTCCTGCTGTTTGCGCTTCATCGGGTTGCCGGAGCGCTGCTTGCCCTTGGCCTTCTTGGCCTGCTTCTTCGTCCGGCCGGCGCCGCCTCCCGTGCCCGGCATCCCGGGCATGCCCGGCATACCGCCACCCTGGGCCATGCGGGACATCATCTTGCGGGCCTCGAAGAACCGCTCGACCAGGCCCTTGACCGCACTGACCTCGACACCGGAACCCTTGGCGATACGGGCGCGCCGCGAGCCGTTGATGATCGTCGGCTCCTGGCGCTCGGCCGGAGTCATCGACTTGATGATCGCGGCCGTACGGTCGACGTCGCGCTCGTCGAGGTTGTTGATCTGGTCCTTGATCTGGCCCATGCCGGGGAGCATGCCGAGCAGCTTGGAGATGGAACCCATCTTCCTGACCTGCTCCATCTGGTCCAGGAAGTCGTCGAGCGTGAAGTCCTTGCCCTTGCTGGACGCCAGCTTGGAGGCCATCTTCTCGGCCTCTTGCTGCGAGAAGGTCTGCTCGGCCTTCTCGATCAGCGTGAGCATGTCGCCCATGCCGAGAATGCGGGACGCCATGCGGTCCGGGTGGAACGCGTCGAAGTCGTCCAGCTTCTCGCCGTTCGAGGCGAACATGATCTGGCGGCCGGTGACATGCGCGATCGACAGCGCCGCACCACCGCGGGCGTCGCCGTCGAGCTTCGACAGGACCACCCCGTCGAAGCCGACGCCGTCACGGAAGGCCTCCGCGGTGTTGACCGCGTCCTGACCGATCATCGCGTCGACGACGAAGAGGACCTCGTCCGGCGAGACCGCGTCACGGATGTCGGCGGCCTGCTGCATCATCTCGGTGTCGATACCGAGGCGGCCGGCGGTGTCGACGATGACGACGTCGTGCAGCTTCTGCTTCGCGTACTCGATGGAGTCCTTGGCGACCTGCACCGGGTCGCCCACGCCGTTGCCCGGCTCGGGCGCGAAGATGCCGACGCCCGCGCGCTCGGCGACGACGCTCAGCTGGTTCACGGCGTTCGGGCGCTGGAGGTCGCAGGCGACGAGCACGGGGGCGTGGCCCTGGCTCTGGAGCCACTTGCCGAGCTTTCCGGCCAGGGTCGTCTTACCGGCACCCTGCAGACCCGCGAGCATGATCACGGTCGGCGGCTGCTTGGCGAAGCGCAGCCGCCGGGTCTCGCCGCCGAGGATGCCGACGAGCTCCTCGTTGACGATCTTGATGACCTGCTGGGCGGGGTTCAGCGCCTGGGAGACCTCTGCCCCGGCTGCCCTTTCCTTGACCTGCTTGATGAAGGCGCGCACCACGGGCAGCGCGACGTCCGCCTCCAGCAGGGCGATACGGATTTCACGCGCCGTGGCGTCGATGTCCGCCTCGCTGAGGCGCCCTTTGCCGCGGAGGTTCTTGAATGTCGCTGCGAGGCGATCGGAGAGAGTGTCGAACACGGCGGTCGCGAATCCTCAAGTTGGGAGCAGGCGGACAGGGTCGCCCTCCAGGGTATCCGCACGCGCCAAGTGGGGTCTTCACCCCGTTCGTACGAAGCCGGAGGGCGCCCTCACGTCGTACGGCGCCGCAGGCGCCCCCGCCTACTCCCGCAGCGTCTCCTCCAGCCCCCGAGCCACCGAGGCCGCCTCCTCGCCCGGCAAGGGCGCCCCCTCGGGACCCGTCACGTAGAAGGCGTCCACCGCGTTCGCCCCCAAAGTGCTGACGTGCGCGCTGCGCACCCGTACATCCGCGTCCTCCAGGGCCCGGCCGATGCGGTGCAGCAGCCCGGGCGCGTCATGGGCCCGCACCTCGATCACCGTGGCCCGCCGCGACCCGACCGAAGCGACCGTCACCCGCGGCGGCGGCGCGATGATGCCCCGCCGCCGGGGATATGCGGCGTCCCGCTCGGCGAGCCGTCCCGCGATGTCGAGGGAGCCGTCGAGGGCGCGGACGAGGTCGGCGCGGAGCCGGGCGGCCTGCGGCAGCGAGCCGTACTCGGCGGCGACACGCCAGTCGAGGAGCAGCACAGAGCCCTCTGAAGCCGAGGAGCCATCCGAGTCCTGGACGGAGTCCGGCAGATCCAGTGCGCGCAGTTCCGCCGTACGCACGGTGAGCCGGTGCATCGCGAGCACGCCGGCCACGGCAGGCAGCACACCGGGCTGATCCGGCACCGCGATGAGCAGTTCCACACCGAGGGGTTCCGGCTCGCCCGAGGGGTCCTCGGTCGGCGGCTCGGTCTGGGCGCGCAGGGACAGTACGGGGCTGCCGGTGCGGAACGCCTCGATGGCGAGACGTTCCTGCTCGGCGGTGGGCGCGGCGGTCTCCGGCTCCTCGGGGGCGTCCCCGGCGAGTACGGCCGAGACCCGCTTGACGAGGTCGGCCACCAGGGACGCGCGCCACGAGGACCAGGCGGCGGGCCCGGTGGCCAGCGCGTCCGCCTCGGTGAGCGCGTGCAGGAGCTCCAGCGTGCCCTGCGAGCCGACCGCCTCGGCGACGGAGCGCACGGTGGCCGGGTCCTCCAGGTCGCGCCGGGTCGCCGTCTCGACGAGCAGCAGGTGGTGGCGTACGAGGGTGGCGAGTGTCGCGACGTCCGTGCGGTCGAAGCCGATCCGGGCGGCCACGTCGCGCGCGATGATCTCGCCGGCGACGGAGTGGTCGCCGGGCCAGCCCTTGCCGATGTCGTGCAGCAGCGCGGAGACCAGGAGGAGGTCGGGGCGGCCGACGCGGCGGGTCAGCTCGGAGGCCTGGACCGCGGTCTCGATGAGGTGCCGGTCGACGGTCCAGATGTGCACGGCGTTGCGCTGCGGGCGGCAGCGTACGCGTTCCCAGTCGGGCAGCAGCTGGGTGATCAGGCCCTCCGCCTCCAGTGCCTCCCAGACCTCGACGGTGGATCGCCCGGAGCCGAGCAGGGTGACGAGTTGTTCGCGGGCTTCGGCGGGCCAGGGCGTGGCGAGCGGGCGGGCCGCGGCGGCCATCCGGCGGACGGCGTGCAGCGAGAGCGGCAGTCCGGACTGGGCGGCCGCGGCGGCGGCGCGCAGTGGCAGTACGGGGTCGCGGTCGGGGCGGGCGGCGCGGGCGAGGACGACCTCGCCGTCCTGCTCGACGACGCCCTCTGCCAGCGGGGACCGCTCGGGGGCGGGCTTGCCGCCGCCCAGCATGGCGCGCAGGCGCGGGCGTACAGCGCGCGACTTGAGCACGCGCCCCACTTCGCGCCAGGTGACGTCACTGGCGTACGAGATGACGCGGGCGGCCTCGTACACCTGGCGCAGCAGAGTGTCGGCGTCCAGCAGACCGAGTTCTGCGGCGACCTGGTCCTGTTCCTGGAGCGAGAGCCGGTCGGCGGCGCGGCCGGTCGCGAGGTGGAGGGCGTCGCGGACGTCGAGTATCCGCTTGCGCGCGTCGGCGAGGCCCTCGCGCGGGGCGTCCGCGAGCCAGGAGGCGGCGACGGCGCGCAGGGCGGTAGCGTCGCGGAGGCCGCCGCGGGCTTCCTTGAGGTCGGGTTCGAGGAGGTACTGCAGCTCGCCCTGGCGCTCGGCGCGTTCGGTGCACAGTTCCTGGAGTTCGGGGAGGCGTTTGGGCGCCTGGTTGCGCCAGTCGGCGAGGACGGACGTACGCAGTCCGGCGGTCAGGCCGAGGTCGCCCGCGAGATGGCGGGCGTCGAGCAGGCCGAGCTGGACCTTCAGGTCCTCGCCCGCGGTCTTGCGCGCCTCGGCCGGCGTACGGACGGAGTGGTCGAGAGCGAGGCCGAGGTCCCACACGGGGTACCAGATGCGGTCCGCGAGAGCGGCGACCGCGTGCGCGTCGGCGCTGCCGTCGTGCAGGAGCAGCAGGTCGAGGTCGCTGCGTGGGGAGAGTTCGCCGCGGCCGTAGCCGCCGACGGCGATGAGGGAGACGCCGCGCAGCCCTTCGGCTCCGGCATCGAACAGACCGGTGAGCCAGTCGTCGGTCAGTTCCGCAAGGGCCGCACGGCGCGGCGGCCCGGACCGCGCCCCCTCCTGGAGGAGGCGCAGCCGGGCCGCCGCGTAGCCGCTGGGTCCCGAGTCCTCTGCTTCCGTGCGTACGTCCGTACTCGTCACCCAGCGACTCCTGTTCTTCTTCTCTTTACAGCGCGTCGGGTCCGCGCTCGCCGGTCCGGACCCGGACGGCCGTCTCGACCGGGATGGACCAGACCTTGCCGTCTCCGATCTTGCCGGTACGGGCCGCCTTGACGATGACGTCGATCAGCTGTTCGGCGTCATCGTCCTCGGCCAGCACCTCGATACGGATCTTGGGGACGAGGTCGACGGTGTACTCGGCGCCGCGGTAGACCTCGGTGTGTCCCCGCTGACGACCGTAGCCGCTGGCCTCAGTGACCGTCAGGCCGTGCACCCCGAAGGCCTGCAGGGCTTCCTTGATCTCGTCGAGCCTGTGGGGCTTGACGACTGCGGTGATGAGCTTCATGCCTCAACCTTCTTGCTCTCAGCAGCGGGCGGGGTGGCAGCGGTGGAGGCGGACATGTGGGAACCCGCCGCGGAGCTGAAGTCGTATGCAGTCTCGGCGTGGGACGCCTGGTCGATACCGCTGATCTCGTCGTCCTCGGAGGCCCGGAAGCCGATCGTCTTCTTGATCAGCAAGGCGAGGATGAAGGTCACGACGAAGGTGTAGCCCATGACCGAGAAGGCACCGATGACCTGCGACAGGAACTGGTCGCCGCCGCCGACTCCGCCGGTGGCCAGGAAGCCGACCAGCAGGGTTCCGACAACACCGCCGACGAGGTGGACACCGACAACGTCCAGCGAGTCGTCGTAGCCCAGCTTGTACTTGAGGCTGACGGCCCAGGCGCAGAGCATACCGGCGACGACACCGATCAGCAGGGCGCCGAAGGCGTTGACGCTGCCGCCGGACGGGGTGATCGCGACGAGACCGGCGACGGCACCGGAGCAGGCGCCCAGCGTGGTGAACGCACCGTGGCGGATGCGCTCGTAGATCAGCCAGCCGAGCATGGCGGCGGCGGTCGCAATCTGCGTGTTGAACGCCATCAGACCGGTGGTGCCGTCGACGCCGAGCTCGGAGCCCGCGTTGAATCCGAACCACCCGAACCACAGCAGGGCGGTGCCGAGCAGGACCAGCGGGAGGTTGTGCGGGCGCATCGGGTCCCGCTTGAAGCCGACCCGCTTACCCACGACGAGGACCGCCGCGAGGGCGCCGACACCGGCGTTGATGTGCACCGCGGTACCACCGGCGAAGTCGATCACGGCCGGGTCGAGCTGGGAAAGCCAGCCACCGCCCCAGACCCAGTGGGCGACCGGGAAGTACACCACGGTGACCCAGGCGCCGATGAAGACCATCCAGGAGCCGAACTTGACGCGGTCGGCGAGCGCACCGCTCATCAGCGCGGCGGTGATCACCGCGAACAACATCTGGAAGAGGGAGAAGGCGAGGACCGAGATCTTCTCGCCGGCGAAGTTCTCCATCGTGCTGTCGGCGTTGACGCCCTTCAGCCCGATCATGTCCAGGTTCCCGATAAAGCCGCCCACGTCGCCACTGAAAGCGAGCGAGTGTCCGAACAGGACCCACAGGACGCTGACGATGCCCAGGGAAATGAAGGACATCATCAGCATGTTCAGCGCGCTCTTGGCCCGGACCATGCCCCCGTAGAAGAGTGCCAGGCCGGGCGTCATCACCATGACGAGCGCCGCGCTGATCAATACGAATCCGGTATCTGTGCCGTTCAAGGCCGATATCTCCTCGTCGTCGGGAACGGCCCGTGCGGATGCTCAAGCGTGGGGAGGGCCGACTGTGCTCAGGAGACTCGCGCAACACCGTTTCACAGGTTGCGCCGACATGTTGCACGGAGATGACGAAGAGCCCACCCGTGTTACGTGTTGATGAACTGCCGGATGTCCGCTCGCGCGATCGTTATCGTGGCGCAACCTTCTGGCGAAAGTGCGCAGCCGACCGCGGCCTGCCATCCGATGACCTGGCGTGGGGAGCCGAGTCGGGCGGTAAGGGACGGCGGGCCGCGGCCGGGGCTTTGCGGATCAGACCGCGTCGGCGGTCTCGGGCAGGTCCAGGGCCAGTTGCTCGGTCAGATCCACCACATCGGCGAGGTCCCCGAAGTCGCGTACGGCCGTGTCGACGGTCTTTCGGATACGGGTGTTGACCCGCTCGGAACGGACCTTCTTGGCGACCATGAGCGCCTTCCTGGTGAGCACCGCACCCTGCTCGGGCTCCCGCTGCAGCAGGTGCACCGTGGCCATCCCGATGAGGTTGAGTGCGTACGAACGCTGGTGCTCGGTGTCCTTCTCGAAGAGGTCGACGGCCTTGCGCATCACGGGCTCGGCGAGCGAGGCGTAGGTGGGGCTGCGGCCCGCGACATAGGCGAGGTCGCGGTAGGAGTGGGAGTTCTCGGCGTGCAGCTCCGCCTCGTTGAAGAAGCGGATCCAGTCGGGCTCGGGCTCGTCGAACTCCTGGGCGTCGACGAAGGTGTCCTCGGCCATCCTGACGGCGCGCTTGCACTTGCCGGGCTGGCCCATATTGGCGTACGCCCGGGCCTCCATCGCATACAGCATGGACTGTGTACGAGGGCTCGCGCAGTCGCGGCCTCCGTACTGTGCGAGGTGGATCAGTTCCAGGGCGTCGTCCGGCCGCCCGAGGTGGATCATCTGGCGGCTCATGCTGGACAGGATGTACGAGCCGAGCGGCTTGTCTGCGGCTTCCTTGGCGGCGTGCAGGGCGAGGACGAAGTACTTCTGCGCGGTGGGCTGCAGCCCGACGTCGTAGCTCATCCAGCCCGCCAGCTCGGCCAGCTCTGCGGCGACCTTGAACAGGCGCTTGGCCGTGGCCGAGGGCTGGGGTTCCTGGAGGAGGTCCGTCACCTCGTGCAGCTGGCCGACGACGGCCTTGCGGCGCAGACCGCCGCCGCACTGCGCGTCCCACTGCCGGAACATGACCGTGGTCGTCTCCAGCAGATCGAGCTCGGGCTGGGACAGCCGGCCCGCGCGGCGCGTGACGGCCTGGGGCTCGGGTTCTTCGCGGGGGCCCGCGGGGCTGGGGACCAGCCAGCGCTGCATGGGCTCGATCAGGGACGAACCGGCGGAGAGGGCCAGCGAGGTGCCGAGGAAGCCGCGGCGGGCCAGCATCAGGTCGCTGCGGGAGAACTCGCTGATCAGGGCGACGGTCTGCGGGGCGGTCCACGGCAGGTCGACGCCGGACACGGACGGTGACTGGTGGGCGGAGCGCAGGCCGAGGTCCTCGACGGCGACGACGCAGCCGAAGCGCTCGGAGAACAGCTCGGACAGGATGCGCGGGATCGGCTCGCGCGGGTTCTCCCCATCCAGCCAGCGGCGCACGCGCGAGGTGTCCGTGGAGATGTGGCCGGCGCCCAACTGGCGGGCCCGGCGGTTCACTTGACGCGCCAGCTCGCCCTTGGACCAGCCGCTGCGCACGAACCAGGAGCCGAGCAGCTCATTGGGGCGCTTGTCCGCGCCAGTCGCGGTCGTCCCGCTTCCGCCGTTGCCGCCCACTGGCACGCCCCCATTTCTGAAACCACTTGTTGCGCTGTGTGCGCCAAGCCCTACCAGATTGCCGGTGCACACGGTCGCCCGTCCGGCGGTTCTCACCTGTCGAACGAAGCGCCGACTTGCCTCCGGCATACTCACGAGTTGAGCGTTCCCAGGAGTCGTGCACTCACAGTAATCCTACGATCACCTCCCCGGCCATGGCGGATACGGAAACGCCACCATTCGCCACCCCTTCGAATGAACTCACGGTTGCCGGTCCGCGATTCACTTGACACAGGACAGCCAGGAGTGGCGGAACGGTGCACGCCGGGGCGCGCGGAACCAACCGCACCACCCGGAGCGCTTCTGGACGCTGCTTGCTCCAAGTCGACGCCGGGAACGCACGGTTACGTTCCGATTCCGTCACGTAACCATCGGTGCGCTGAACCTGTTGGAGGGGGCATGGGCTTCACGATCGGCGGCAGCCGTGGGATGCGCGAGATCAGGCCCGGCTCACGTCGCCGCGGCCGCTCCTCGGGGTGCACCGCCGTGGCCGAGTTCACCGGACTGTGGGGCTGGGACGTGATGCCCGGCGCCCGAGCCGCCGCGGGTTCCTGCTCATGCGGCCGGGCCGACTGCCCGGCACCCGGCGCGCACCCACTGGACTTCGCACCGGTCATCCCGGCCGGCGCCACGCTCGACCAGGCGACCGAAGCCTGGGCCGACTTTCCCGGCGCCGCGATCCTGCTTCCGGTGGGACGCGCCTTCGACGTGATCGAACTCGCCGAACCCGCCGGACGACGCGCACTGATCCGCCTCGAACGGATGGGCCTCCCGCTCGGCCCCGTGACGGCGACCCCGGACGGCCGCGCCCACTTCTTCGTCGCCCCCGGCACAGCGGCCGAACTGCCCGAGCTCCTCTACCGCATGGGCTGGGACTGGGACGACGCCACACTCGACCTGCACGGCCTCGGCCCCGGCACGTACATCACAGCCCCGCCCTCCGACCGCGCCGGCCTCGGCCCGGTCCGCTGGCTCCGCTCCCCCGCCCTCGACTCAGCAACAAAGCCGCCCGCGGCAAGACTGCTGCTGGGGACACTGGCTTACGTGGCGCACCGGTCGCGGGCATAGCCCCGCGGGGCGGCAACAGCGAAGCGCGCGTCCCCGACTGCACCGCGGGAACGCGCGCTTCTCCCAGCACCTACGAAATTTCGTAGGTGCTCAATCTCCGATAAGAGCGTCAACGAACGCCTCCGGCTCGAACGGCGCCAAGTCGTCCGCACCCTCACCCAAGCCGACGAGCTTGACCGGAACCCCCAGCTCGCGCTGGACGGCGATGACGATGCCGCCCTTGGCCGTGCCGTCGAGCTTGGTCAGGACGATGCCCGTGATGTCGACGACCTCGGCGAAGACACGAGCCTGGACGAGGCCGTTCTGACCGGTGGTGGCGTCCAGGACCAGCAGCACCTCGTCGAGCGGCGCATGTTTCTCGACCACGCGCTTGACCTTGCCGAGCTCGTCCATGAGGCCGGTCTTGGTGTGCAGGCGCCCCGCGGTGTCGATGAGCACCACGTCCGAGCCCATCTCCTTGCCCTCCTTGACCGCGTCGAAGGCCACGGAGGCGGGATCGCCGGCCTCGGGCCCGCGCACGGTGTACGCGCCGACCCGCTCACCCCAGGTCTGGAGCTGATCGGCGGCGGCGGCACGGAAGGTGTCGGCGGCACCCAGGACGACGGTGCGGCCGTCCGCCACCAGGACGCGGGCGAGCTTGCCGGTGGTGGTGGTCTTGCCGGTGCCGTTGACGCCGACGACCATCACGATGCCGGGCTTGCTGGCCTCGGGCTCCGTCTTCACGGTGCGGTCCATGTCGGTGCCGACCAGCTTGAGGAGTTCCTCGCGCAGCAGGCTGCGCAGCTCCTCGGGCGTACGGGTACCGAGCACCTTCACACGCTCACGCAGCCCCTCGACCAGCTCCTGGGTGGGCTGTACGCCGACATCGGCGGTGAGCAGCGTGTCCTCGATCTCCTCCCAGGTGTCGTCGTCCAGGTGCTCGCGCGAGAGGAGCGTGAGCAGCCCCTTGCCGAGCGCGTTCTGCGAGCGGGAGAGCCGAGCGCGCAGACGCACCAGGCGCCCCTCGGTCGGCTCCGGGATCTCGATCTCGGGTGCGGCCGGGCGTTCCTCGACGGCGACGCCCCCCGAGGCGTCCGGAAGATCCACCTCCTCGATCGTGCGGCGCGGTTCCTCGCGCGGCGTCTCGGCCTCGTCGCCGACGTGCGGCTCGGCCGGAGGGGCGGTGATGTCGGGCGTGGCGGGAGGCGGCGGGGGCGGCTGCTTCCGTCGGCGGCTGCCGACGACGAGCCCGCCGAGCGCACCGATCACGACTACGGCGATGACTACAAGAAGGATGACGATTTCCATAACGGGACCAGTATGCGCGACCCTCCACGCGCCGTCTTTCTCCGCTCACGGGCGGGTGCCGTCAGGATGCGCGAGGTGTCTCCAGGGTGTGGCCCCGATGTCACGACTATGGCTGTCTGACGCCCCGTCAGCTACCGTCCCCTTCTCCGGCACCCGCCCGAAGGAGGACGCGCCATGCCCGTGACGGTCGTACGTTTCAACCTGGTGGAGCCCGACGCGACGAGCGAATCCCTCAGCGCCCGCTACCAGGCCGCCCTGGAGATGGCCGCGTACGCCGACGACCGCGGGATGAGCACCGTGCAGACCGAGGAGCACCACGGCGTCCCCAACAACTGGTTGCCCTCGCCTTTCACCTTCGCGGGCGCGGTCTTCGGAGCCACGCGCCGGATCGCGGTCACGGTCTCGGCGATCATCGGTCCGCTGCATGATCCGCTGCGGCTGGCCGAGGAGATCGCCGTACTCGATCTGATCAGCGGCGGCCGGCTGGTGACGGTCGCGGGGATCGGCTACCGCCCCGAGGAGTACGCGCTGTTCGACGTCGAGTGGAAGCGGCGCGGCAAGCTCCAGGACGAGCTGCTGGAGACGCTGCTCAAGGCGTGGACGGGCGAGGACTTCGAGTACCGGGGCCGTACGGTCCGGATCACTCCGCGCCCGTACACCCGGCCGCATCCGCTGCTGCTGGTCGGCGGCTCCTCGCAGGCGGCGGCCCGGCGTGCCGCCCGGCTCGGGCTGCCGTTCTTCCCGAGCGCGCATCTGCCGGAGCTGGAGGCTTACTACAAGGAGCGTCTCGTGGAGTACGGCACGGAGGGCTGGACCATGATGCCTCCGGCCGAGACTCCGCTGCTGCACCTGGCCGAGGATCCGGACCGGGTGTGGGCGGAGCACGGCGAGCACTTCCTGCACGAGGCGCGGACGTACGCGTCCTGGCAGTCCGGCGACATCCGTTCCGCGGTGAAGTCGGGGGCGACGACGCTCGACGAACTGCGCGCCGAGGGTGTGTACCGGATCGTGACGCCGGACGAGTGCCTGGCCCAGGGCCTCGACAACTACGTACTGCATCCGTTGTCCGGCGGGATGCCGATCGACGAGGGCTGGCGCAGCATGCATCTGTTCTGCGAGAACGTGCTGCCCCGGCTCAGGGCCGCGGAGGGCTGAGCCGGGACGGTACTGCCTTGCCTATCCCATCTCCTCCAGCGCCTTGCCCTTGGTCTCCGTGACGAACTTGAGCACGAAGGGGATGGAGAGGGCGGCGAAGACGGTGTAGATCACGTACGTCAGGGAGAGGTTCCAGTCGGCCAGGGACGGGAAGCTCGCGGTGATGGCCCAGTTGGCGATCCACTGCGCGGAGGCGGCGACGCCGAGGGCGGCGGCGCGGATCTTGTTCGGGAACATCTCGCCGAGGAAGACCCAGACGACCACGCCCCAGGAGAGGGCGAAGAAGAGCACGAAGACGTGGGCTGCGATCAGCGCGACCCAGCCCTGGGTGGCCGGCAGCTTGCCGTCGACGAGGTCGAAGGAGAAGGCCCAGGCTTCGAGGGCGAGACCGAGGACCATGCCGACGGAGCCGATGAGCGCGAGGGGCCTGCGGCCGACGCGGTCGACGAAGATCATGGCGATCACGGTGCCGACGATGTTGATGATCGACGTCGTGAACGAGTAGAAGAAGGACTCGGTCGGGTCGACGCCGACGGACTGCCACAGCGTCGAGGAGTAGTAGAACGCGACGTTGATGCCGACGAACTGCTGGAAGACGGAGAGCCCGATGCCGATCCAGACGATCGGCCGGAAGAAGAAGCTGCCGCCGAGCAGGTCCTTGAAGGTCGACTTGTGTTCGCTCTTCATGGCGTGCTCGATCTCCCGCACGCGGGCGTCCAGGTCGATGTCCTTGCCCTCGACCTCGGCGAGCACTTCGCGGGCGCGGGTCTCCTTGCCGGCGGAGATGAGGTAGCGGGGTGACTCGGGGATCGCGAAGGAGAGCAGGCCGTACAGGATGGCGGGGATGACCATCACGCCGAGCATGACCTGCCAGGCTTCCAGGCCCATCAGTTTGCCGCGCTGGTCGCCGTCCGCGGCGTTCAGGATGCCCCAGTTGACGAGCTGGGAGACGGCGATGCCGATGACGATCGCGGCCTGCTGGAAGGAGCCGAGGCGTCCGCGGTACGCGGCGGGGGCGACCTCGGCGATGTAGGCGGGGCCGATCACTGAGGCCATGCCGATGGCGAAGCCGCCGACGATGCGCCAGAAGGCCAGGTCGTACAGCGCGAAGGGCAGTGCGGAGCCGACGGCGCTGACGATGAAGAGGACGGCCGAGATCTGCATGCAGCGGATGCGGCCTATGCGGTCGGCGATGCGGCCCGCCGTGGCGGCGCCGATCGCGCAGCCGATCAGCGCGATGGCGATCACCTGCGCCAGGGCCGCGGAGCCGATGTCGTAGCGGTCCCGGATGGCTTCGACGGCGCCGTTGATCACGGCACTGTCGTAGCCGAAGAGGAAGCCGCCCATCGCGGCCGCCGCCGCGATGAAGATGACGTGCCCGAGGTGTTCGGGATGAGCCTCTCGGGCTCCTGACTTGGGTACCTGCGCTGCACTGGTCACGTGTACTCCTCGGGCCGCCGGCCTCGCTGCCGGGGGGTGGGCAAGCCCTTCAACTGAAGGTAAAGGCAACGTTTCCGAGGTTATTCGTTCAAGTTTCGAAGTCAACCGGGTCCGGTGTGAGCAAAGCTATAGAGAGGTAAGGATGTTGTGTTCGAAACTTGAATGGCTGGCCCATGTTGTGACCGTCATGCGACCGTCCATCCGCCCGAAGAGCCGACGAGGCCGGGCTACCGAAGCCGCTGGCTGATGACCTTCGACACCCCGTCGCCCTGCATGGAGACGCCGTACAGCGCGTCGGCGACCTCCATCGTGCGCTTCTGGTGAGTGATCACGATCAGCTGCGAGGCCTCCTGCAGCTCCTGCATGATGCGGATGAGCCGCTGCAGGTTGGTGTCGTCGAGCGCCGCCTCGACCTCGTCCATCACATAGAACGGGCTGGGCCGGGCCTTGAAGATCGATACGAGCATCGCCACGGCGGTCAGCGAGCGCTCGCCGCCGGAGAGCAGGCTGAGGCGCTTGACCTTCTTGCCCGGCGGCCGGGCCTCCACATCGATGCCGGTGGTGAGCATGTTGTCGGGGTCGGTCAGGATCAGCCGTCCCTCGCCGCCCGGGAACAGCCGGCTGAAGACTCCTTCGAACTCGCGGGCCGTGTCCCGGAACGCCTCGGTGAAGACCTGCTCGACGCGCTCGTCGACCTCCTTCACCACCTGGAGAAGATCGGCACGCGTCTTTTTCAGGTCTTCCAGCTGTTCGCTGAGGAACTGGTGGCGTTCCTCGAGCGCGGCGAACTCCTCCAGGGCCAGCGGGTTGACCTTGCCGAGCTGCTGGTACGCCCGCTCGGCCGACCTGAGCCGTTTCTCCTGCTCGGCGCGGACGAACGGCCGGGGCTGGTTGCGGGGGTGTTCCGGGTCTTCGGGCAGCTCTTCGCCCTCGGCGGGCGGCGAGGGCGGTACGAGCTGGTCGGGGCCGTAGTCGGCGACGAGCCCCGCCGGCTCCACACCGAGCTCCTCGAGCGCCTTCGTCTCCAGCTGCTCGATCCGCAGCCGTTTCTCGGCGCCGAGCACCTCGCCGCGGTGCACGGAGTCCGTGAGCTTGTCGAGCTCGGCCTTCAGGTGGCGGCCTTCGTTCCGGGCCGCGACAAGATCCTGCTCGCGCAGGGCCTTGGCGCTCTCGGCGGCGGCGCGTTCCTCCTCCGCCCGGCCCACCGAGACTTCGACGTGCGCGAGCAGTTGCCGCGCACCGGAGGCGACGGCTTCGGCGACGGCGGCCTCGTGCCTCAGCCGTGCCCTGCGCTGCTCGGCACGCGCGCGTGCCTCACGTTCGGTGCGCGCGGCACGGTCGAGCGAGTCGGCCCGTCCTGCCAGCCCTTTGACCCGTTCCTCGTGCGTACGTGCCTGGAGCCGGGCCTCCATCTCGGTCTGCCGCGCGTTGGCGCCGTCCGCGGCGAGCCGGTCCCGTACGGAGGTGTCGGGCTCCTCCTCGACGGGCATCTCCTCGGCCACGGCGAGCCGTTCGGCCAGCTCTTCGACTTCCTCGAGGGCCCTGTCGAGGGCTTCCTGCGCCCGCACGGCAGCGGCGGTGCTCCGCTCGGCCTCTCCTGCCGCCCCGCGGGCCTGCCCGGCCAGCCGCCCGAGCTGCTGGGCGACCGCCGACCTCTCCCGCTCGCCGGCCCGCCGCCGCTCCCCCAACTCCTCGACGAGCGCGGCCCGTTCCTTGCGCTGTTCGGCGGCGAGATGCTGGGCCTCGTTCAACTCCTCGCACCGCACGGCGAGTTCTTCCAGCTCGGCTGCGGCTTCGTCGACGGACGCCTGCACCTCCAGCAGACTCGGCGCCCCGGCCGACCCTCCGTGCGCGAAGTGCGCCCCGAGCAGATCGCCTTCGGCGGTCACCGCGGTCAGCTCCGGCCGCGCACTCACCAGATCCTCGGCGTCCTCAAGGGTCCCGACCACGACGATGCCCCGCAGCAACCGCCGTACGGCGGGCATGAGTTCTGCGGGCCCCCGGACCAGATCGGCGGCGTACGGAGGCCCGTCGTACTCCGGGGTTACGCCGCTGCCTGCGCCGTCGCCCGATGCCGGCACCTCCTCGGGTGCCCCCGCCAGCAGCAGGGCCGCTCGCCCGGCGTCCTGCTTGCGGAGCAGGCGGATGGCCTCGGCGGCCGAGTTGGGGGTGGTCACCGCGATGGCGTCCGCTGCGGTCCCGAAGGCGGCGGCCAGGGCGACCTCGTAGCCCGGAGTGACCGTCAGGAGTTCGGCGGCCGGCCCCAGAAGGCCGGTGAGACGGTCCTTCGCCCCGAGCAGGGCCCCCGTGCCGTCCTTGCGGCGCAGGCCGAGGGCCAGGGCCTCGTGGCGGGCCTGGGTGGCGGCGCGCTTGCGTTCCGCGGAGGTGGTCGCCTCGCGGGCCGCCGCCAGGGCGGACTCCGCCTGAGCCAGCGCGGACTTGGCCGCCTCGTGCCGCTCGGCCAGTTCCGCGTCTCCCTCGTCCAGGCCGTCGACCTCGGCCTTGAGCGCCTCGTACTCCTCCTGCGCCGCGACCGCCCGCTCCTGGGCCTCGTCCCGTGCGGAGGCGAGGCGGTCGATCTCGGCCTGGGCGGAGGCGGCGCGCGAACGGGCCGCGTTGACCTGGCCGTTCAGCCGGGCGAGCCCTTCGCGGCGATCGGCGATGGCGCGGGCCACGTCCTTCAGCCGCCGTTCCTCCAGCGCCAGTTCGCGCTCAAGATCGGCCCGGTGGGCAACGGTGTCCTCCAGTGCCCGCTCGGCCGCCTCGAGGGCCGCTTCGAGTTCGGCTTCCTGTTCACGGATCCGTGCGGCCTCGCGCTCCATGTCCTCGGGATCGCGTCCGCGGCGTTCCTCGGGCGGCACGGAGGTCGCGCTCTTGACCCGGGCGTCGGCCAGCGAGATCGTGCCGCGCACCCGCTCGGCCAGCTGCGACAGCTCGTGCCAGGTCTGCTGCGCCCGCTGGAGCCGCGGGGTGAGGCGCCGCACCTCGTCCTCGAGCTGTGCCTCCCGCTGGAGCGCCTTCTTCAGTTCGGCCTCGGCGGCGTCCTTGCGTTCCTTGAGCGCGGCCTCGTCGGCGATCTCGGCCTGGAGCGCCTGGCGGAGTCGTACGAGGTCGTCGGCGAGCAGCCGCAGCCGGGCGTCCCTCAGGTCTGCCTGGATGACGGCGGCCCGGCGCGCGACGGCCGCCTGGCGGCCGAGCGGCTTGAGCTGGCGCCGCAGTTCGTCCGTCAGGTCCTGCACGCGCGCGAGGTTCGCCTGCATCGCGTCCAGCTTCCGCAGCGCCTTCTCCTTGCGCTTACGGTGCTTGAGGACGCCCGCGGCCTCCTCGATGAAGGCCCGGCGCCCCATCGGATCGGCGTGCAGGACGGAGTCGAGCTGGCCCTGGCCGACGATGACGTGCATCTCGCGGCCGATGCCGGAGTCGGACAACAGCTCCTGAATGTCCAGCAATCGGCACGTATCACCGTTGATCTGGTACTCGCTGCCGCCGTTGCGGAACATGATCCGCGTGATGGTGACCTCGGCGTACTCGATGGGCAGCGCGCCGTCGGAGTTGTCGATGGTCAGGGACACCTCGGCGCGGCCGAGCGGTGGGCGCCCGGTGGTGCCGGCGAAGATGACGTCCTCCATCTTGCCGCCGCGCAGCGACTTGGCGCCCTGCTCGCCCATGACCCAGCTGAGCGCGTCCACGACATTGGACTTGCCCGAACCGTTCGGACCGACGACACACGTGATCCCCGGCTCGAACCGGAGCGTGGTCGCCGAAGCGAACGACTTGAACCCTCTCAGGGTCAGGGCCTTGAGGTGCACGCCGCCGGACTCTACCGTCCGGGTCTGTCTCACTCCATGAACGAACGGTTTCGCCCATGAACGTGCAGGGCACACCAGACGTTAAAGAGAGTGAAAGAGTGCGCGGGACAGAGGCGGGGGCAAAAAGAAGGGACGCCGAAGCGTCCCTTGCAATTCTGGTTAGCGGCTGACACGGACAGCCTGATCACTGGCGGCGTCGTCTGCCGTGGTGGTCAGGTGAGCGCAGGCTCCGCCTGGGGTACGTCGATGCTCTTCAGAAGCTGTTCGTGAGAAGCGGCAGCCGTCAGCTCGTCGTTCTCGGCCTGGATCCGTACGAGCTCGGATTCCAGGTCCTGGACGCGCTGCTGGAGCCGTCGCATCTCGGCGAGGAGTCGCGGGTCAGAGCCGCCGACGTAACCGAGAAGCGCCTTTGCCATGATGGATGGTCCTCCACAATGAGTGACCGACCGAAGCGGTGTGGGTCGTGAGGGAATCGCACCCGTGGTGCTTGGCACTGTTCAGTTGTTGCTGCCGTTCTTACATGCCAAACAGCTAAGGTGCGCGGGGCTTTCAGCGTCTCACCAAAAAGTTTGACGGTCAACACGATCACGCCCCGTATTGACGGGCAACCCGGGGCGCGCGGCCTGGAAACGGGCGGCGCTGCCTCTCCTGCGGGGCCCTGAGGGCGTAGAGATCATCCTTCCTTCGCGAGCCTGCCACGGCAAGCGGTTCTTGGCAACCACCAGGTAGTTTCTGCCTCTGGCAGGTGCCCCGGGTCGCTCACGTTCCCCCGGCCTGCGGTGTTGCGGCCCGCGAGGAGCAGTGGATCTCAGCGGATGGCGAAGCCGTCGTAGCCGCCGCGGGGTGTGTCCCAAATCTCGGTGACTCCGTCGACCCGGCCGGGTGTGTCGTCTCCCCGCAGCCAGTCGAGCAGTCCCTCACAGCCGGACCGCGGCCCCTCGGCGACCACCTGTACCCGTCCGTCCGGCAAATTGAGAGCAAAGCCACTCAGGCCGCCGAGCTCCAGCGCCTTGGCGCGGGTGAACCAGCGGAAACCCACACCTTGGACGCTTCCTCGCACCCATGCCACGAGTCGCACATCGTCGTTCATGGGTGCACGCTAACGAGTCATTTGTTTCCTGAGCACTTCCTCCTCATGCGTCATGCGGTACCGTCCCGACGCAATGCACCTCACTCGTTCGGGTGAGGAACGTTGACTGCAAGGATGAGGAAGGCCAGGAGATGGGACGCCACCGACGCTCCGCCGCCGGCCGCGCCGCCACAGGCCGCGCCACCGGCGTCACGCAAACGTACGGATCACTCACCGGCGGCTACTCAACGGCCGGTGCGGGTTACTACGCGACCGACGCCATCTCGGCGGCCGGGCAGGGCCGCTACGAGGGGCATGCCCTCCACCCGCAGAACGATGCCTACGCGCACAGTGACGCGTATCTCTTCGCGGCGGGAGACACCGCTCCGGGGAGCGCCGCCTACCTCTACGCGACGGGCGACGTCGACGCGTACGCCACGACCAGCTTCGCGTCCGTTCCCGGCCCCCGCGGCGGGCGCTCGCACCGCCGCCGTAAGAAGGCCAGGGCCGCCGTGCCCGTGCGCACCGGTCTGCTCGGGGCCTCCGCGGCCGTCGCGATGGGCGCCGTCGCGGTCGCCTCCGGGCTGGTTCCGGGCGGCGGTGACACCAACACGGCCGGCGGCAGCAACGCGGGCAAGGTGCAGACCTCGGACTTCCCGACCGGCCTGGGCACCCAGGGCGGTGCGGACGGCTCCGCCGACGACCGGGACGGCTCCGGCGCGAGCCGTGACGCCGACCGTTCCCCCTCACCCTCGCCGACGCCCACGAAGCCGACGAAGGAGCCCACAGAGGAGCCCTCGGCGAAGCCGACCACGAAAACGCCGGAGAAGCCGAAGCCGACGCCGACTCCGTCGCGTACGGCCACGAAGGTGCCCAAGCCCACCCCGCCCAAGGCGGTGTCCCCGCAGACGGCGGCCGAGGCCAAGGTGCTCAAGCTGGTGAACCAGGAGCGGGAGAAGGCGGGCTGCAGCCCGGTGACGGCGTCCGGCACGCTCGCCAAGCTGGCCCAGGCCTTCAGCGAGGACATGGCCGAGCGGGACTTCTTCGACCACACCGACCCGAGCGGGGCCACCCCCTGGGACCGGGCGGACGTACTCGGCATAGCGAACCTCGGCGGCGAGAACATAGCCCGTGGCCAGGCCGACGCCGAGGCCGTCATGGAGGCCTGGATGAACAGCCCCGGCCACCGCGCGAACATCCTGAACTGCGACTTCAAGACCTTGGGAGTCGGCGCCCACTTCGCTGCGGGCGGACCCTGGTGGACGCAGGACTTCGGCTACTGAGCGACCACTGAGCGATTTCCCTTGGTTAGCGCCACCTGTTGGTAGGCGCTGCGCCGGAGTACGCTCAAGGTATGGACCTAACGGAGACACAGGATCTTCCGTTTGACGTGTTCTCCAAGGGGTGTCCCTCGCGGGGCACCCTGGAGCACGTCACGGGGCGCTGGGGCGGGCTCACCCTCGGGGCGTTGTACGAAGGCCCGTTCCGCTTCAATGAGCTGCGTCGGCGCGTCGACGGCGTGAGCGAGAAGATGCTGTCGCAGACGCTGCACGCACTGGAGCGCGACGGTCTGGTGCACCGTGAGGCGCAGCCCACGAACCCCCCGCGTGTGGACTACGAACTGACGCCGCTCGGCCACCAGGTCGCTGAGCGGCTGCTGGCCCTCATCCACTTCATGGAGGGTCGCATGGGCGAGGTCCTGGCGGCGCGCGAGCGTTACGACGCGACGCGTGGCACTCGCTGACAGCGCGGGCAGAAGTAGCTGGAGCGGTTCATCCATGGCCGCCGCCGGATCACGGTGCCGCAGCGCCGACACGGCTCTGTGCGTGCCGAGAATCACGTCCGTGCAGCTCAAGCGGCGTGTTGGTACTCGTGGATCACTCCGCCGAGGCGGTCGTGTCGACGTATGTCGAGGCGAGCGATCTCCCTGGGGTCGGTGATGGTTTCGGGGAGTGCGCGCAGCGGCGCGGCTGCCTGCAGGGAGCGGTGGGTGCGGTGCTCGTTGTAGAACCGCTCGTACTCGCTCAGGGCATGGCGCAGGTGGTGAGCGTTCCAGATGAGGGTGCGGTCGAGGGGCTCGCGGCGGGGGCTGAGCACCCATCTCTCCATAATCGAGTTCATCCTTGGCATGCGGACGCCGGTGAACACGCTCTGGATGCCGACGTCGGCGAGGATCTCGTCGATCAGGGCAGGGTACTTCGCGTCGCGGTCGCGGATCAGGTAGGCGGCGTGCGCGCCCACGTCCTCAAGGTCCATGACGAGGTTCTTGACCGCCTGGGTCACCCAGCCCGCGGTGGGGTGCGCGGTGGTGCCCAGGACGCGGATGCGGCGGGTTGCGTGCTCGATGACGGCCAGGATGTACTGCCGCTGCCCGGTCAGGGTGATGGTTTCGATGAAGTCCATGGCCAGCAGGGCGTCGGCCTGGGAGCGCAGGAAGCCGGCCCAGGTGGTGGCGGTCCGTTCTGGCGCCGGGTCGACGCCCTCGGCCTTGAGGATCTCCCAGACAGTGGACGGGGCGACCGTGATGCCGAGCACGGCCAGTTCCCCGTGGATGCGGCGGTAGCCCCAGCCGCTGTTCTCGCGGGCCAGGCGCAGGACCAGCGCCCGGATCGAGCGGACGGTGCGCGGCCGTCCGGGCCGCTTGGGGCGGCAGATGCGGGGCGTGCCGCTGCTTCACCAGGTTGTGGTGCCACCGCAGCACCGTGTCCGGACGTACCAGGAGCCGGAGACGACGCAGCACCTGGCGCGGCAGCGGTGCCAGGAGCGCGGCGAGGAAGGCCCGATCCTCGGGGGCAAACTTCACCCTTTTCGGGCCGAGTTGGCGCTCAAGGACCGTGATCTGGTGGCGTAGGGCCAGGATCTCGGCCTCCTTGGCGCGGTCGCTCATCGGGAGCAGCCAGAGCGCGGCGAAGGCATTCGACACGGTCAGATAGGCGAGACGCAGGAGCACGAGTGGTCATCATGCCGTGGCAACTGGCAGCGGCCGCAAGCGGGATGACCTGCGCGGACGAGATTCTCGGCACGCACAGTGTCAGACTTTAATTCCGAACAGTTTTTCCGCATTTCGGAACGCAATTTTTTCCTTGGCTTCGCGTGGCAAAGCGACTCCCCGGAACCAGTCGGTTTGAGTTTTCATATTTGCAAACGGGTAGTCGGTTGCAAACATCACTCGATCCACACCTATGTACTTCAGCAGGAGATCGAGCAGTTCAGTCTGGGGGAATGCGCTGGTTGTGAACCAGAAATTGTCATGGAAATACTGCTCGAACGGCTTGTCCAGGCTCTTCTTGGTCACTTCGCTCATCTTCTCCACGACGCGTTTGTAGAAGAACGGAAGCCCCTCTCCCATATGGCCGATGATAATCCGGAGGTTGGGATACCTGTCGAATACTCCTGAGGTGATCATTCGGAGGCACTGAGTAACGACTTCCTGGTGCCATCCATATGCAGAGATGCTGAGAACCTGGTCCTGGAACTCCTTCTGATATTCCGGCCGCATATTGCTGTAGTAGATTTCGAAAACCTCGTCAGGCGGCAGGCCCGGATGGATGTATATCGGCACATCAAGGGCTTCGGCGCGCGCCAGCAGGGGCTCAAAGTCGGGATGGTCGAGGAATTTATTCCCGATGATTCCATTGGTCAAACATCCCAGGAAGCCATCTTCCCGTACTGTGCGTTCCAGTTCGTCTGCCGAGGCCTCCGGATTCTGCAGAGGCAAGGTTGCAAATGCCTTAAACCGCCCCGGATAGGTGGCCATCGGTCCATCGACAAGCAACTTGTTGAGACGATACGCAAAATCGATTCCCTTCTGACCTTTGACATTCTGCACACCTGGCGTATGTGCGGAGAGGATTTGAACGTTGAGCCCTGCTTCATCCATTGCACCGATGCGGCGCGGGCCGAGCTCGGCAAGACCAGTATCCTCGAGGAACAGCCTGTCGTTCAGCACCATCAACTCATGGGTGGAAAAGGTCTCTTCCGTGCCGATGAAGGGCAGGTCCTGGTCTCGCTGTGAAAAATCCGTAGTCTCGTTCGCTGCCGCGCGGGAGGCAATGGCATGCGTGGACAAGCCGGCACCAATGCCAAGTGCTGCCGTGCCGGCTAGAAAGCCGCGGCGTCCCGTCGTGAGGTGCTTCAGAGGGTTTGCGTTGGACTTCATGTCAGTTTCTCCTCAGGTGTTTGTGTGGTGCGGTATCCGTGCGGCATCCGTCTGCAAGACACGACGGGTTACCTCGCTTATCCGGATGCCTACTTCCTACCAAGCGAACCTGAGACGAACGTTAATACGGTGCTCAGGCCGGTTGGCCGAACCAGGTGCCCAGCGCACGCACCAGCGTGGTGGCGTCGAGGTCCTGCCCGGTCGGCAAGGCCCAGGCGACACAGCCGTCGGGCCGGATCAGCAAGGCGTCGACGTCCACCCGGTCCGTGCGGGCGATGACGGAGTTGACCCGTCCGGTCCACGCGGCCGCGGCGTCGCGGACCTCCGCGCGGTCGACGAGGTCCAGCAGGAGTCCGCAGCCAGGTGCAGGCGACGCGAGGTGAGAAACCGCAGGTCGACCGCAATCTCGTCGCCGCGGTGAACCGGCTGAAGGTCACATCGCATGCGCGCCTGATCCGCAATGACGAAGGCATCCTTCGCGTCCGTCTTCCCATCGCCCCGGTAGGATCCGGAGGCGTGATGGACGGTGCGGCCGGGGATGTAGAGGACCTTTTGCCCGTGGTCGGTCAGCAGCGCGATCATCAGGGCAGCCCCGCCGGCGTCGAGGTCGATCGCTCACGTCACCGGCTCACCGCCGCTCAACTCCAGCACATCGCTGATCAGTTTGAGCAATGCATTCTCGTCGTTGACCACACGCTGCGACAGCTCCCGCGTGCCGTCAGCACCGAGCACCACGCAGTGGTGCTCGGCCTTGCCTGCATCCATACCAGCCCACAGTTGGGGCACGGCCGCCTCCGAAGTCGTTCCTCTATCTGTCGCAGGACGACCTCGCCAGCGTGTCCTCACCAAGCGATCTTTGCCGCGCATCCCAATGAGTGGCCGGCTCGTCGCGGGATGCCGGGCGGCCAATCGTTTGAAGCCACCACTGGGCTGGAGACACGCAGCCACACCCAGCATCCCTGGGCCTTCCGATCCTACGAGTGACCGGAATCAGCCCCAGGAACAACGTAAGGAGACACGACCCTCACCGCGGCCGGTACTTCAAGCCCCAGCGCCTACACGCAGACAAAGCCTACGACCGCGCCGACCTGCGCAGATGACCCCGATGGAAACGTATCGGAGTTCGCATCGCCCGGAAAGGCATCGAATCCAGCGAGCGATTAGGGCGTCGGAGGTGGGTGATCGAGCGCACGCAACGTCATGGCTGTCCGGTTACCGCAGACTCAGTCCCCGCTACGAGCGCCAGCCCCGCAACTACCTGGCATTTCTCGGACTTGCCGCCGCCCTATGCTGCTACAAGCGCCTCGTCCGCCTCACCACGTAGGAAACGATCTTAAGTATCCGTAAGAGCACGGCCCGCGGGCACCACAGCGGCGACGCTCTAATCCTGGCCTCAGGTTGATCGGGGACAATGAGCGGCAAAAGCATCGACTGGAGGGGGGCGGGCCGGCGTGCGGATCATGATCGCGGATGATGAAGCGGCCATCCGGGATTCGCTGGAGCGGGTGCTCCAGGTCGAGGGTTACGACACCAGCACCGTCGCCAACGGTCTCGCCGTGCTCGACGGGGTCGGTGAGGCCAGCGGTGACACGCTGGATCTGCTGATCCTCGACGTGATGATGCCCCGCCTCGGCGGGTTGGAGACCTGCCGGCGGTTGCGGGCCGCGGGCCGGGATCTGCCGGTGCTGATGCTGACCGCCCGTGACCAGGTCTCCGACCGGGTCGCGGGGTTGGACGCGGGCGCCGACGACTACCTGCCCAAGCCGTTCGCCACCGAGGAGTTACTGGCCCGGGTGCGGGCCTTGCTGCGCCGACGCACGCCGACCGACGAGGAGTCGCAGATCCTGTCGTTCGCCGACGTCCGGCTCGATCCCGACAGGTTCGAGGCGTGGCGGGGCGCGCGGCCGCTGCGCCTGACCCGGACCGAGTTCTCCCTCCTGCAGGTCCTCTTGAGCAACGCGACCCGGGTCGTGACCCGCGACGCGCTGTTCGACGCGATCTGGGGCTTCGGCATGAGCTCCACCGCCAACAACCTCCAGGTATACGTGAGCTACCTGCGCCGCAAGATGGAGGCCGAGGGTGAGCCGCGATTGATCTACACGCTGCGCGGCCTGGGATACACGTTGCGGGAGACTCCTCCGTGAGCAGGCACGCCGGCCGGGAACCGCGCCGGCTGACCCGATGGTGGCGCCGGTGGTCCCTGCGGGCCAGGCTGACGGTGATTGCGGCGACGGCCATCGCGGTCAGCGTGTTCGTGGCCTTCCAGGTGGCCAGCGAGCTACTGGACTGGGAGCTGCGAGACACCGCCGAGAATCAGCTGCGCGCCGACTCCCGCGTCCTGGCGACGAACGCGGAGCGCGCCGGTCTGGCGCAGGTCCAGCTACCGCCGTATCCCGGATCCGGTCGGCTGGTGCGGGTCATCCTGCCCGACGGCTCGATCCGGACGCCGGCCGGCCAACCCGCGCTGCCCCCGGTCAGCGAGGACGCCGGGCGCGTGGCGCAGGGCGCGTCGGCCGACCTGATGGAGTCGAACGACAGCGACGAGGACGGCTACGTCATCTACACGCTGCGGGCGGGCGACGGCGCGGTCCAGGTGGCCCACGTCGTCGACGACAGCCCGATCAACCGGTTCGGGTTCGGCATGCTGCTGATCGGGCTGCTCTGCGTGGTCGGCGGTGCCCTTGTCGGGCGGACCGTGGCGCGGACCGGGCTGGCACCGATCGACCGGCTGACCGCCGCCGCGGTACGTGTCGCGCACACCCGGGATCTCGACGCCGACATCCCGGATGAGGGCGGTGGGGAGATCCGGCGGCTGATCCAGTCGATCAACGACATGCTCGCCGCGCTCCGGGACTCCCGGCGGGCCCAGCGGCTGCTCGCCGAGGACGCCGCCCACGAGCTCAAGACCCCGCTCACCAGCCTGCGCCTCAACGTCGAGCTGCTGATCCGGCTCGATCGGCGCGGCACCCTGGACAGCGCACTGCCGGCGGAGAGCCGGACCCGGCTGCTCAACGATCTCGGCGCCCAGGTGGCCGAGTTGAGCACCCTTGCCGCCGAGCTGACCGACCTGGCGCGCGGTGACGTCAGCGACGAGAGCACCGAGGTGCTCGACCTCGCCGACGTGGTGGTGGCCGCTGCCACCCGGGCGCGTTCCCGCGTGCCCGACATCGAGGTCGTGCTGGACGTGACCTCTGTGTGGGTGAGCGGGCGTCCCGCTGCGCTCGAGCGGGCGGTGCTCAACCTCATCGACAACGCCGGCAAGTGGTCCCCCGCGGACCAGCCGGTCCAGGTCCGGCTCCGTGCCGAGGGCGCGTCGGTGGTGCTCGAGGTCGACGACGCCGGGCCGGGCATCGACGCCGCCGACGTACCGCGGGTGTTCGACCGGTTCTACCGTGCCGACAGCGCCCGGGCGTTGCCGGGATCCGGTCTGGGGCTGTCGATCGTGCAGCGGGTCGTCGACGCCCACGGCGGCCGGGCCACCGTCGCCCGCTCCGCACGCGGTGGCGCGCTGCTTCGGGTCGACCTTCCGGCCGCGGCCCCGCCCGCCCCGATCGCGCGGCTCACCGCCGGGGATGACACCGCGGTGCGCTGACCCGCCCCGGCGGCGCGGCGCAGGACAAGGGACGGCGGCCCTCGGGCAATGGCCCGCGCGGCCCGCCACCGGGCAGGACACGGTGCGCCGACCCCAGCCCCGGCCGCACGGCGCAGGACCAAGGGACGGCGGCCCTCGGGCAATGGCCCGCGCGGCCCGCCACCGGGCAGGACACGGTGCGCCGACCCCAGCCCCGGCGCGTGGCGCAGGACCAAAGGGCGGCGACCGTCGGGCA